>NZ_RXIU01000004.1 GCF_004217665.1 Candidatus Magnetaquicoccus inordinatus | reverse complement strand
TGTGAAACGCCGCACATTTTCAGCAGGGCTTTGCCCTGCACCCACCAGGAGGAGATAATCTCCTCCTGGACCTCCATAATAATTTATTGATTTTCAATGCGCTTGCTCTGTGCAGGAAGCCGGTCACGGCCCGGCAGATAGCCAGCGTTGCAGGGCAGCGCGAATTTCCCGCCAGGAGACAGGTTTGGATAAATAGTCATCCATACCGGCAGCCAGACATTTTTCGCGATCGTCGCGCATGGCAAAGGCAGTCAGGGCCACAACCGGGGTATGACGCCCCAGGCTCTCTTCCATGGCCCGCAGGGTGCGGCAGGTGCTATAGCCATCCAGTTCTGGCATTTGGCAATCCATAAAGATAAGGTTATAGCTGTTTTGCGACAGTAATTCGATTGCCTGGCGGCCATCATGGGCAAAAGTCACCTGTATGGGCCAGCGTTTGAGCATGCCGCGCATCACTGCCCTATTGATGGGGTCATCTTCCACCACCAGGATATGGCTATTGCTGGGGATGGGTAGGGTGGATAGTCCCGACTCTGTTGGGGTAGAGAGATCTGCTGGCGGATCACAGGAGTGGCAGGGAATGATCACCCGAAAAGTAGATCCTGCCTGCAGTTGGCTTGCCACTTCGATGTGTCCTGCCATCAAGTGCGTCAGTTGTTGGGTGATGGCCAAGCCTAGTCCAGTGCCGCCATATTGTCTGGTGGTGCTGGCATTGGCCTGTTCGTAAGAGCGGAATATGCTGTCAAATTGTTCGGCGGCAATACCGATGCCGGTATCGCGGACAGTAAAGAGCAACTGTGGGGTAAAAGAGTTGCCCTGCACAAGAGAGGAGGAGAGGCTTACCTCTCCTTGCGGAGTAAATTTAATGGCGTTGGCCAGCAAATTGACCAGGATCTGACGCAAACGGGTTGGGTCGCCGAGGATCCAGACAGGCAATGCTGGATCGATGTGCAGTTGAAATTGCAGGCTGTTTTTTTTCGCCAATTGCTGGAAAAGTGCGGCAATATCATGCAGCAGGCGGTGCAGATCAAGGGGGATATGTTCCAGGTGCAGTTTTTCTGCCTCAATTTTTGTATAATCCAAGAGATCGTTGAGAATATGCAGCAGAGAGCGACCGGAGCTTAAAATGGTAAGGCTGTATTCTCGGCCCTGTTCGGGGAGTGGCAGATCGGCAAGCAGTTCGGCCATGCCCAGGATGCCATTGAGCGGGGTACGGATTTCATGGCTCATGGAGGCAAGAAAGATGCTTTTGCTGCGATTGGCCGCTTCTGCCTCCTGTCGGGCTTGCAGAAGCTGGGTCTCATACTGTTTTTGTTGGGTGACATCGGTAAAGTTCCAGACACGACCGATACGGGATCCCTCTTTGAGCAGGGGAACGGAGTAACATTCGATTAATTGTCCATTTTTGCAGGGCAATATGTTGCGATCATCACCAACAGGTTGATAGGAGGGGGAGAGCTTGTCGGCAAACAAGTAGGGATCGGTCAAGTGTTTGCTGATGACTTGGTTCCATTGCTGGGAGTTGCCAGGCAAAAGGCTGGCAGCCGGGAAGTGAAAGAGGCGCAGAAAATGGTGGTTGCAATGGGTGATGGTTCCGTCGCTGGCTACCACCAGGATGCCATCGTGGGTTGCTTCCAGGGTGGCGCGGAGCAGTTCGCGTCCTTTGGCCAACTCTTGATTGTTTTGGTGCAGATCCTGGGTGCGTTCCAGGACTTTATGTTCCAGGTCGAGATTGGTGCGCAGGATGGTTTCTCGTTCGCGTTGCACCGCCCGATCTTTTTCCTGGCGGAGGATGTTGATATGGTCAGCCAGGGCGAAGGAGAGCAGAGCAGCCTCCAGACAACTGGCAATGCGACCGCCCCACAGGGTCAGCAGAGAGGTTGGCACAAAGCCCAAGTAGCGTCCCCAATTGAAGGCGACACCAAAAATAAGGAGTCCCCAGGCAACGGTGGTCCATCGGGCTTTGCGCACACCTTGTCGCCAGAGGCGGATGCTGCTGGTCAGAATCAACAGAAACGTAAGCATGCTGAGAGGAAAAGCAAACTGCAGAGCAATGAGACGCCAGGGGGTGATGGTAGCGGCGGTGGCCAGAGCCATTGCGCTCATGAACCAGAGCAGGAGTCGGTTAAAGAGCGGGTCAGCAACCGGTATGTTGAGAAAAACGCGGGTAAATTGTGTGCCGAGAATCACCGACAAACAGAGCATGATGGTGGGAAAATGATCGGTCAGCCAGAGGGAATCGGGATAGAGATAACGATGACCAATCCCGGAGATGGCCAGGACGGCGATGACATAGACCGCAAGATAAATGACATACCACAGATACTCCCGCATGCGCGTGGAGAGAAAAATAAAAAGGTTGTAGAGGGTGATAAAGATCAGGGTTCCTGTATAGGCTCCGACCAGGATACCATAATGGTCGCGATGTTCGGCAAAAGAGGAGTGGTCCCAAATCAGCAGTTCCGTATCGATGGCGCCACCAAGCTCAAAGGCATAACGCAAATAGAGTTGACTGGTGGCATGCGCGGCTGTTTCTATCGGAATGACAGGCGTTTCATAGGCCAGAGGGCGATTGCTGAAGGGGCGGTGATCGCCCAGGTGCCAGGTTGTACTGTTTTGCTGGTCAACGCTGTGGCTGATGTCGAGAAAATCGATGGTGGGATGATAAACATGCAGCAACCAGCGAATCGGTTTGTCGGTTGGGTTATGCAGTTGCAGGCTGACCCACCAGGCAGAGGCAGAAATGCCACGGCTGCTGATAGAGCCAATAGGCTGAAATTTTTTTTGATATTCGGGCAGACGAATCTCATCCAGGGTAAGAGCGCGATGGGGATCTTCCAGGATAAGGATGTGGCTGGTGGCAGAGATGCCTTTGAGTTGTGGTGAGAGCATCAAAGGGGGGGGAGAGCTCTCTGCTTGACTGGTTGCGGGTAGCAGCAACAGCAGAAGCGACAAAAAAACAGCTCCCATCGGCAAAGGGCAGGCGGGAGAGCGGAGCCGCTTGCGCACCTCAGCAACGAGTGCCGACAAGAGGAGATAAAGGGCAAACACCTGTCGATATTGCATTATTTAGCAATGAAAAGCGGGTTGATGGGCTGGAGAATCTTTCGAGGAAGCAAAAAAAGGATTGTGTCATATTTTGTGCTGCAGCTCTATTGAAAAAAATCAATTTCTCTCTAGGCCATTGCCAATGGTGAGGATGTGGTGTATCGTGCCGGGATTTTGTTGCTGGCGTTTATGGGACGGCAAGTTGGCATGCCGGTCAACTGCTTTATCTGGTTGGGTCAGTAGGAGTCAACACACTCTGGTTGAGCACAATGTCTATAGAAAAAATGAAAATTTTTGCCGGCACCTCCAATCCTGAATTGGGACGGCGGATAGCAGAGTATCTGTCAGTTGTGTTGGCGCATGTGACCATCCGTCGTTTTTCGGATGGGGAAATTTTTGTGCAGATTGATGAAAATGTTCGCGGCAGGGATGTATTTGTCATCCAGTCCACCTCATCGCCAGCCAATGATCATCTGATGGAGTTGTTGATCATGGTGGATGCCTTGCGGCGTGCCTCGGCTGGGCGGATCACTGCCGTTATTCCCTATTTTGGCTATTCGCGACAGGATCGGAAAGAGGCCGGAAGAACGCCAATCACCGCCAAATTGGTTGCCGATCTGTTGGATGCAGCCGGGGTGAGTCGCGTCTTGACTTTGGATTTGCATGCAGGTCAGATCCAGGGCTTTTTCAATATGCCGGTGGATAATATCTATGCGACGCCTGTATTGTTGGGGGCGGTACGCCGCCAGGGATTCAACAATGCGATGGTGATCTCTCCTGATGTGGGTGGTGTGGTGCGTGCCCGTTCCTATGCCAAGCGCCTGGATGTGGATTTGGCAATTATCGACAAGCGGCGCCCGGCAGCCAATGTGGCGGCCGTGCACCATATTATCGGAGAGGTGGAAGGCAAAGAGTGTATTTTGGTTGATGATATGGTGGATACGGCGGGCACTTTGGTCAAGGCGGCAGAGGCGCTGATGGAGCGTGGAGCCCATTCGGTGTCGGCAGTGTGTACCCATGGTGTGTTGTCGGGTCCGGCTGTGGAGCGTATCGAATCATCCATTCTGGAGCAGGTTTTAGTGACCGATACCATAGCGCAGCCAGAGGCGGCGGCAGGAAGCAGCAAGATTAAATATCATACGGTTTCCGGTTTGCTGGGTGAGGCGATTCGCCGTATCAGTGACGAGGAGTCGGTAAGCTCTTTGTTTGTGTAGGAGTAGGTTGGTTTGAGAGAATGCACAGCCGGCACCCCTGGAGGCCGGTGTGCAGGGTGTCTCTTCATGCTGAAGAGATAAGGATGACGTGCAGAGGAGAAGAACAATGGCAGTGATCAATGCAAGAACACGTTACGGGACCGGCAAGGGGGTGGCCCGCAAGCTGCGTCGTGAAGGAGCTCTTCCGGCAGTGTTGTATGGTGCGGGGCAAGCAAATATCAATTTGTCCCTGAACGCCAAAGAGTGGGAAGATTTGTTGGCGCGTGAGAAGAGCGGTTTGCGTACCCATCCGCAAGAGTTGGTTATCGACGGCAGCAACCGCAACATGGTCATGATGCGTGGCTATCAGGTCCATCCCTTAAGCGGACTTGCCGAACATGTGGATTTTGTGCGTTTTGATCCCAACCATGAGATCGAGATTGCCATTCCGATCCACCTGGTTGGTGAGGATAAGTGTCCTGGTGTGAAGGCGGGCGGTATTTTGCAAATTATTCATCGCGAGTTGGATATTGCCTGCTTGGCTGGTAATGTGCCTGACTATATTGAGGTTTCTGTTGCCAAACTGGATATCGGCCATTCGATTCACATTCAGGATGTCAAGCTGCCGGACGGAGTCGAGGCGCGTGGTGAAGAGGATATGACCATTGTGACTGTGGTGGCAGTACGTGCAGAAGTGGTTGATGAGGGTGCTGCTGGTTAATCCGCATAGAGTGGCTCAGGGAGCAACCCTCTTCCTGGCTTGGGAGGAGGGTTGTCCATGAGTGACGAAAACAGAGTCCTGTTGGTAGGACTGGGAAATCCTGGGGAAAAATACCGGGAGACGCGGCATAATTTGGGTTGGATGGCAGTAGAGAAGCTGGCGACAGAGCTCTCTTTGGCGGCGGCAGGCCGACGTTTTGAGGGACGTTTTGGCGAGGGGCGTGCGCATGGTTTGCGGGTAGGTTGGTTGTTGCCGGAGACCTATATGAATCTGGCGGGCAATGCTGTGGGGGCGGCGGCCCGTTTTTTCAAGTTATCGCCAGAGCAGGTTATTGTTTTTCATGATGATCTGGATCTGGAAGCGGGGCGAATCCGCATCAAGCGTGGTGGTGGGCATGGTGGCCACAACGGTTTGCGCTCGATTCAGCAGGTATTGGGATCGGCGGATTTTGTGCGGGTCCGTTTAGGGATAGGCCGACCGCCCGCCGGGGTGGAGCCTGCCCATTATGTGTTATCTCCTTTCAACAGTGCCGAACGCAACTCTTTGCATCCGGTTTTGGATCGGTTGCCTGCGGCGTTGTTATTCATTCTAAAGGGAGATTTGCCAGGAGCGATGAATAGCGTGTACAATTCTCCTGGGCCCTCCTCTGCAGTCGGAGCGAGTGCTATCTCCTGAATTTCTCAATGACTTTCAGCCGTTTGATCAAGAGAGAGCCATGTCCTTGCAATGTGGAATTGTTGGTTTGCCTAATGTGGGCAAGTCTACCATTTTTAATGCCTTGACGGCAGCCGGGGCCGAGATGGCCAACTATCCTTTTTGTACGATTGAGCCCAATGTGGGGGTAGTGGCAGTTCGGGATCCGCGATTGGATGCTTTAGTGGCGTTGGCCAAGCCACAGCGGGTGGTGCCCACGGTGATGGAGTTTGTGGACATTGCCGGTTTGGTCAAGGGGGCAAGTCAAGGGGAGGGGTTGGGCAACCAGTTTTTGGGTCATATCCGTCAGGTGGATGCGGTGGCCCATGTGGTGCGCTGTTTTGTCGATGATGATATTACCCATGTGCAGGGGCGGGTGGATCCGGTAACCGACATCCAGGTGATTGAGACAGAGTTGATGTTGGCCGATTTGGCGGCGGTAGAGAAGCGTCTGGCGAACATCAGCAAAAAGGCCAAAGTGGGCGAAAAAGAGGCCAAACTGCTGGAACAGTTGTATCAAAAGGTGGCGCAGGGGCTGAATGAGGGGAGACCGATTCGTTTGCAGGGATTGACGGCAGAGGAGCAGGGTGGGCTGAAAGATCTCTTTTTATTGACCAGCAAACCGGTCATGTATGTGTGCAATGTGGCGGAGAGCGAGTTGCTGCAGGCGCAACAGGAGGGGGGGCATGCAATGGTGGATGCCGTGCGTCGCTTGGCTGTGCAGCAGGGTGCGGGAGTGGTAGCCATTTGTGGCCGTATTGAGGCGGAAATGGGTGAGTTGGATGTGTCCGAGCGGCAACTCTTTTTGGAAGATTTGGGGTTGGAGGAGTCCGGTTTGGATCGTCTGGTGCATCAGGCTTATGATTTGTTGGGTTTGATGACCTTTTTTACGGTGGGGCCCAAAGAGGTGCGGGCCTGGACTGTCAAACATGGGGCGACCGCCTATGATGCGGCCGGGGCGATTCATTCTGATTTTCAACGTGGTTTTATTCGTGCCGAGGTGATCGCCTTTACCGACATGATTGCCTGCAAAGGGGAGCAGGGGGCCAAGGAGAAGGGAAAATTTCGTCTGGAAGGGCGGGAATATGTGGTCAGCGATGGGGATTGCATGCACTTTCGCTTTAATGTCTGAGAGGTGAGTGGCAATGGGCACGCAACATATTACCTTGGCTCTGACTGGTGCCTCAGGAGCCAGATATGGTTTGCGTTTGTTGCGGGCCTTGTTGTTGCAGCAGCAGGAGGTCGATCTGTTGATTTCGGCGGCAGCGCGTGTGGTGTTGCGCCAGGAGTGCGATCTGCATTTGCCAGAGGGAGATCCCTTGGCGCTGCGCGAGGAGTTGGGCCGAGTGCTGCAGGCCGAGGGTGTAGAGGAGTGGTCAGGAGTGCGCTATTATGCGACGGATGATTGGTATGCGCCGATAGCGTCGGGGAGCGGGGCAGGGCGAGCGATGGTGATCTGTCCCTGTTCGATGGGAAGTTTGGCGGCTATTGCCCATGGGATGTCGGATAATCTCTTGGAGCGGGCGGCGGATGTGATGATCAAGGAGCGGCGTCCCTTGATTCTGGTGCCGCGCGAGAGCCCTTTTTCAGTGATTCATTTGCAAAACATGCTCACTTTGGCACAGATGGGGGTCACCATCCTGCCGGCTGCCCCCGGCTTTTATCATCGTCCAACGACGGTAGAGGCGTTGCTGGATTTTGTGGTGGAGCGGATATTGAGCCATTTGGGGTTGGCATCCTCAGGGGCACTGGGCTGGCCGCCGACTGTATAAATCAATGTTGTTCTATGGCGCTTCTTCTGACTCTATTATCAATCTGTTTGATAGCTTTATTAAATGTTCATTATTAGAATCACGTTTGAGCCCTTCCCTTGTGTAATATATTGCTTTTTCTGTGTTTCCTATGTTTAGATATAGCCATGCTAAACGTGAAAGATGCGTTCCATTTGCATCGGAGAGGTACTGGTTATGTGCATCTATTACCTTTAATACAATAACTTCCTTAACATCTTCTTCTATTTCAGAATTGTCATGTAGGATTTTATTGATATTGTTAGCAGCTTCGCTTATATGCATCAATGAAGTGTTGGCAGATTCAGACCATGCGTGGATTTCATGCAAGCGATCATTGCTTTTTCCATAAATTAATGCTAATCTGCACCAAGCTTTTTGTTTTTTTGATGTGTCGTCAGAATTTTCAACAAATGACTTTAACGCCTTACATGTTTTTTCAGTTTTTTCTGGTGAAGTGGATTCGTCATGTAGATCTGCTATCCACAACCAAGTTTCAGGGTAGTTGTACGCAATAAATTCTAACACTTCCTTGTATTCTTCATAAAGGGAGTTGTCTTTTTCCATTTTTGATGACAAAAATTTCAACAGTCTTAGAATACTAGGTGCCAAACCTCTCTTTATATCATGCTTTTGTATTGATCCAAAATTAAGTAAAAGCTTAAAGTCCGCTTCAACAATATTACAATAATAATCAGACGTTAATTTCTTATTTCCAAATAGTGATGCTGAAAGTGGTGTTTCTATGAATATTTGATTGTCTGTCTCAGAGCTGTTTATTTCTACAAATGACATTTTATCTAATTCATCAACAGCAGAATCTACATCAAATCTTTCATTATTTGACCTCAATAGAACTGCTTTTAGTGCAACTAAAGGAATTACAGACTTCCAACGACATAAAGTTAGAAAAACTCTTTTTGCACCTGATGAAAGTTGATTATAGCTTCTTTCAAAAAGAGCTGTGAGAACTTTATCTTTATCTGCAATAATTCTCCCAGGTTTTGCGAGTGTTCTACTTTTGGCAGCTTCACCAAGAAGTATTTTAATTACGTATGGATGTCCTTCAGATTCTTTATAAAGTAGTTCTCTGTATTCTGAATTAATTAAATGGTGTATATTTAAAGATGTTGATGTGGTATCGATTAATGTATAACTCTCATCTTCTTCCATTCCCGATACCTTAACTTGAAAATCTCCATTAAACTCTCTGTTTCTGGTTGTGATAAGAATTTTGTTGGGATGTCGAATGCAGGCGTCTATCCATTGGAATACTTCATTAGGTTGTTTTACAGTCTCAAAATTGTCGAAGACGAATAATGTCGGACCAATGTTTGAGTTTGTCATCTGAGAGCTAAGAAAGTCACTCTCCTTGATGTCTGTTTTGTGATGTCCGATTAATCTTATATATTCTTTTGATATGCTTTGTGTATCAATAATATGCGCTTTTACAGGTTTCGGTCCTATAGGTAGTAAGTCAATATCTCGAGCACTAAACCATATAATTACTGAAAATCTTTCAGATTTAGAAATGCTATGAAGAACTGTCAGTGCTAGCTGGGTTTTTCCAATTCCACCTGTTCCATGTAATGTAATAATCGGGTGATGATCATCCGTTAAAACATCATACAGTTTAGATTCTAATTGTGCCCGATTAACATAACCCTTAGAAAGTGATGGCAAATTTCCAAATACATTATTTTGAATGTCAAGAATTCCTAGGCCTTCAGTTTCTGCCGATGGCAAAGGAGTGATTGGTGTTAAGTATTTGCTTGAGTCACCAATATCTGCTTTTCCAGTGATGTATGACAATAATTCATACCCATTGTCTGAAAAACCTCCGTTTGCACAAAAAAAATCTGTTAAGTCAGCATTAGATAACAGCATGTCGACTTGTTTTGGTTCTGAGAATGCTATATATATTCCATTATTGTATTTCTCGTTGGTTTTTTTCTTTAGTTCTTCGAACTTATCGTTTTTTGTGTCACCTAAGTAGCTTATTCTGTATTTTCCAGATAAATTTTGATGCAAATAAGACCAGCTGCGCTTGAATATGGCAAAATTTTCCGCAACGAAGGTTAACGATCTGAATAAATGATTTGCTGCTTCGCTGCAATCCGATTCTAATTGTGCTCCATGACCTCTGGTTTTGTTTCGAAAGCGAACAAAAAAAGAGATCCAATCGCGTAACGAATATTTTGGGCGTTTTTGTTCAAGGTTGTTGATTAAAGTATTTGATGCAAGCCAAATATTTTCTACAGCACTGTATTGCCAGTTAGATGAATTAACTTTCTTTGTTAATTCAAATAAGTCCGATTGTGCGTTACTGTCTATAAACTGTGCAGCCGGTCCTGTTATGGCTTCTTCAAAAGTATTAACCCATTCACCAATGGAGTTTCCTCTTACTAAGTTATATGTGATGCGATACCTGTGACGGTCCGGATCCTCGTTTATTGACGCAATCAACCCCGCAATAATTAGTTTAGTAATAAACTCTCCGCTTAATATCAAACTCTGGAAGAACTCACCATCTGAGCTCTCTCTCGATCTGTTTATGCGATCAAACATCCTGTTCAGTGGGATAAAATTCATTGAGTAGTACCATTATTTGTTTGTGGTAGTTTTGGCGAGTTTGAGTGTTTTTCAAGTTATAAATTCATCGCACACAAACAAAGAATATCGTTTTTTTTGTTGTTGTGCAACTGAAATAATTCTAACATAATTAATTATTAATAAAATAAAAAATATGAAATTAATAATCAGCAACGAGTTGCGCGTAATAATTTGAATACGCATTATTGCATAAACGTAACCATTGTAATATGAAGTTTTGATTGGATTCTTGCTGAAAATCAGTATATTTTTCAGTGCGGATCGCTCTCGTTGGCCAAGGCAACCCGTATCGGCATGCCGGGTTTGTGCAGCGCTTTCGCTGAGTGCAGGGTCTCGCGCAGATTGAGCAGTTTGACAATCCCCTCGTTGCCCTTGTCGCGGGCCAAGGTGCGTGGTGTATTGCCCATCTCATCGGCAATGTTGACATCCGCTCCCTGTTCTACCAGATAGGCCACTACCGTATCATGGCCACGCAAAACGGCCCAGTGCAGTGGCGTTTCCCCAAATTGCGCTTTGATGTCCAGGTTGGGGCTCTGTTTGGCCAGCAGGGTAACCAAGGCGAGATGGCCCTCGGCAGCAGCCCAGTGCAATGGCGTATCGCCTGCGGTGGCTCGTGCATCGGCTACTGCGCCTTTGGCCAAGAGAAACTCGGCCAAGCTGCCATGACCCTTGCGCGCCGCCCAGTGCAGTGGGGTGCGATGGTAATGGTTTTTGGCGTTGGCATCGGCACCAGAGGTCAACAGATATTCGGCAACCGGAAACCGTCCCTCTTCCACTGCCCAATGCAAGACGGTATCCCCTTTCAAATCACGAGCATTGATCTTAGCCCCCTTTTCCAGCAACAGCTTGACCAGAGAGAGATTGCCCTCACCAGAGGCCCAATGCAGCGGTGTACTGCCATCACTGTTGGCACTGTTGGGATTGGCTCCCGCCTGTAAGAGCATCTGTGCCAGACTCAGGGAACCATTGTTGGCAGCAACCATATGCAAAGGGGTATCACCACGCCGATCCCGGGCATTGGTATCGGCTTTATGGGCCAACAACTCTTTGATCAATAAGAGATCATCTTTGATCACAGCAAAATGGATGGGGGTCAAGCCAAAACTGTCTTGTACATTGACTGCCGCCCCTGACTTGATCAAGCGCAGGGCCTCGGCAATCCGTCCCTCCTCAATACTCTTATGCAAAGCGGTGCGGGTGGAGCGTTGCGGCGTTTGTACTGGCCGATTGCTTTCGTTCTCTACGGCAGAGTGCAGCTCCTGGTCCACCATGACCAGTAAGGGTAGGGCCAGAGCGGACAACATCAGCAGAGTACGCTCTTGTTTGAAAAAGGATCGTTTCTGATGAATCGGCATGCAAAAAGCTCCGTTGTACAATGACCTGATACGCACTTTGCCAGGATGATTAAAGCGCCTAATGCAAAATGGTAGCCATTGTTTAATTGAATGATAATAAACTGTTTTTTGCTGAATTTGCCGTTTGTTTGTAGCAAGAGATAACCGATTCTGACGCTTCTCTGCCATGAACTTGCCACTTGTTGCATGGTCCAAGGGATGACAACACCTTTGCCTTGTCGAAAAGGCTGGGCTAAACTGCTCTGTCAGCGTTCCCAAAGAGTAAAACTTGCAGCCCCAGGATGGACAAAATGAAAAAAGTGGAAGTGTTGGCTCCGGCAGGCAATCTCCCCTCCCTGAAAGCGGCGGTGGATCATGGTGCCGATGCGGTCTATTTTGGTTTTCGCAACGCAACCAATGCGCGCAACTTTGAGGGGTTGAATTTTAGCGAAAGTGAAGCGGCTGCCGGGATTGCCTATGCCCACAGCAAAGGGGTGCGGGCCAATGTGGTGTTGAATACCTATCCGCAAGGGCAAGATCCCAGCATCTGGTATCAAACTGTGGATATGGCAGCGCGACTCAAAGCAGATGCCATTATTCTGGCCAATATCGCATTGCTGGATTATTGTCACCAGCGTTATCCCCAATTGCCGATTCATCTTTCGGTGCAGGCTTCCGCCAGCAATGCCGAAGCGATCAATTTTTACCAACGCCATTTTCATTGTGTCAGAGTGATTCTGCCACGGGTGTTGACCGTGCAGGAGATTCGCCAACTGCGCGCTCAAACGACCGTGGAATTGGAGGTGTTTGCCTTTGGCGGCTTGTGTGTGATGGCCGAAGGTCGCTGTTTTCTCTCCTCTTATACCACCGGTGTGTCGCCCAATATCGAAGGGGTCTGCTCTCCCGCCAGGGAGGTGCGTTTTGAAAATCATGGCGACCGTTTGCAAACCCGGCTGGGAGGGGTGTTGATTGCCGAATATGCACAGGGGGAGGAGGCAGCCTATCCGACCATCTGTAAAGGACGCTTTCGCGCCAATGAACAGGTATATCATGTCATGGAGGAGCCCGGATCACTGAATGTTTTGGAAATGTTGGATGAAGTGATCGAAGCAGGGGTCTCTTCTTTGAAAATAGAGGGTAGACAGCGCACCAAATCCTACGTGGCCACCGTGACACAGGTGTTGCGTGAGGCGGTCGATGCCTATTATGCCGATCCTCGATCCTTTCGGCCAAAGACAAAATGGCTGCGCACCTTGAATGCCACTTCGGAAGGGACGACCCATACTTTGGGTACCTATCAGGAAAACTGGCAATAATATCAGCAGGCAATGGGCAGGTTGTGGCACTCTCTGTCGTCGCAGAATGGCGGAGAGTGCTGGAGAAAATGTGCATATGTAATGAGGGAGAGTGGGCAGAGATGAAAATCGCGATTGGCCCTTGTCTGTTTGAATGGGGCAAAAGGGCGGTCCGGCAATTTTATCAGCGCATGGCTTTTGAGACCGAAGCGGATATTTTGTATATCGGTGAGGTGGTCTGTTCCAAGCGCAGCCATTTGCATGCCGAAGAGTTGGCGCAGCTCGCCGAGGAGCTGCTGCCTTCCGGCAAGCAGATTATCTTTTCCACTTTGGGACTGGTAATGAATGAGGGTGAGCAGTCTGCCTTGCGGCAGATTGCTGCCGAGGCCCGTCGTTTGGGGGTGTGGTTGGAGGTCAATGATATGGGAGGTATGGGGATTGCCGAAGGGCAGCCCATGGTGGCCGGTCCGCATATCAACACCTATAATGCAGAAACAGTAGCTTTTTTGGCGCGTGTGGGGGTCAAACGGGTTGTGTTGCCGGTTGAACTGGCACACTCGGCGATGCGCTGCATCATGACTGGTACAGCCGCTCCAGAGATGGAGGTTTTTGCTTATGGGCGTTTGCCTTTGACCTTTTCGGCGCGCTGTTATACGGCGCGTGCCTTCCATTTGCCCAAGAGCAACTGCCAGTATAAATGTGGTGATTTTCCCGATGGCATGGAGGTGCGGACCCAGGAGGATGACTCTTTCCTGACGGTCAATGGTGTGCAAACCATGTCGGCACGTCTGTATAATCTACTCGCGGATCTGCCCATACTGCGCAACATGGCGGTGGATGTGCTGCGTTTGTCCCCACAGAGTCAGGCCATGCCGGAGATTGTGGCTCTGTGGAAACAGGCTCTCGATGGACGCATGGATGGGCAAGAGGCATTGCAGCGATTGCGTGAACTCAATGCCCATGAGGCTTTTTGTAATGGATATTTCCATGGTCGCCCCGGATTGCAATGGATCGATTCGGCGGCATAAGCTGTTCCACTCCTTACCCAATGCAGGAGAAACACTGTGCAAATTGACAATATGCTGCTCGATCAGATTACCCAGAATATTTTGGGCGCCTTCAATAAAGTGGGTGCCACACGGGAAGAGATGACCCGCAAAGTGAATGATATTGTGCGCGATGCGGTGGAACGCTTTGATTTGGTAATGCGCGATGAGTTTGATGCGGCGATGGAGTTGTTGAGCAATACGCGCATTAAACTGGAGCAGATGGAAAAACGGGTTGCCGAATTGGAAGCGCAAGTGGCTTCCGGCAAGAGCGATTCCAGCGAATAGGAGCAGGATGATGAAGCGCGCATATGTGGCCGGAGAGTGGGTTGCGACCGGACGCACAATGGATGTGGTCAATCCTTTTGATGGGCAGGTGGTGGATACGGTTGCACTCTGTTCCACTGCCGAGATCGATCAAGCATTGCACAAGGCGGTTGTTGCACAAGGAGAAACTGCGCGTTTGGCCCCCTATCAACGTGCAGAGATTTTGGCGCGGATTCGGGATGGTATTGCCAACCAGCGCGAGGCTTTTGAACGCACGCTCTCTCTGGAAAATGGCAAAACCTTGGCCGAATCGCGTTTGGAAATTGCTCGTTCTATTGCCACCTTTGATATTGCGGTTGGTGAAGCAACCCGTATTTATGGGGAGGCTTATGATTTGGGAATCAATGCCATGGCAGGTGGCCGACAGGCGTTGGTGCGGCGCTTTCCCATAGGAGTGGTATCGGCTATTGCTCCGTTTAATTTTCCGATGAACCTGGCGATTCACAAGATTGCGCCTGCATTGGCTTGTGGTTGCTCCGTAGTGTTGAAGCCAGCTTCCAAAACCCCTTTGACCGCTCTCATGCTGGCAGAGGTGGTGCAGCAGTCCGGTTGGCCAGCAGGCGGTTTTTCGGTATTGCCCTGTGATCGCACGGCGGGACAGATGTTGGTCAGCGATGAGCGGATCAAACTGCTCTCTTTTACCGGTTCACCAGAGGTGGGCTGGCAGATGAAACGGGATGCAGGCAAAAAGAAGGTGGTATTGGAGTTGGGTGGCAATGCCGGGTTGATTGTGGACAAGGATGTGCGGGATTGGGATTGGTTGATCAATCGGGCTGTGTTGGGGGCTTTTTACCAATGTGGTCAAGTCTGCATTTCGGTCCAGCGTATCTTCCTGCATCAGGAGATTATGGGTGAGTTTCGGGCGCGCTTCAAAAAGGCTGCCGAAGCCTTGCAACCAGGAGATCCGTTGGATCCGCAGACCACGTTAGGTCCGATTATCGACAGCAACAATCGAAAACGGCTTCAAGAGTGGGTGCAGGAGGCGTTGGATCAAGGAGCTGAATTGGTAACCGGGCACAGCGTCGCTCCCATTGGCCAGGGCAACAGCATGACGGCGACCATTCTCGAAGAGGTCAACTCCTCCTGTCGCATTGCCGCTGATGAGGCTTTTGGTCCTGTGGTCACTTTGTCGGCTGTGGAGAGTATGGAAGAGGCTTTTCAGCGGGTGAACGAATCCCGTTTTGGTTTGCAATGTGGCCTTTTTACCAATGATTTTGATACCGTGCTGCATGGTTTCAACACCCTGGAGGTTGGTGGTGTGATTCACAATGATGTTCCCTCTTTTCGCGTCGATTGTATGCCCTATGGGGGGGTCAAAGATTCGGGTTTGGGGCGCGAAGGGGTAAAATATGCGATGAATGATATGTTGGAAGATCGGATATTGGTCTATCGCAACCGTTAGTGGTGTTTTTTCCAAAGCCAGGAGGGAGACTTTTCTCTTTCCTGGCTCTTTTTTGCTCATTGCGAAGGGAAATGCCCTATGTTGGCCTGTGTCAATACGATCGCCATGGAGGGAGTGAAGGCGGTTCCGGTTGAAGTGGAGGTCGATTTAAGTCGGGGTTTGCCCTCGTTGAGTGTGGTGGGGTTGGCGGATGAAGCGGTACGGGAGGCCAAGGATCGCATTCGCGCCGCATTAAAAAATTCTGGATATAAATTACCTACTCTGCATATCACCATTAATCTGGCTCCTGCCCATTTGCCGAAGGTGGGTTCGGCCTATGATCTGCCGATGGCTTTGGGATTGTTGGCAGCCATGGAGCAGTTGCCGATCTCCTCCTTATCGCGGCGTATTTTTTTGGGGGAGTTGGCTTTGGATGGTCGGTTGAAACCGATTGCGGGCTCGCTGCCAGCAGCCATCTATGCCCGCAATGCCGGTTTTGAAGAGATTATTGTTCCTGAAGGCAATGGCTTGGAGGCCGCTTTTGTCGAGGGTATCCGGGTGGTATCCCCGGCCAATTTGCTGGCATTGGTGCGCCATTTGTTGGCTGTTGAGCCGTTGCAGCCTTTACCGGTGACCGATTGGCAACAGTGGATGCGCGAAGAGAAGCCTGCCCAGCGTAATTTGCGTGAGGTAAAGGGGCAAGAGTATGCGCGCCGGGCCTTGGAGGTGGTGGCAGCAGGGGGGCACAATTTGTTGATGAGTGGTCCACCCGGTTCAGGGAAGACTCTGCTCGCCCAATGTCTACCGGGAATTTTGCCACCGATGACCCTGGATGAGGCCTTGGAGGTTACCACCATTCATTCGGTGGCGGGGCGTTTAGATCCCATGCGCCCCTTTGTTGGGGTGCGACCGTTTCGTTCACCACATCATACCGCCTCGCAGGTGGCTTTGATCGGTGGCGGGGGTAATCCCCGTCCGGGTGAAGTGAGTCTGGCGCATCGGGGGGTGTTGTTTTTGGATGAGATTCCAGAGTTTGGCCGTACCTCCTTGGAGGTGTTGCGTGAACCGCTGGAGTCGGGGGATGTGCATATTTCACGTGCGGCGCTGTCTACCCGTTTTCCTGCCTCTTTCCAGTTGGTTGCTGCCTGCAATCCCTGTCCTTGTGGTTATCTCGGCTCTCCGCATCGATCCTGTCGTTGTGCCGCTTTGCGGATTGAACAATATCGTTCTCGTCTTTCTGGTCCGTTGTTGGATCGCATCGATTTACACGTGGAGGTTCCGGCTGTACCACAGGAGGTATTGGTTGCGATTCCCAGAGGAGAGTCTTCAGAAGAGGTGGCTGAGCGGGTTATCGAGGCGCGCATGCGTCAATATCTCCGCAACGGCTCCGGTATCAGTAACGCCCGTCTCGATGGATTCTCTTTGGAGCGTCATGCCGGACTGGGAAAAGAGGAGCAGGTGCTGCTATTGAACGCAGGACAAAAACTTGGTTTTTCTGCACGCAGTTATAACCGGATTTTGAAGGTGGCGCGTACCATTGCTGATTTGGCAGCAGTGGAGCAGATCCATACCACCCATTTGGCGGAAGCAATTCAATATCGGGTAGGCGGATTGTTCAGTCAGGGGTGAGACAGCGTGCAAGAGAGCTCTGCTCAGAATCAATCATGCAATCTGCTGCCACTGCGCAGGCCGTACAGTTGGCACCCCTGCCGCGGGATATGCTGCGCTGTTGTGGTGTTATTTTTTTGTTCGGTGTTTTCCTGGGACTGGGAATCAGTTGCTTGCAGTGTTGTTTTGCTGACAAGCCTGTTGTGAATCACTACCTGAGCAAAGCGATTCAACAACAGGCTTGCTTTTTGCGCATTTTCTATTTGCCCTCTTTGGCTTTGGGCAGGGCAGCGACAGCACTGCTAAATCCTTGCAGATCCACAGGGATGGCCATTGTTTTTGGGAAGCCAAATGGCAAGACGCCAACACTCAAGATCTTCCCCTTTTTGATTGCCGTCATGACATTTTTTTCCAGTGCAACTGAGGCGAGGCAGCCATTGCCAGTACATTGTTGCAACTGCATAAAAATGGGCTCCGCATCATCAACCTTGAAGGCAACACCGGCTGGAATGGAGATTCCCAATGGCAAAATGGCGACTGCGGCCCATTCCTCTTTATTGCCGAAGCTACCAACAGAAAACTTGAGAATCAACTGCTGATGCTCTTTAGAAATCTGTGTTTGCGAGGCAAAACATTTTTCTGATTTACCATCTGGAGACATTTCACATTCAGTAATCCATTTGTCAAAAACTTTGCGATGCAATGGATTGGTGGAGGTTCGTGGTTTGCCAGCTTGCCCCTGAGTTTGTCCCGCTTCATCTGCAGCCCACAGCAACCCACTCACAGTCAGCGAACACACCATAATAACGGCTTGCAATAGCCGATTTCCAATAACGGTCACGGAAATGGATCCTCTTGAAGAGATGGAAAACAAGAAAATTGCCTCGATTGAGGAGCTTACAAGAGGGGATTATAACACTCTCTCTCCGGCATCACCAGGGAATGAGGAGAGAGAGTAGTTATTATTGTCAGCAAGTGGGATGTTGCGGTGGGCAACTATTCCGCATAGAGACGTGCGACATGCTCCCAATTGACCAGATTCCAGAAGGCAGCCACATAGTTGGGGCGCGCATTCCGGTAGTCGATATAGTAGGCATGTTCCCAGACATCACAAGTCAACAGGGCTTTTTTGCCAGAGGTGGCAGGGGTGCCGGCATTGCTGGTGCTCATCAGTTCCAGGGAGCCATCGCTGTTTTTGACCAGCCAGCCCCAGCCAGAGCCGAAGGTGGTGACTGAAGTGGCGGTAAATTTCTCTTTGAACTGCGCAAAGGAGCCAAAAGTCTGGTTGATGGCATCGGCCAGGGCACCAGTAGGCTCGCCACCACCTTGCGGGGAGAGGCAGTTCCAATAAAAGGTATGGTTCCAGACCTGAGCAGCATTGTTAAAGATGCCGCCAGAGGAGTTCAGAATAATCTCTTCCAGGGACATGTTTTCAAAGGGGGTTCCCGGAATGAGATTATTGAGGTTAACGACATAAGCGTTATGATGTTTACCATGGTGATATTCCAAAGTTTCTTTGGAGATATGCGGAGCCAAGGCATCCAGGGCATAAGGCAAAGGCGGTAAGGTGATTGCCATGGGTGTTCTCCTTGAACCTGTTGGATATTACAGGGATTCGGCGTGATCGGCGAGATATTTGGCAACGCCCTCGGTGGTACCTTTCATGCCGGGTTTGCCTTGCCGCCAACCTGCCGGGCAGACTTCGCCATGTTTGAGGAAGAATTGCAGGGCATCGACCATGCGCAACATTTCGTCGATGTCACGACCCAAGGGCAAGTCATTCACCACCTGATGCCGGACAACTCCCTCTGGATCAATCAAGAAAGAGCCGCGCAGTGAGATGCCAGGGCCGCAGAGGAGATCATAGGCGGTTGAGATCTCTTTGGAGATGTCAGCCACCATGGGATAGCGCAGTTGTCCAACACCACCTTGATTGACCGGGGTGTTTTTCCAGGCCAAGTGGGTGAAGTGGGAGTCGATGGAGACGCCAATCACTTCCACATCGCGATTTTTGAACTCTTGCAGGCGGTGATCAAAGGCAATCAATTCAGAGGGGCAGACAAAGGTGAAGTCCAATGGATAGAAGAAAAGAACAACAAATTTGCCACGATAGTCGGAGAGACGAAAATCGGGTTTGATGCTATTATCAGGCATAACCGCATTGGCGGTAAAATCGGGGGCCGGTTTGGTGACCAGTACGCTCATGGAACAAATCTCCTGTTTATCGAAAGCAAAGTTTGGTCTGCGCGGATGCTGTGAAAGTGTGCATCCAATTGAAGGAGATTGTGGCAATTTTGTAGCTTTTCGTCAAGGAAAAAAAATGATATATCAACAAATATGTTTTTATGTCGTCAAAGAAGGTGGGTAAAGCCTGTAAGGAGGAGTGCCGGATGATCAGTAATCTGGTTGGGACGCGGATACGAGCTATTCGGGGACAGAGGAAGAAGACGCAACAACAGTTGGCAGATTTGGCTGGCATACCGCGCGCAACCTTGGCGTCGGTAGAGCGAGACGATGCCAATCCGAGTTTGGCCGTGGTATTCAAGATAGCCACGGCGTTAGGAATGACCATCGATGATTTGGTGGAGTCGGAGCAGCGGCGGATTCAGCATGTCAGCAGGGAGGCGATGCGACGGAGCAGTTCCGGGGATGGCGCCTATCAAGCGGTAACCGTATCACCTCCGGGTGCGTTTCATTTCAGTCAACTGACCTTTCGCTTGTCAGGGCAGGGTACCTATCCGGGAGTGCCGCATCCTCCTGGCAGCGAAGAGTATTTGCATGTATTGGAAGGTGAAGTAGAATTGGAGGTTGCGGGCGAGCATTTATTGGTGCGGAAAGGGGAGAGTGCCGCCTTTCAGGGCAATGTGCGTCACAGTTATCGCAACCCTGGTGTGCAGGAGAGTTGGGCGGTAGTGACCATACTGGAGGGGGTAGGGAAAGATAATTTTGAATAGAGATGCAGAATCTCTTGACATTGGAAAGAACAACGGGTAAGACTAGCGGGCTCTTGAGGATGTCCCTTGTGGAGGGGTTCCCAAGCGGTCAAAGGGAGCAGACTGTAAATTTGCCGGCTCAGCCTTCGAAGGTTCGAATCCTTCCCCCTCCACCATAGATATACTGCACTGGTGTAGATATTGAGGAATGGCGCTCCTCTTTGACTGTATAGAGATTGTGATGATCGGCAGAGCCTAAACGGTAAAAGATCATTGTAAAATAGAGATGATGCGGGTGTAGTTCAGTGGTAGAACGTCAGCCTTCCAAGCTGAACATGGGGGTTCGATTCCCCCCATCCGCTCCAAGATTGCAGAGCTAAGCCCATATAGCTCAGTCGGCAGAGCACTTCCTTGGTAAGGAAGAGGTCAACGGTTCGAATCCGTTTATGGGCTCCATAAAATGCAGTACCAAGATGATGTGTGAACACGAAGCGATTCTGGATAGAGTTGGATTTTTTAGCAACCCCACCGGGAGGAAACTGGAATGGCAAAGGCCAAATTTGAGCGCAACAAGCCTCATGTAAACATCGGCACCATTGGTCACGTTGACCATGGTAAGACGAGTCTGACGGCGGCGATCACCAAGATTCTTGCCGAGACGGGTGGAGCAATTTATACAGCATACGATCAAATCGACTCGGCTCCCGAAGAGAAGGCTCGTGGTATCACGATTTCGACCGCGCATGTGGAGTATCAAACCAAAAGTCGGCACTATGCCCATGTGGACTGCCCAGGTCACGCGGACTATATCAAGAACATGATCACCGGTGCGGCACAGATGGATGGCGCAATCCTGGTGGTCTCCGCAGCCGATGGTCCGATGCCGCAAACTCGTGAGCATATCCTGCTGGCTCGTCAGGTAGGTGTTCCGGCCTTGGTTGTGTTCATGAACAAGGCTGACATGGTGGATGATCCTGAGCTGCTGGAGCTGGTAGAGCTGGAGGTTCGTGAGCTGTTGTCACAGTATGATTTTCCCGGCGATGAGGTGCCGATTGTGGTTGGTTCGGCGCTGAAGGCTCTGGAAGGTGATACCGGTGACTTGGGTCGCAATGCCATCTTGAAGCTGATGGATGCGGTGGATGCCTATATTCCACAACCAGAGCGTGCTTTGGATGGCGCATTCCTGATGCCGATCGAAGATGTCTTCACCATCTCCGGACGTGGTACAGTGGTGACCGGTCGTGTCGAACGTGGCGTTATCAAGGTAGGTGAGCAGGTACAGGTTGTGGGTATTCGTCCGACCACCAGTTCAACCTGCACAGGTGTGGAGATGTTCCGCAAACTGTTGGATCAAGGTCAGGCCGGAGACAATGTGGGTGTGTTGTTGCGTGGTATCAAGCGTGAGGATGTGCAACGTGGTCAGGTGTTGGCCAAGCCAAACTCGATCACTCCGCATACCAAATTCAAGGCAGAGTGCTATATCCTGACCAAAGAAGAGGGTGGCCGTCACACTCCGTTCTTCAGCAACTATCGTCCGCAATTCTATTTTCGGACTACCGATGTGACTGGAGTTTTGAGCTTGGCAGAAGGTACAGAGATGGTCATGCCAGGTGATAATGTCTCCATGACCGTGGAGTTGATTGCGCCGATTGCCATGGAGAAGGGGTTGCGCTTTGCTATTCGTGAAGGCGGCCGTACCGTTGGTGCTGGCGTTGTTTCGGAGATTATTGCCTAAGCTTGCCATAGCGGCTTAACGGGCGTTTTGGAGTCCAGGAATGCGTGATTTAATCAGTCTGAGTTGCGAAGAGTGCAAACGACGCAACTATACGACGGACAAAAACAAAAAAAACAAGCCGGAAAAGATGGCTTTGCGTAAGTTTTGTCCGTTTTGTCGCAAACACACCCTTCACAAAGAAGGTAAAATCAAGTAGCCTTGAGGGTTGTGTTTTGGGGGCCTTGGAGGACAGTAGCTCAATTGGCAGAGCATCGGTCTCCAAAACCGACGGTTGGGGGTTCGATTCCCTCCTGTCCTGCCACTCCAGAGGTCACATGGCCCGCAGGCATTGGGTTTGCGGAGAGCACTGCTTGGGCAGGCTGAGTAGTATGGGTCTGCACAAAAGATGGGGGAAGCAACCCGGGGAAGGATAGGCAGGAAGGGCCTGAAAGAAGGATGAATCCGTCATTGATGGAGCGCGTTGCGCAACTCAAGCAGTATTTGGTGGACGTTCGGACCGAAGCCCGGAAGGTAGTTTGGCCCACCCGCAAAGAGACAACACAGACAACAATTGTGGTATTCAGCATGGTTGTTCTGGTTTCGTTGTTTCTGTGGGTAGTGGATGCCCTACTGGCACTGGTGGTGCAGTGGGTATTAGGTTAAGGGAACGTCATACGGCAATAGGATGTTCCTGCAACCCAGGAAAGAAAACAGGTTCCGGTGCTTAGGCTGACCAGCGAGAGTTTCCATGGCAAAGAAGTGGTATGTCATTCACACCTATTCCGGTTTTGAGAAGAAGGTTAAGAGTGCGATTGAAGAGCGTGTCCGCATAGAGGGCAAAGGGGATCTCTTTGAGGAGATTCTGGTGCCCGCTGAGGATGTGGTCGAATTGCGCATGGGTAAAAAGGTCACGACGGAGCGTAAATTTTTTCCAGGCTATGTCTTGGTTAAAATGGACATGAATGATGCCACGTGGCATTTGGTCAACCAGATTCCCAAGGTAACCGGCTTTTTAGGTGGTGGTGGTCGTCCGCATGCGTTGAACGATCGTGAAGTAGAGAAGATACTGCAGCAGATGGAGGTCGGCACGGAGAAGCCGAAACCGAAGATCTCTTTTGCAGTCGGGGAGAGCATAAGGGTCACGGATGGACCTTTTGTCTCCTTCAATGGCATAGTGGAAGAGGTAGATGAGGATAAGACCCGGTTGAAGGTATCGGTATCGATCTTTGGGCGGGCAACCCTGGTAGAGTTGGATTTTGTGCAAGTTGAGAAGTTATAATTTTCTGGTGGTTGACTTGCAGTAACCTGGATTGCAAGGATTGGGGAAATGGCGAAGAAGATCACGGCGTATGTGAAGCTGCAGGTGTCTGCTGGGGCGGCCAAACCGAGTCCACCCATTGGACCGGCACTTGGTCAGCATGGGTTGAACATTATGGAGTTTTGTAAGAGCTTCAATCAGGCGACCCAGCATTTGGAACCGGGCAGTCCGACGCCGGTAGTGATAACGGTCTATCATGATCGTACCTTTACCTATGAGCTGAAGACACCTCCGGCTTCCTACTTGCTGCGCAAAGCGGCAGGAATGAGCAAGGGGGCGAAGACGCCTGGCAAGGGTGCTGCGACGGGCAAAATTACCTGGAATCAGATTGCCGAG
Organism: Candidatus Magnetaquicoccus inordinatus; assembly: GCF_004217665.1. Lineage (GTDB taxonomy): Bacteria > Pseudomonadota > Magnetococcia > Magnetococcales > Magnetaquicoccaceae > Magnetaquicoccus > Magnetaquicoccus inordinatus. The sequence continues at coordinate 32,110 of NZ_RXIU01000004.1, read as the reverse complement.
ATAGCACAGGTGAAGATGCCGGATCTGAATGCGATGGATTTGGAGGCGGCCAAAAAGACGATTGCTGGTACAGCCCGCTCCATTGGTTTGGAAATTGTCGGTTAGGAGAGATTCAGATGGCAAAACGGAGCAGACGGCTTGTCGCCATTCGGGAGCAGTTAGGACGGCGCGTACCAGGTTCATTAGTGGATGGGGTACACGATTTAAAGCTCTACGCCAACGCCAAGTTTGACGAGACAGTTGATATAGCGGTCAATTTGGGAGTAGACCCTCGGCATGCGGATCAGATGATTCGTGGTACAGTTGGCTTGCCGCATGGAACGGGTAAGGTTGTGCGCGTGTTGGCCTTTGCCAAAGGGGAAAAGGCACAAGAAGCGGAAGCTGCGGGAGCAGATTTTGTTGGTGCTGAGGATCTGGCGGAGAAGATTTTGGGTGGATGGTTGGATTTTGACCGTGTGGTGGCCTGTCCCGATGTGATGGGAGTAGTGGGTCGTTTAGGCCGTGTTTTGGGTCCACGTGGTTTGATGCCGAATCCAAAGTTGGGTACCGTGACCTTCGATATGACGCGCATCATCCAAGAGATCAAGGCGGGTCAAGTAGCCTTCCGTGTGGAAAAGACTGGTATTATTCATGCTGGAATCGGCAAAGCATCCTTTGCTGATGAAAAGCTGGTAGAGAATGCTCAAGCGTTGATTGAGCAGTTGAAGAAGATGCGGCCTGCAGCGGCCAAGGGTACCTATATCAAAAAGGTGACCTTAAGTTCAACCATGGGTCCTGGGATTCAGGTTGACGCTCGTAACGTATAAAACGAGTGGCAGTAAGATTGGGGTGAGAGAAGGGATCACCCTGATGCAAAGCTGGTCAGATGTTAGAGTTAATGCCCCTAGGAAGGAGGGTCTTCGGTGAACCAAACCGAAAAAGCGCGAGTTGTCGAAGAGGTCCGCCAAGATTTGGAGCGGGCGAGTGTGGTGATCGTCACCCGCTACCGGGGGTTGTCTGTGGCAGATATGACCCGGCTACGCCGGGAGATGTATGCGGCTGGCTCTCACTATCGTGTTATCAAGAATACCTTGGCGCGTCGTGCCACAGAGGGAACCCCTTTTGCAGGTGTTGCTCCCTTTTTGTCCGGTCCGACTGGGGTAGCGATTTCTGCGGATCCAGTAGCACCGGCGCGGGTCCTGACTGCTTTTGCCAAGAAAAATCCCATGTTGGAGATTGTGGGAGGAGTATTGAATGGCACGGTGGTCACGGCAGAAGGGGTGAGCGAACTGGCCAAGTTGCCCTCGAAAGAGGTATTGCTTGGCAAGTTGTTGGGCACGTTGATCGCGCCCATTCAGAATTTTGTGGGTGTGTTGGCGGCCGTTCCGGCTGGATTTGTCCGTGCCCTGGATCGGATTCGCGAGGCGAAAGAGGCCCCGAAGGCCGAATAATTTGTTAACGCAAACTAGCAAACGTTTTTATAGCGTTCTGGAGGAACAATAACATGGGAATTTCTAAAGAAGATTTGGTCAAAGCCATCGGTGAAATGACGGTGCTTGACTTGTCCGAATTGATTAAGATGCTGGAGACCACCTTTGGTGTGTCAGCGGCTGCGCCTGTGGGAGTGGTTGCTGTGGCTTCGTCTGAGAGTGCTGAGCCAGCAGAGAAGCCGGAAGAGCAGACTGAGTTCACCGTGATGTTGGTGGATGCCGGAGACAAAAAGATTCATGTGATCAAAGCAGTGCGTGCGATTACGGGATTGGGTCTGAAGGAGGCCAAGGATCTGGTTGAGGGTGCTCCCAAACCGGTTAAAGAGGCTGTCTCCAAGGAAGATGCTGAAAAGTTCCGGAAAGAGTTGGAAGAGTCCGGCGCGAAAGTGGAAATTAAGTAAAAAGACGTATCGGTCTTCATGTTACGTGTATAGACTGGAAACAGCCGGCACAAGGGTTGAGACCCTTGTGCCGGTTAGTTTGTTTGTTGAACACGGAACGTGTGATGGGGGGCGATATGTTGATTGGCACGGCACACCCTGACAGATGGAGTTCCGATGGCTCTGACCTTCACCGAAAAAAAGCGGCTGCGTAAGAATTTTGGCCGCATTCCGACCATCATTGACATTCCCGATCTTATTGCTATCCAGAAGCGATCATTTGAGCGATTTCTGCAGGAGGGAATCGCGACGCAAAGCCGTGATGATTATGGTCTACATGGCGTTTTTATATCCGTTTTCCCGATCCAGGATTATGCGGGCACCCTGAGCTTGGAGTATGTCAGCTATCAGTTGGGTGAACCCAAGTATGAGATGGATGAATGTTTGCAACGGGGAATGACCTTTTCTGCACCGTTGAAGGTGGTTTTTCGTTTGATAGTCTGGGAAGAGAACGAAGATACCGGTACCAAGATGGTGCGCGAGGTCAAAGAGCAAGAGGTCTATTTGGGTGACCTGCCTCTGATGACCCCGACGGGTACCTTTATTGTCAATGGTACAGAGCGGGTGGTGGTTTCGCAGATGCACCGCTCGCCAGGTGTCTTTTTTGATCATGACAAAGGCAAAACGCACAGCAGCGGCAAATTTCTCTTCAATGCCCGGATTATTCCCTATCGTGGATCCTGGTTGGATTTTGAATTTGATCCTCGTGATATACTGTTCACGCGCATTGACCGTCGGCGTAAACTGCCGGTAACCACCCTGTTGCGTGCCATGGGCATGCAATCAGAAGAGATTTTGAGCCGGTTTTATGAAGTAGACCGTTATCGCAAAGTGGGTGTGGTTTGGGAAAAGAAATTGATTGCCGAGCGTTTGCAAGGGAGTCGTCCCAACTATGCGATTGTGGATCCCAGCAGTGGCGAAGAGTTGGTCAAGGCCAAAGGGCGAATCACCGTGCGCACCATTCGGCGCTTGGAGGCTTTGGGGTTGGAGTGGTTGCAGGTTCCGACCGAAGATTTGATCGGCCGCTTTGTGGCGCGTGATATTCGCATTGGTCAGAGCGATGAAATATTGGAAGCAGGTACAGAGATCAGCGATGCGTTGCTGACCCGCTTTGAAGAGATTGGAATTACCGATGTTGAGGTGTTGTTTATCGACAACGCCACTGTCGGGCCCTATCTGCGCAACACATTGACCAGTGATAAAAATCAGACAGTAGAAGAGGCATTGATCGATATCTATCGGATGATGCGTCCTGGTGAACCGCCAACCATTGAGGCGGCTACCGCACTGTTTGAGAGTCTCTTTTTTGATGCAGATCGCTATGACTTATCCACTGTCGGACGGATGAAGTTAAATAAGCGTTTGGGGATTCAGTGTGATCTGGATGTTCGTGTGTTGCACAAAGAAGATATTCTTGGGGTGATCGACATCCTGTTGAAGCTCAAAGATGGTCATGGCAAGGTGGATGATATTGACCATTTAGGCAACCGTCGGGTACGTTCTGTGGGCGAGTTGTTGGAAAATCAGGTGCGCATTGGTTTGGTGCGCATGGAGAGGGCGATTAGAGAGCGGATGTCATCGGCGGATGCAGAGACATTGATGCCGCATGATATTATGAACTCAAAGCCTTTTTCGGCAGTGATTCGCGAATTTTTTGGGTCGAGCCAGTTGTCGCAATTCATGGATCAGACCAATCCGTTGTCGGAAATTACCCACAAACGGCGTTTGTCGGCATTGGGTCCGGGGGGTATGACCCGGGAGCGGGCGGGATTTGAAGTGCGTGACGTGCATCCGACCCATTATGGACGCATCTGTCCGATTGAGACTCCGGAAGGACCAAACATTGGTTTGATCAACAGTCTGTCGACCTATGCGCAGATCAATGAGTTTGGCTTTATCGAGAGTCCGTATCGCCGAGTGGAAGAGGGCCGGGTTACCGATCAGGTGGACTATTTGTCGGCGATTGAAGAGGAAAACTATATCATTGCCCAGGCCAATGCAGAGTTGGACCGTCAGGGACGTTTGACTGGTGAGCTGGTGCAGTGTCGTCATATGTTGGAATTTACGGTTTCTACCCCGGATCGTATCCAATATATGGATGTGTCACCCAAGCAGATTGTTTCGGTGGCTGCCGCTTTGATCCCCTTTTTGGAAAATGACGATGCCAACCGGGCGCTGATGGGTTCCAACATGCAGCGTCAGGCCGTGCCTTTGTTACGTACCGATGCACCGTTGGTGGGAACGGGAATGGAGGCGGTGGTTGCGCGCGATTCGGGAGTGGCGATAGTTTGTCGGCGCACTGGAATTGTCGAAGAGGTGGAAGCAGCACGTATTGTGATCAAAGCCGATGACAATCCGGCTTCGACCGAACCGGGTGTGGATATTTATAAGCTGACCAAATTTGCGCGTTCCAACCAGAACACCTGTATCAATCAGCGTCCACTGGTGCGTGCGGGCGATCGGGTCAGCAAAGGGGATATTATCGCCGATGGTTCCAGTACAGATTTGGGAGAGTTGGCCTTAGGTCGTAACGTTCTGGTCGCTTTTATGCCCTGGAATGGATACAACTTTGAAGACTCGATTTTGATTTCCGAGCGTTTGGTGCGCGATGATGTCTTTACCTCAATTCATATTGAAGAGTTTGAGGTGATGGCGCGTGATACCAAATTGGGGCCAGAAGAGATCACCCGTGACATGCCCAATGTCGGCGAAGATGCGCTGCGCAATTTGGATGATTCGGGAATTATTTTTGTCGGTGCCGAGGTCAAAGCCGGAGATATTCTGGTTGGCAAAGTGACTCCAAAAGGTGAGACGCAACTGACACCAGAGGAAAAATTGTTGCGGGCAATCTTTGGTGAAAAGGCATCCGATGTACGTGATACCTCTTTGCGTCTGCCTCCTGGTGTGGCTGGGACGGTGGTGGATGTACGGGTATTTTCACGTCGTGGTTTGGAAAAAGATGATCGGGCCAAGGCTATTGATCAGGAAGAGATAGCCCGTTTACAGAAAGATATGGTGGCAGAACGGCGGATTATCGAGCGGGATGCTGATGCGCGTATTCGTGGCATGCTGATTGGTAAATCGGTACGCGGTGGATCCGGCATTGCCACCGGTGAAGTCTTGACCAGCGAAATGTTGGATCGCCTGGGGTCGCGCCGTTGGAGCGGTTTGATTTTAGAGGATGATGCGGTTACCCAGCAGATTGAGTCGATCCGCGAGCAGGTGGATAAAGCGGCTTTGCGTTTGAAAAAGCGTTTTGACAGCAAGGTTGAAAAGCTGGAACGTGGAGATGATCTGCCTCCTGGTGGCTTGAAGATGGTCAAGGTCTATGTGGCGGTCAAGCGCAAGTTGCAGCCTGGGGATAAGATGGCCGGACGTCACGGCAACAAGGGTGTGATTTCCAAGATCAATCCGGTAGAGGATATGCCCTATTTGGAAGATGGTACGGCCGTGGATTTGGTGTTGAATCCTCTGGGTGTGCCTTCGCGTATGAATGTGGGACAGATTCTGGAGACCCATTTGGGATGGGCTGCCAAAGGTTTAGGCAAGCGTATCGGTGAAATGCTGGAACGTTATCGTGAGGGAGTGATGGCCCTGCACGATGTCCGTGAGATGATGGGAACAATTTATACCAACCAGAAGCAGTCGCGCTCGATCAAGATGTTGAGTGATGGGGATTTGGAGCGACTGGCGGAGAATTTGGTTGATGGGGTTCCGGTTGCTACACCGGTGTTTGATGGTGCAGAGGAAAAAGATATTGTCACGCTGTTGGAGAAGGCTGGTTTGCCGGTATCCGGACAGGTTCAGTTGGTTGATGGACGGACAGGAGACAAATTTGATCGACCGGTAACGGTGGGTTATATCTATATTCTGAAGCTGCATCATCTGGTTGATGACAAGATTCACGCTCGTTCCATTGGACCCTATTCATTGGTGACCCAACAGCCTTTGGGTGGTAAGGCACAGTTTGGTGGTCAGCGTTTCGGAGAAATGGAGGTATGGGCACTGGAAGCCTATGGTGCCGCCTATACTTTGCAGGAGATGTTGACGGTCAAATCGGATGATGTGGCTGGTCGTACCAAGATTTATGAATCGATTGTCAAAGGCGATGGTACCTTTGAGGCTGGTATACCGGAATCCTTTAACGTGTTGATCAAGGAACTGCAATCCCTGGTTTTGGATGTTGAGTTGAAAACCGTGGAGTGACTCTATTGACACCGGAAAAGTCGGAGAAAATTGAGTGAATCAGAATATCTTCAAGCTTTTCTCCCGGCCTACGCTGGGGCAGAGTTTCAGTGGCATACGCATCTCAGTGGCTTCTCCTGAGAAGGTGCGATCCTGGTCTTTCGGAGAGGTAAAGAAACCGGAGACTATCAATTATCGGACCTTCAAACCGGAGCGTGATGGTCTGTTTTGTGCCAAAATTTTTGGTCCGATCAAGGATCATGAGTGTTTGTGCGGCAAATACAAACGTTTGAAACATCGTGGCGTCATCTGTGAAAAGTGTGGCGTTGAGGTGATTCAGTCCAAGGTACGCCGTGAGCGTTTAGGCCATATTGAGTTGGCTTCACCGGTAGCGCATATCTGGTTTCTGAAGTCGTTGCCGAGTCGGATCGGTTTGTTGTTGGATATGACCTTGAAGGATCTGGAACGGGTTCTTTATTTTGAGAACTTTGTGGTTCTGGAAGGGGGCATGACCCCTCTGAAGAGGGGCGAACTGCTGACGGAAGATCGCTATCACCAGGCGCTGGATGAGTATGGTGATGAGTTCAAGGCGGGAATAGGAGCCGAGGCGATTCGCGAGATGTTGAGCGCCATGGATATTCCCGGTGAAATTATCATGTTGCGTGCAGAACTGGGTGAAACCGGTTCCGAGGCGCGGCGCAAGAAAATTATCAAGCGGTTGCATACCCTGGAGGCATTTCAAGAGTCGGGAAATCGTCCGGAATGGATGATTTTGACTGTGATTCCGGTGATTCCGCCGGAGTTGCGGCCTTTGGTACCCTTGGATGGCGGACGTTTTGCCACTTCCGATTTGAATGATCTGTATCGTCGGGTGATCAATCGTAATAATCGCTTGCGCCGTTTGCATGAATTGCGGGCGCCGGACATCATCATTCGCAATGAAAAGCGGATGTTGCAAGAGTCGGTGGATGCGTTGTTTGATAATGGTCGGCGTGGTCGGGTGATCACTGGTACCAATAAACGACCGTTAAAATCGCTTTCGGAGATGCTCAAAGGCAAGCAGGGACGTTTTCGTCTCAACTTGCTGGGTAAGCGTGTTGACTATTCGGGACGCTCAGTGATCGTGGTCGGACCGGAGTTAAAGCTGCATGAATGCGGTCTGCCGAAGAAGATGGCTTTGGAGCTGTTCAAGCCATTTATTTATAATCGTTTGGAGGAGCGTGGACTCTCGACGACGATCAAAGCAGCCAAGAGAATGGTGGAGAAGGAGCGTCCTGAGGTTTGGGATATTTTGGAGGAGGTGATTCGTGAGCATCCAGTGTTGCTCAACCGGGCACCGACACTGCATCGTCTGGGTATTCAGGCTTTTGAGCCGAAGCTGATTGAAGGTAAGGCAATTCAACTGCATCCTTTGGTTTGTACGGCCTTTAATGCCGACTTTGATGGCGACCAGATGGCGGTACATGTACCGTTATCGATAGAGGCGCAGATTGAAGCCCGTGTGTTGATGATGTCGACCAACAACATTCTCTCTCCAGCCAATGGCAAGCCTATCATTGTTCCGACCCAAGATATCATTCTGGGTTTGTATTATATGACCCTGGAACGCCTCAATCAAAAAGGCGAGGGGATGACTTTTGCCTCTCCATTGGAGGTACGTCAGGCTTATGATTGTGGTGCGGTAGGATTGCAGGCGCGTATTCGCTGCCGCTATCGCGGAGTATTGGAAGAGACGACCACAGGGCGGATCTTGTTGACGGAGATCATTCCCGAGGCTGTTGGTTTTGCGCATGTCAACCGATTGCAAACCAAGAAGGAGGTAGCCAAACTGATTGACATGGTCTACCGTGCGTGTGGCACCAAAGAGACAGTGGTGTTTGCCGACCGTTTGATGACTATGGGCTTTACCTTTGCAGCCAAGGCGGGAATCTCCTTTGGTAAAGATGACTTGGTGATTCCACAGGCCAAAAAGCGTCTGGTGCGTGAGGCTCAGAATAAGGTGAAGGAGATGGAGCACCAATATTCTGAGGGCTTGATCACCGAGGGTGAGAAGTATAACAAGGTGGTTGATATTTGGTCGCAGTGCACCGAGCGGGTTGCAGAGGAGATGATGCGCGGAATCTCTTCGGTTGAGGTGGTGGATCATCAGGGTGTGAAACGAGAGCAGCCCTCTTTGAACTCTATTTATATGATGGCCAATTCGGGCGCCCGTGGTTCGGCGGCACAGATGCGGCAATTGGCAGGTATGCGTGGTTTGATGGCCAAACCGTCGGGCGAAATTATTGAGGCACCCATTACCGCCAATTTCCGTGAGGGGCTGACGGTGCTGCAATATTTTATCTCCACCCATGGTGCACGCAAAGGTTTGGCGGATACGGCATTAAAGACAGCCAATAGTGGTTATCTGACTCGTCGATTGGTGGATGTAGCGCAAGATTGTATTGTCCGGGAATTAGATTGCGGAACGGATGAGGGCTTGACCGCATTTGCCTTGGTGGAAGGAAATGATCTGGTTGAGACCTTGGGCGATCGCATTTTGGGACGGACGCCGTTGGTAGACGTTGTCGATCCGATTACAGACAGCTTGTTGGTCAAGGCTGGTCGGATCATGGACGAAGAGGATGTGGATCGGATAGAAAATTCCAATGTAGAATCGGTGTTGATGCGTTCGCCGCTGACCTGCAAAACCGAGCGTGGTGTCTGTGTCTTGTGTTATGGACGCGATTTGGCGCGTGGTATGGCGGTCACCATAGGGGAAGCGGTTGGGGTGATTGCGGCGCAAAGTATTGGTGAGCCGGGAACGCAATTGACCATGCGTACCTTTCACATCGGTGGTACGGCATCGCGTGCAGTGGAGCAATCTTCCATTGAGACTGTCAAGGGAGGCATGCTGCGTTATCACAATCTGAGCACGGTGACCGATCGCAATGGACGCTTTGTGGTATTGTCGCGGAATGGCGAGGTCACAGTACACGAGACACGGGGTGGTGAAGAGAGTCGAGATGCGGATCTGTTTGCCATTGGCCGTGAGCGTGAGCGCTATCGGGTACCCTATGGTGCACGCTTGACGGTGGCAGATGGAGGAGTCGCAGAGGCAGGTTCCATTTTGGCTGAGTGGGATCCCTTTGCGGTACCGATTATCACCGAGCGTCCTGGTAAGGTGCAGTATGGAGATTTGGTTGAAGGGGTAACGCTGCGCGAAGTGATGGATGAAGCGACAGGTTTGGTATCGCGTGAGGTGACGGAGTGGAAGAGTCACAGCCGTAAAGGGGATATGCGCCCACGCTTGACGTTGAAAGATCCGGTGACCGGCGAGACATTGGTTTTAGGAAGTGGCGCTGAAGTGCGCTATTTTCTGCCTGTGGGTGCGGTGATTGTGGTCCATGAAGGGGATATGGTACAGGCGGGTGATATTATCGCCAAGATGCCACGCAAGAGTTTGAAGACACGTGACATTACCGGAGGTCTGCCGCGTGTGGTGGAACTCTTTGAGGCCCGCAAGCCCAAAGAGTTTGCCATTATTGCCGAGATTGACGGTGTAGTCACATTTGGTAAAGATTTGAAGGGTAAGCGACGCATTATCATCACGCCGGAGGTGGGTGAGCCCCAAGAATATTTTCTCCCCAAGGGCAAACAGTTGGCGGTCAATGATGGAGACTGGGTACGGCGAGGTGAGTCCTTGATGGAGGGCTCCCCGGTGCCGCAGGATATTTTGAAGGTTTTGGGCTTGGAAGCGTTGTGCCGATTTATGGTCAACGAGATCCAAGAGGTGTACCGTTTGCAGGGTGTGAAGATAAACGACAAGCATATTGAGGTGATTGTGCGGCAAATGCTGCAGAAGGTCACAGTCAAGACGCCTGGGGATACTATTTTTGTGGTTGGCGAGTCGGTAGAGCGCTCAATCTTTAGTTCGGAAAATGAGCGTGTACAGATGCGTGGCGGGGAAGTGGCAGTAGGTTATCCGCAACTTCTGGGCATTACCAAGGCTTCATTGTCTACTCCATCGTTTATTTCAGCAGCCTCGTTCCAAGAGACGACGCGAGTTTTGACAGAAGCAACGGTTGCTGGGCGAGTGGATACCTTGACCGGCTTAAAAGAGAATGTTATTGTTGGCCGCTTGGTGCCTGCTGGTACCGGGAGAATACGCTAAACAATAGCGGACGCAGTAAGCAAACCAGGTATGGGAAGAGAGCATTGGCGATCCTGCAGTTCCCTCCCGGAGTAAGTTAGGAAAAAAGAGGGAAAGCGGTACGATTAGGATTGACAATTTTCTTTTATGAGTTATCATGGGGGGCTTTCCGAGAATGGCTTCCCGAAGTAGAGAGTGTGGAGAGATTAAGGACAATGCCTACCGTCAACCAGTTGGTTCGTATCGGGCGTCACTCGCAGCACAAGAAGACGAATGTTCCGGCAATGGAGGCATGTCCTCAAAAACGCGGGGTTTGTACTCGTGTCTATACCACGACCCCGAAAAAGCCGAACTCAGCTTTGCGTAAAGTTGCCCGTGTGCGTTTAACGAATGGACATGAAGTGACTGTCTACATTCCTGGTGAAAGCCACAACCTCCAGGAGCACTCAGTAGTTTTGGTGCGTGGTGGACGTGTGAAGGACTTGCCCGGTGTGCGTTATCACATTATCCGCGGTGCGCTGGATACACAGGGAGTCAAAAATCGCAAGCAGGGTCGTTCCTTGTATGGAGCCAAACGTCCCAAATAGTTTGGGGCTGATTGGTGTTGATAGAAATTTTGGTCTGTATGGTTGAGGGTAAGGAGTAGAGGTTATGTCCAGACGCCGCGATGTACCCAAGCGTGAGGTAATCGGCGATCCCGCGTATGGTGATCCTTTGGTGAGCAAGTTCATGAACTGCATCATGAAGGATGGCAAGAAAGCGTTAGCTGAACGTGTATTCTATGGTGCATTGCAGGTTGTGGCGGACAGAACGAAGCAGGATCCCGTACAGATTTTTAAGGATGCCGTTGACAATACTCGTCCACTGGTAGAGGTTCGGGCCCGTCGTGTAGGTGGTGCTACCTATCAGGTTCCGGTGGAAGTGCGCCCCAGTCGCAGACAGGCATTGGCAGTACGTTGGCTGGTTGGTTATGCACGTAAGCGTTCGGAAAAAACGATGCGCGAAAAGTTGGCGGCTGAGTTGATTGAAGCTGCGGCTGGTCGCGGGGCAACCGTGAAAAAGCGGGATGAGACCCATCGTATGGCCGAAGCGAATAAAGTATTTGCTCATTATCGCTGGTAGTAAGTGATAGTTGAGTTGGGAAAAATAGACGGTCAATGGATAAGCGGTAACTGAGCTGATTCCGGGGATAGGTGAATAGAGTGGCCAGGGAAATACCACTTACGCGGGTTCGCAATATTGGCATCATGGCACACATTGATGCGGGAAAAACGACGGTGACGGAGCGTATACTCTACTATACCGGTCGCTCGCACAAATTGGGTGAGGTCCATGAGGGTACTGCAACCATGGACTGGATGGAGCAAGAGCAAGAGCGTGGTATTACCATTACCTCAGCGGCTACTACATGCTTTTGGAAAAACCATCGCATCAATATTATTGATACACCTGGTCATGTTGACTTCACCATTGAAGTTGAGCGTTCACTGCGTGTATTGGACGGAGCGGTAGCGGTTTTTTGTTCTGTTGGTGGAGTGCAACCACAATCGGAGACGGTTTGGCGGCAAGCTGACAGATATGGTGTTCCGCGCATTGCTTTCGTCAACAAGATGGACCGGATGGGAGCAGATTTTCAACGTGTTTTGCGCATGATGCGTGATCGCTTGGGAGCTCGTGCCATAGCGTTGCAACTGCCCATTGGTGCCGAAGAAAATTTTCGCGGTATGGTAGACTTGGTAACGCGCACTGCTTATGTTTTTGATGAAGATTCGCTGGGTGCGACGTTTAAAGAGATGCCAATCCCTGCAGATATGAAAGATATGGTTGACGAGTATCGCGAAGAGTTGCTGGAAACAGCACTTGAACAAGATGATGAGCTGATGGAGCGCTATCTTGAGGGCGGACAAATCAGCACAGCAGAATTCAAGACGTGTATTCGCAAAGGTGTACTGACCAGTTCGTTTGTGCCAGTGATTTGCGGATCAGCTTTTAAAAATAAGGGTGTGCAACCTTTACTGGATTCTGTTGTTGACTATTTTCCAGCACCGAGCGATATTCCGCCAGTAGAAGGTGATGCGCTCAATAAAGAGTTGAAGATTACTCGGCAATCGACGGATGAAGAGCCCTTTTCCGCTCTGGCATTCAAGATTATGACCGATCCTTTCGTCGGAAGTTTGACTTTTTTCCGTGTCTATTCTGGAACATTGGAAGCAGGTTCCTATGTCCTGAATTCGACAAAAGAGAAAAAAGAGCGGATTGGCCGTGTGATGTTGATGCACGCCAACAAGCGTGAGGATGTCAAAGAGGTACGGGCTGGTGATATTGCAGCGGCGGTGGGACTCAAATATACCACCACAGGAGATACCCTGTGTGATGCCGATAAGCCGCTGATTTTGGAAAAGATGAATTTCCCGGTACCGGTGATTTCGATTGCCATTGAGCCGAAGACCAAAGCAGACCAGGAGAAGATGGGTATTGCGCTGGGACGTTTGGCTCAAGAGGATCCATCGTTCAAAGTGGCGGTTGATCATGAGACCAATCAGACCATCATTTCCGGTATGGGTGAGCTGCATCTGGAAATTCTGGTTGATCGCATGCAGCGTGAGTTCAAGGTGGAAGCAAACGTCGGCAAGCCACAGGTTGCCTACCGTGAAACCATCAGCAAGACAGTGGACTCCGAAGGCAAGTTTGTCAGACAGTCTGGTGGTCGTGGGCAGTTCGGTCATGTATGGCTGAAGATTGAGCCGATGGAACCAGGTTTTGGTTATAAGTTTGTCGATGCCATTAAAGGTGGTGTGGTACCCAAAGAGTATATCCCGGCTGTTGCCAAGGGTATTGAAGAGGCGCTGAACAGTGGTGTCAAGGCTGGTTACCCGGTTGTAGACTTGCAGGTAACCTTGTTTGAGGGTTCCTACCATGAGGTGGACTCATCGGAAATGGCCTTCAAAGTAGCAGCCTCAATGGGATTCAAAGAGGGATGCCGGAAAGCCAGCCCGGTTTTGTTGGAACCGATTATGGTAGTAGAAGTTGAGGTTCCTGAGGAGTATATGGGTGACGTGATTGGTGACCTGAACTCCCGTCGTGGCAGCATTATTGGCATGGATTCAGTAGGTGGAAATCAATTGGTCAAGGCGATGGTGCCGTTGGCCAATATGTTTGGATATTCGACGGATGTTCGTTCCATGTCACAAGGACGGGCGACGTTCACGATGCAGTTTGATCATTATGAGCAGGTTCCGAGTTCGATTGCCGAAGAGATAGCGGCAAAAGCAAAGGGCTAAGGGATAGAGAAGATGGCAAAGGCTAAATTTGAGCGCAACAAGCCTCATGTTAACATCGGCACCATTGGTCACGTGGACCATGGCAAAACCAGTCTGACGGCAGCGATCACCAAGATCTTGGCTGAGACAGGTGGAGCGATTTATACAGCTTATGATCAAATTGACTCGGCACCAGAAGAGAAGGCTCGTGGTATCACGATTTCCACAGCCCATGTGGAATATCAAACCAAAAGCCGTCACTATGCCCATGTGGACTGCCCTGGTCATGCAGACTATATCAAGAACATGATCACTGGTGCCGCACAGATGGATGGTGCAATCCTGGTGGTCTCTGCAGCCGATGGTCCGATGCCACAAACTCGTGAGCATATCCTGTTGGCACGTCAGGTGGGCGTTCCAGCCTTGGTAGTGTTCATGAACAAGGCAGACATGGTGGATGATCCTGAGTTGCTGGAATTGGTAGAGCTGGAGGTTCGCGAACTGCTGTCGCAGTATGATTTTCCTGGCGATGAGGTGCCGATTGTAGTTGGCTCAGCATTGAAGGCTCTGGAAGGTGATACCGGTGACTTGGGTCGCAATGCCATCTTGAAGCTGATGGATGCGGTGGATGCCTATATTCCACAACCAGAGCGTGCTTTGGATGGGGCATTCCTGATGCCGATTGAAGATGTCTTTACCATCTCAGGACGTGGTACAGTGGTGACCGGTCGTGTAGAGCGTGGCGTCATCAAGGTAGGTGAACAGGTTCAGGTAGTGGGTATTCGTCCGACCACCAGTTCGACCTGCACAGGTGTGGAGATGTTCCGCAAACTGTTGGATCAAGGTCAGGCTGGTGACAATGTGGGTGTGTTGTTGCGTGGTATCAAGCGTGAGGATGTGCAACGTGGTCAGGTGTTGGCAAAGCCCAACTCGATCACTCCACATACCAAATTCAAGGCAGAGTGCTACATTCTGACCAAGGAAGAGGGTGGTCGGCACACACCATTCTTCAGCAACTACCGTCCGCAATTTTATTTTCGTACCACCGATGTGACCGGAGTTCTGAGTTTGGCTGAAGGAACGGAGATGGTTATGCCGGGAGACAATGTATCGATGACTGTGGAGTTGATTGCCCCAATCGCCATGGAGAAGGGATTGCGGTTTGCCATCCGTGAGGGTGGACGCACCGTTGGGGCTGGTGTTGTTTCGGAAATTATTGCGTAACTTGCGTTTTGCGTTGCGCGTTTGATGTTGAATAACACGGTCTGACGGAAGCAAGATCGGAAGAACGCTGGGGCGAATCTGAATGGAAAACCAGAAAATACGTATTCGGTTAAGGGCCTTTGATCACCGGATTTTGGATCAATCGACGGGAGAGATTGTCCAGACTGCCCGTCGGACGGGAGCCGAGATTCGAGGTCCGATTCCCTTGCCGACCAAAATCAGTCGGTGGACCGTTCTTAAGTCTCCTCACGTGGATAAAAAATCCCGTGAGCAGTTTGAGATTCGGACGCATAAGCGGGTGATTGATATCATCAACCCCACGCCACAGACGGTTGACGCGCTGATGAAGTTGGATTTGGCCGCTGGGGTGAATGTAGAGATTAAGCTGTAGCGGATACCGGGTTCGGATCAGAGATCACTCTGGTAAAAGAGTGGTGGTGAGAGCGGGCTGGAAATTGCGAAAGAGAGAGGATCTGGAATGCGTGCGGGATTGATAGGCCGGAAGCTAGGGATGACCCGTATATTTACCGACGAAGGCAAAAGCTGGCCGGTAACGGTATTGCAAGCTGGGCCATGTCATGTCGTTGGCATTAAGCGTGTGGAAACCCATGGCTATAATGCAGTGCAACTTGGCTTTGAAGAGATGAAACCTTCACGTGGCAAAAAGCCAGTGAAGGGTGTATACGCCAAGGCCAATGTTACACCGAAGAGAGTCATGCGTGAGTTTCGTGTGGATGACTGCTCACAGTATGAGATCGGACAGGCACTGACAGTAGATCTGTTTCCGATAAATCAGCAGGTTGATGTAACCGGGCAGAGTGTTGGTAAGGGATTTGCCGGTGTTATGAAACGCTGGGGATTTCATGGAGGCAGAGCGACACATGGTACACATTTGACGCACCGCTCTCCTGGCTCCATCGGACAGTGTCAAACACCTGGACGAGTCTTCAAGAACAAGAAGATGGCTGGGCAGATGGGTGACGCGCGCGTTACCGTACAAAATTTAGTTGTTACGGTGGCAGATGCAGAGCGTAACCTATTGGTAGTCAAAGGCAGTGTTCCCGGTGCAAAGGGGTCAGTAGTTATGATCCGGGATGCCGTCAAAGGTGCAGATAAATCCTGATAAGGTTCTGGGAACATGATTGAGATACCAGTGGTAGATGCGGGCAACCAAGAGTTGCGCCGGGTAGAGGTAGAAGAGGCAATATTTGCACGTGAGATTCGTACAGATATTGTGGCGCGTATGGTCAATTATCAATTGGCCGGACGTCGTGGAGGTAATGCCTCAACAAAGCGTCGTTCTGAGGTTTCTGGTGGTGGAAAGAAACCCTATCGGCAAAAAGGCACAGGAAATGCGCGGCAAGGTACAGCACGAGCTCCGCAATTTCGTACAGGTGGTATCGTATTCGGACCACAGCCGCATAGCTATGCACAAAAGCTGCCGAAAAAGGTACGACGCATGGCTTTGCAGATAGCCTTGACTGCAAAATTGCAGGCTGGTGAGCTGGTAATTGTAGAAGATTTTGGCTTGACAGAGATCAAGACTAAAGCGGCCAAAGCAGTGATGCAGAATCTGGGAATCGGTCGCTCAGGATTGGTGGTTCTTTCTGAGTCAAATCAGATTGTGGAGTTGTCGATTCGCAATTTGCCAGGTATCGATGTGATGCGCGTTGAGGGTGTTAACGTGTATGACTTGTTGGCCCATGAGAAGGTGATTATGACCGCTGAGGCCTTGAACCGGTTGCAGGAGAGATTGGCATGAGCGATCAAGGTGGGCTGTATCAGGTGCTGCAATCGCCTTGGGTAACAGAAAAAGCGACCTTTTGCCAAGGGCAAGGAAATCAAGTGATTTTCAAGGTTGCGCCAACGGCCAATAAGAGGCAGATCAAAGCAGCAGTAGAAAAAATGTTCAAGGTCGATGTGTTGGAAGTGCAGACCATGAATAGGAAGGGCAAAGAGAAGCGCTTAGGCCGGACAGTCGGGCAACGCAAGGATTGGAAGAAGGCGATTGTACGGTTAAAAGCCGGACAGACCATTGACTTTTTTGAGAAGACCTGACCGTTGCCGCTGAGGGATTAGGCTCTGCAGGGCAGAGATGGCGAAACAGCGAAAAGGGCCGGAGTGGTATCCATGGCATTAAAAAAATATCAGCCCACTTCTAATGGTAAGCGGGCGCAAGTATCAGTTGATTACCGTGGACTCTCGAAGGATGGACCAGAAGAGTCATTGGTTGTCGGTGCCGATAAGAGCGGTGGGCGCAACAGCTATGGACGCATGACTGTACGCCATCGTGGTGGTGGTCATAAGCGCCGTTATCGCATAGTTGATTTTCGGCGCAATAAGTTTGATATTCCGGCCAAAGTAGCAAGTTTGGAATATGATCCGAACCGGACAGCCTTCATCGCGTTGCTGAACTATGCAGATGGAGAGAAGCGCTATATCCTGGCACCGCAGCGTGTGCAGGTGGGCGATGAGTTGGTGGCAGGAAAAAATGTAGAGATCAAGCCTGGAAATGCTTTACCGTTGCGCAACATTCCGGTAGGAACAGTGGTGCATAATGTAGAGATGAAGCCGGAAAAGGGTGGGCAGATGGCGCGCTCAGCCGGCAGTCAAGCGCAGTTGATGGGCAAAGAGGGTAAATATGCCCAACTTAAATTGCCTTCAGGTGAAATGCGCTTGGTATTGCTTGATTGTATGGCAACAATTGGTCTGGTATCCAATCCTGACCATGGCAATGTCAAGATAGGAAAAGCGGGTCGCAAGCGTTGGTTGGGTTGGCGTCCGAGTGTTCGCGGTGTGGCGATGAATCCGGTGGATCATCCACACGGAGGAGGAGAAGGTCGGACATCGGGTGGACGACATCCTGTTACCCCATGGGGTGTACCGACGAAAGGCAAGAAGACTCGTGATGCGGATAAGCCGTCATCGCGGTTGATTATGCGTCGTCGTGGATGATGATCATTGAGAGGCAAGAGGTGAAGCGTGGCGAGATCCATTAAAAAAGGCCCGTTTTTTGACGATTTTCTGTTAAAACGTGTCGACAAGTTGCGTACGGCGGGACGTAAGGAGTTAGTAAAAACATGGTCGCGTCGATCAACCATTATTCCGGATTTTGTTGGGTTCACCTTTGGTGTACATAACGGCAAAAAATTTATTCCGGTCTTGGTAACGGAGAATATGGTCGGGCATAAGTTTGGTGAATTTTCACCTACCCGGACATTCCATGGTCATGGTGGCGACAAGAAGTCGCACCGGTAGCTGAGGTATTATACGATGGAAGAAGCGGTAGCCAGGCTGCAAAACATGCGTGGATCTCCTGATAAGGTTCGCTTGTTATTGGACCAGATTCGGGGCCTAAAAGTAGATGCGGCATTAAGCATTTTATTGTATTCCAAGAAGCGGATGGCCCAGGCAGTACGGGAGACGCTGAAATCAGCGATAGCCAATGCTGAGAATAATTTGAGTCTGGATGTCGATACTTTGTATGTATCGAAGGCGTATGCGGACAAAGGGACCGTTTACAAAAGGTTTCGTCCACGTGCGCGGGGAAGGGCGAATCGGATCGTGAAGTGGGGATCTCACGTCACGGTGGGGGTTCGGCCCAAGGATTAGCCCAGCCGCGGTGGCTTGGCCAATGGTTTTGGTGAGCATAATGGGTGGAGTTGTAGCCAATGGGGCATAAGGTACATCCGGCTGGATTTCGCTTAGGAATTTCCAGGACGTGGGATACACGGTGGTATGCAGACAAAGCATTTGCATCTTTGTTGTTGGAGGATGTCAAGCTGCGCGAGTGGATCAAAAAGCGATTGGAGCATGCAAGTGTATCGAAGGTAGTGATCGAACGGCCTGCGAAGAAAGCGCGTATCAATATTCACTCGGCGAGACCAGGTATTATTATTGGCAAAAAGGGTGCAGATATTGAGAAGTTAAAGCAGGATTTGGCGAAGGTTGCCAGTACGGAAGTACAGATCAATATCATAGAGGTACGCAAGCCTGAAGCTGAGGCTCAATTGATTGCCGAGAATGTGGCGCAACAATTGGTACGTCGTGTTGCATTTCGCCGAGCAATGAAGCGCGCCGTAACATCGGCGATGCGCTTGGGAGTACAAGGAATTCGTATTAACTGTGCGGGGCGTTTAGGTGGTGGAGAAATCGCTCGTACAGAGTGGTACCGTGAAGGTCGAGTACCGTTGCATACCTTGCGTGCAGATATTGAATATGGATTTGCCGATGCGTTGACCACCTATGGATTGATTGGTGTAAAGGTATGGGTGTTCAAAGGCGAGGTGAATGAGCGGGAAGATAAGCGGGCTGGATAATAACCCGTCGAGCCATCGAAAAAGATAAGGTTGATTTGATATGTTGCTGCAACCCAAGAAGACCAAGTTTCGCAAGGCCCACAAGGGTCGGATTCATGGATTGGCCACCAGTGGAGCCGAGCTTAGTTTCGGACAATTTGGACTAAAGGCCATGCGTGCCGGTCGTATAACCGCACGTCAAATTGAAGCTGCACGTCGGGCAATGACGCGGCATATCAAGCGTGGTGGACGGATCTGGATACGCATGTTTCCCAATGTTCCTGTTTCCTCCAAGCCAGCAGAGGTGCGTCAGGGAAAAGGTAAGGGAAACCCTGAGTTTTGGATTGCGCGAGTGAAGGCAGGGCGGATTCTCTATGAGATGGAAGGGGTATCTGAGGCTCTGGCCAGAGAGGCAATGAGCTTGGCTAGCGCCAAGTTGCCGATTCCGACCAAGTTTGTTGAGCAGGTCCGCGAGGCGTAAGGATTGAAAGATGAAGAACGCAGAAATCAGGGAGATGAGCCTAGAGGCCGCTGGTGAGCGACTGCTGGAGTTGTATCAAGAGTCGTTTAATTTGCGGTTTCGCAATGCCACATCGCAATTGGAGAATACAGCTCGCATTCGTCAGGTGCGTAGAGAGATTGCGCGGATAAAAACGATTATAGAATCGCGTCCGCAACAGCAGGTGGGAGCGTAGCCATGCCACAACGTGTTTTGCAGGGTGTCGTTGTCAGTGACAAGATGGATAAGACCGTTGTAGTATTGGTGGAGCGCAAGGTGCAGCATCCACTGTATGGAAAGATTTTGAAGCGGTCCAAGAAATATAAGGCGCATGATGAAGAGAATCGTCATCGAGTCGGAGACGAAGTGCGGATTCGTGAATGTCCTCCGATCAGTAAAGATAAGCATTGGAGAGTGGTCGGGGAGGGCGTCGCATGATTCAGGTTGAGACTACGCTGGAGGTTGCTGACAACTCCGGGGCCAAAAAAGTTGAATGTATCAAAGTATTAGGTGGATCAAAGCGTCGCTACGCCCGCGTGGGTGATGTCATTGCGGTATCGGTTAAAGTGGCGATACCCAGAGGCAAAGTCAAGAAGGGTGATGTGGCGCGCGCTGTGGTAGTACGGACTCGTAAAGAGACGATACGTGATGATGGCAGCTATATTCGTTTTGATAGCAATGCGGCTGTTCTGATCAACAAGGCTGGAGAGCCGATTGGAACACGCATTTTTGGTCCGGTAACACGCGAGTTACGTGCTCGGAATTATATGAAGATTATTTCCCTGGCTCCAGAAGTATTGTAGGTAACGATGATGAAGGATCAAATCAAAACCAATCTGAAGAAGGGTGACCAGGTAGTCGTCATAACCGGCAAGGATAGAGGCAAACATGGTCGCATCCTGCAGGTATTACTGAAAGAAGGAACGCTTCTCGTTGAACGGATTAATATGATCAAGCGTCATACTAAACCGCAACGCGGGCAAGAGGGTGGTATTGTGGAAAAAGAGTCCCCGATCCATATTTCCAATGTGATGTATTACGATGCAGCCACTGGAAAAGGGGTTCGCATTGCTAAGAAAAACCTGGAAGATGGTCGTAAAGTGCGGATTATGAGTGGTTCCGGGGAAGTTATTGATCGTTAGGTCCGCATAACGGACGGTTAAAGATTGCACCAAGGATTGAGATATGCCTAGGCTGAAACAGATATATGAGCAGGAGATTGTAGCAAAGCTCACTGAGGAGTTTGGCTATAGCAACTCCATGCAGGTGCCGAAGATTGTGAAAGTTGTGCTCAATATGGGGGTTGGTGAAGCTGTGGCAGATAAAAACGCCATGAACGGAGCTGTTCAGGATATGACAGCAATTTCCGGGCAAAAGCCAGTCGTTACACGTGCACGTCGATCGATTGCCAGCTTCAAGGTACGTAAGGGAATGCAGTTGGGATGCAGAGTCACCTTGCGTCGTGAACGGATGTATGAGTTTTTGGATCGTTTGATCAATATTGCATTGCCGCGTGTACGAGATTTTCGTGGTGTTTCAGGAAAATCCTTTGATGGTCGTGGTAATTATGCGCTTGGTTTGAAAGAGCAGATTATTTTTCCTGAAATAGATTATGATAAAGTGGATGCAGTGCGTGGTATGGATATTGTGATCGTGACCACAGCAAATACCGATAAAGAGGCGAAGGCATTGTTGCGGGGGTTCCGCATGCCTTTCACGAATTGATAGGAAGCAGGGAAACTTTCTGAAATGGCCAAGAAATCATTGATTGCCAAGTGCAAGCGTAAGGCAAAATTCTCTACGAGAGCATATCATCGTTGTGAAAGATGTTCTCGTCCGAGGGGATATTTGCGTGACTTTCATTTGTGCCGCATTTGTGTAAGGACCCTGGCGCTGCGTGGTGAGATACCTGGAATCGTCAAGGCATCCTGGTAAAGATCGGGTTGCCGATACAGGGATAAGTATGATTGGCAGCGTTGCCAAGCAAGGCAGGCTGACTGGAAATATATTTGGGAGTCTTTAAGAGATGGGAATGACTGACCCGATCAGTGACATGTTGACGCGGATACGCAATGCTCAGGCAGTGCGGAAAGATTATGTCGATATTCCTAAGTCCAGGATCAAGATGCGCATAGCTGAGATCCTGCTGGAGGAGGGGTATGTAACTGGGGTTGAGGAGTTACCCAGCGAGGCAGCGCAACAATATTTCCGAGTGGTATTGAAATACCATAATGGGCGTGCTGTTATCGAAGAGATAAAGCGCAGTTCTAAGCCAGGTCGGCGCTTATATGTGGGTTGGGGTGCAATTCCGCGAGTCTATCAAGGCTTGGGAATCAGCATTCTGTCTACCAACAAAGGGTTGCTGTCGAACCGCAATGCCCGAAAAATGGGTGTTGGTGGTGAATTGATCTGCACCGTATTCTGATTCTTAGGGATTTTCGGGATATGTCCAGAATAGGAAAGAAAGTCGTTGTCATTCCTGATGGAGTGCAAGTGACTATTGAAGATCAGACAGTAACAGTCAAAGGCAAATTGGGCAGTTTGACACGTGAGTTTCATCCTGGAGTACAGATAAATCAGGAAGAAAATCACCTCTCTGTTGCGATTAAGAATCGTGAAGGAAACAGTGCGTTGTGGGGTTTAACGCGCTCCTTGTTAAGTAATATGGTAGTAGGAGTTTCCAAGGGATTTTCGCGGGTATTGGAGATTCAAGGAGTGGGTTATCGTGCAGCGGTGAACGATACAGTGTTGCAATTGAACTTGGGATATTCGCATCCGATAGATTATGCTTTACCCAGTGGTGTGACAGCGCAAGTAGAGAAAAATGTGGTGGTGACTTTATCAGGCATGGATCCAGAGACAATTGGACAAGCCTGTGCGGATATTCGGCGGTTTCGTCCACCAGAGCCTTATAAAGGCAAGGGTATACGCAATGCCGGTGAGTATATTTTGCGTAAAGTGGGCAAGAAGAAGTAACTTGATCAAGGGGAAATTTGGATGGCAAAGAATCGGCACGCGGCCAGACGGATCCGGAGTGAGAGAGTCCGTTATCAAATTGCGCGGACTTGTGGAGATCGTCCTAGATTGTCGGTATTTCGCAGTGTCAGTCATATCTATGCACAGATTATTGATGACAAGCAGGGACGGACAATAGCTGCCGCTTCCACCTTGGAAGAGAGCATTCGCACACAGATCAAGAGTGGCGGAAACAAAGAAGCAGCCGTATTGGTCGGACGTTATATTGCAGAGAGAGCGTTACAGGCCAATATCCGGGAGGTAGTTTTTGACCGGGGAGGATGTTTGTTTCATGGTCGGGTCAAGGCTTTGGCGGATTCAGCTCGCGAAGGCGGGTTGGAGTTTTAGCTGACGGGCTTGCATAGAGAATTGACGTTAAGCACGCGGACGGGGAGCAGGAATGTCGAAATCACGTCGTGGAGTGCCCGAAGAGAGGGCTGAGACTTGGCAAAGCGATGATATGATTGAACGGCTGGTGACCATCAAACGGACTGCAAAGGTAGTCAAAGGTGGTAGCCGGTTTAGTTTTTCAGCAATTGTCGTGGTAGGCAATGGCCAGGGTGAAGTTGGATATGGTCTGGGTAAGGCCAAAGAGGTGCCGGAGAGCATCCGCAAGGCGACAGAAAAGGCCCGCAAGAGCTTGATTCCTGTGCCGATACGTGATGGACGCACTCTGTTCCATGAAATTGTCGGCCACTATGGTGCAGGAAGTGTGGTAATGCGTCCTGCAGCAGAAGGTACGGGCATTATTGCTGGTGGATCGATGCGGCCTATTTTTGAGGCATTGGGAGTACGTGATGTACTGGCCAAGTCTACAGGTACCTCCAATCCGCATAATCTGATTAAGGCGACCTTCTTGGCACTGCAGTCTATCCGTTCACCGAAAGAGGTCGCAGAGAAACGTTCTTTAGCGATTGAAGCTCTGGGTGGAAAGGCGTAGAGATGGCAGGGATCATTAAAGTTAAGCAAGTGCGCTCAATTTCAGGAAGACCTGAAAAGCATAAACTGATTGTACAAGGTTTAGGATTGCGTCATTTACAACATGTACGCGAGTTGCAGGACACACCCAGTGTGCGCGGCATGATTCGCAAAGTACAGCACTTGGTGCAGATTGTAGAATAATCAGACCAAGCGTTTGAGAGACGTAACTGCTTGAACTAAAGAGATGCCAGAGAGGTTTTGGAAGAGATGAAACTGAATCAATTGCCCGAATGTCCTACCGGTCGTATTGCGGCCAAGAGAAAAGGTCAGGGAATTGGCAGCGGTAATGGTAAAACCGCTGGCAAAGGCACCAAGGGGCAGACAGCGCGTTCCGGCGGCTACCATAAAGTCGGCTTTGAGGGTGGACAGATGCCATTGCAGCGTCGTCTGCCGAAGCGTGGGTTCAGGAGTCCGTTCAAGGAATATTATGCTCTGGTTCAGATTGAAGATTTGGACATATTTGAAGCTGGAAGTGAGATTGCTTTAGCAGATTTGCAGGCAAAGGGTTTGGTGGGTCGGTTGAAGGATGGTGTCAAGCTCCTTGGCGATGGTGAGATTAATAAGGCATTGACGATCCACGTCGATAAAGTGAGCCGTGCTGCGCAAGAGAAGGTGGAAGCAGCGGGAGGCAAGGTAGTCTTAAGTGGTGCTTCGGCGTAAGGACACCCTGCATGGCTGCTATAGATACACAGTCTCCCTTTGCCGGACTGGCTAACCTGGGACAAATACCGGAACTGCGTAGTAGACTGCTGTTTACCCTTGGTATGTTAATTGTTTATCGGATTGGCGCACATGTTCCGACACCAGGGATTGATCCGCAAGCTTTAGCAGCCTTTTTTGCACAGCAACAAGGAACATTATTGGGCATGTTCAATATGTTCAGCGGGGGAGCGCTCTCTCGCTTGACTGTGTTTGCTTTGGGAATTATGCCCTATATCTCTTCCTCAATTATTTTGCAGTTGATGACTGCGGTAGTGCCGCAGTTGGAGGCGATCAAAAAAGAGGGAGAGTTGGGAAGAAGAAAAATCAATCAGTATACCCGATATGGCACAGTCGTTCTCTCCATATTTCAGGGCTTTGGTATAGCCTATGGTCTGGAGACGATGCAAGCGGGTGGCATGAATGTTGTGATTGAGCCAGGCTGGCAATTCCGTTTAATGACGGTATTGACGCTGACAAGTGGTACTGCATTTATCATGTGGGTTGGCGAGCAAATTACAGCACGTGGTATCGGCAATGGGATATCTCTGATTATCTATGCGGGTATTGTTGCCAATCTGCCGGTAGCTTTAGTAAGGACGTTGCAGCTTGCCCGGACAGGTGATATTCAACCACTGTTTGTATTGTTGCTGTTGGTGATCTCTGTGGCTGTAACCGCCTTTATTATCTATATGGAGAGAGCGCAACGGCGAATTTTGGTGCAGTATGCCAAAAGACAGGTCAGTGGCAGAAGGATGGTGGGTGGAGAGAGTACCCATCTGCCTTTGAAGATTAACACGGCTGGCGTAATACCACCAATTTTTGCCAGTTCGATCATCCTGTTTCCTGTTACGATAGCCAATTTTGCGCCATGGGATGGCTTGAAAAGTTTGGCAGCGATGTTGTCGCCGGGAAATGTGATGTATATGGTTGTATATTCGTTAGCAATTATATTCTTTTGTTACTTTTATACAGCGATTGTGTTTAATCCAGAAGAGACTGCGGATAATCTGCGTAAATATGGCGGTTTTATCCCAGGGATTCGGCCAGGCTTTCGCACGGCTGAATATTTGGATACGATTTTGACACGCTTGACCTTGGTGGGAGCAATTTATGTCGCTGGAGTTTGTTTGTTGCCAGAGATACTGATTGCCAGTTATAATGTACCGTTTTATTTTGGTGGCACATCGATGTTGATTGTCGTTGGCGTTACCATGGACACGGCGGCGCAGATTCAGTCATTCCTGATCAGCCGTCAATATGAAGGTTTGATGCAGCGGGCAAGAATCCGCGGGCGGCGTTAAAAAGTGGAGGACAGTCAATGAAAGTTCGTGCATCAGTCAAAACGATCTGTAAAGATTGTAAGACAATCAAACGCAAGGGGATTGTGCGGGTGATTTGTACCAAGCATCCCAAGCATAAACAGAAGCAAGGCTGATCAAACCGTCGCGAGTCGGATAAGAGGCTGGCTGCAGCCTATCGGGCAGAACTCAGAAAGGTAGTGGAGGTTGTAAAGTGGCGCGAATTGCCGGGGTAAATATACCCATCAATAAACGATTGGCAGTTGGGTTGACCTATATTTTTGGCATAGGTAAACATTCAGCAGCCAATATTCTTAAGGCAGCGGACATTTCACCTGACACACGTGGACGCGATCTTTCTGAGGCAGATATTGCGCGTATTCGTGCCATTATTGACAGTGAATACCAGGTGGAAGGTGATTTACGCCGTCAAGTGGCCATGAATACCAAGCGGTTGATGGATTTAGGATGTTATCGTGGTTTGCGTCATCGTCGTGGTTTGCCGGTGCGTGGACAGCGTACACATACCAATGGACGTACCCGCAAGGGTCCACGTCGGTCGATTCCAGGTAAAGGTTGATAGGCAGGCTTATGATCGGTCGGCAGTAAACCGGCCTGCAGATTGAGGAGAAAAGATGGCGAAGGTCCAGAAAGTCACCCGTGGAAAGAAGAAAGAGCGGAAAAGTATAGCGAGTGGTGTAGCGCATATACACTCGACGTTCAACAATACGCTGGTCACGATCACTGATACCTCAGGTAATGTGGTGTCGTGGGCATCAGCAGGTGCTCAGGGGTTCAAGGGGTCGCGTAAGTCAACCCCGTTTGCTGCCCAGATGGCTGCGGAAGATGCTGGTCGCAAGGCGATGGAGCATGGGATGCGGAATATAGATGTGCGCCTGAAAGGTCCTGGTTCCGGTCGTGAATCGGCACTGCGAGCTTTGGCGGGGATTGGATTCAATATCGCGTTTGTGCAGGATGTGACGCCCATTCCACATAATGGATGCCGTCCACCCAAACGTCGTAGAGTGTGATTTATTTTAGCTGCTTATTGCGAGGGACGCAGGAACAATGGCCCGTTATTTTGGCTCCAAATGCCGAATTTGTCGGCGCGAATCCACCAAGCTCTTTTTGAAAGGTGAAAAGTGCTTTACCGACAAGTGTGGAATTGAACGTCGGAACACAGGACCTGGCTTGCATGGCCAACGCCGCCGCAAGGTATCCGATTATGGGCTGCATCTGCGTGAAAAGCAGAAGATCAAAAAGACATATGGTCTGTTGGAAAGACAGTTCCGTAACTATTTTGAAAAAGCGGAGCGCATGAGTGGAATTACTGGTGAAAACCTGTTGATACTTCTTGAGCGTAGACTAGATAATGTTGTGTATCGTATGGGTTTTGCTGCTTCGCGCAGTGAAGCACATCAAATAGTCAGCCATCGGCAAGTGTTGGTAAACGAGCAGATGGTGAATATTGGATCCTATCTGGTCAAACCTGGAGATAAAGTTGCCATAGTTCCTGGAGCGCGTGCCCAATTGCGTATTAAGGCAGCTTTGGAAAGTGCGGCAAAGCGTGGTTTTCCAGGCTGGGTGGATGTGGATGCGGTAAACATGTCAGGTCTATTTCGTGCGATTCCCGACCGTGCTGATTTGCCGGCGGATTATAATGAAAACCTGATTGTTGAGCTGTACTCCAAATAGACGTGAGACCAGGTTAGGGGAAGCGGATGTACAGAAACTGGACCGAATTAATCAAACCCCAAAAAGTAGAAATTCTCGAAGAAGGGAATTCACAGTACAAAGCGACTTTGATCGCCGAACCTCTGGAGCGTGGTTTTGGCACAACGCTGGGAAATGCCTTGCGTCGTGTATTGTTGTCTTCTTTGCAAGGAGCAGCAGTCTCTTCAGTGCAAATTGAAGGTGTGCTGCATGAATTTTCTACGGTGCCTGGTGTTTTGGAAGATGTGACCGATATTATCCTGAATTTGAAAGGATTGGCTATCCGGGTCAAGTCAGGTGTTGGTCCAAAAGTGGTATACTTAAAAGCAGAAGGAGAAGGATCTGTCACCGCAGCGGCTATCGATTGTGGGGCTGATCTGGAAATTCTTAATCAGGACCATCATATTGCCACTTTGAATAAGAGTGGCAAGTTGGATATGCGTTTGACTGTAACGACGGGAAAGGGATATGTCCCGACTGCGCAAAAATCGGATGATGATCCTGCCACGATTGGTGAAATTTTTCTGGATTGTAGTTATAATCCAGTGAAGCGGGTAGCCTATAAAGTGGAAAATGCGCGTGTTGGCCAGCAGACTGACTATGATAAGCTGATTATGGAGATTGAGACCAATGGTGTGGTCTCGCCAGAAGATGCCTTGGCATTGGCTGCAAAAATCTTACAGGATCAGTTGAGTCTGTTTATTAATTTTGACGATGTACCGATGGGAGATATTCAAGAGGAGTCCTCCCAGCCCAAGTGGAATCCCAATTTGTTCCGTAAGGTTGATGAGCTGGAGTTGTCGGTACGTTCCGCAAACTGCCTGAAGAATGATGAGATTGTCTATATTGGCGATTTGGTACAAAAAACCGAGGCAGAGATGTTAAAGACACCCAATTTTGGGCGCAAGTCTTTGAATGAAATCAAGGAAGTTCTTGAAGAAATGGATCTCAGTCTGGGAATGGTGTTGGATGGTTGGCCGCCGGAAAATATTGATGAGTTGGCCAAGCAGTTTGAAGATGAGCATTTCTAAGGGAGCGGCAGCATGAGACATCAAAGAGATGGACGCAAAATGGGGCGTAGCAGCAGCCATTTTGAGGCAATGATTAGCAACATGCTGGTGAGCTTGTTCCGTTATGAACGGATTGAGACCACAACACCAAAAGCCAAAGAGTTACGCAGTATTGCTGACCAAATGGTCTCCTTGGGTAAGCGGGGAGATCTGCATGCGCGCCGTCAAGCTTTAGGAAAGCTGCAGGATAAAGAGATTGTGCACAAGCTGTTTACCGATATTGCTGAGCGCAATCGTAATCGTCCCGGTGGATATACGCGGGTGTTGAAGACACGTGATCGGTATGGCGATTGTGCACCAATGTCGATGATTGAGCTGGTGGAGAGAGTAGAAAAATAATCAGCTTTCAAATATGGTATAGCATATGCTAGCCGAAGTTGGGTAACAGAGCCAGTAAGTGGTTCGAGCCAACTTCGGCTTTTTTTTTCTTCTTTTACCGTGCAAGGTCTGACTGATGCGCGACAAATATATTGCAACAATGCTTTCACCATGTATGGCCAATTTATTGGCTTTTTTGCTAATTGTGATGCCACTTTTGCTGCCGAATGCTGCATTGGCTGCAAATTGGCACGATATTACCGGCGCCTCCAGTGGAACGATTAATGAAAGTCCACAGCTTCCATCTGCACCTGTTGTGGTTGAAAGAGATACGGACAAGAAGGAGAGTGTGAGCGAAAGTGCTGGAAAGAGTGTCAAAGAAAAGAGTAGCCAAAGTGTGAAGGCTGTTTCTTTGAATAGAGATTCCGGTTTGCTTTTGCACTGGGAGGATTTATTAAGTACGGTCAGTTATGGAGAAGTACCATGGCGCCGTCGTTGGTATCCCTATGCGCCAAACGATGAGGTCACAGGCGTTGAAATGCGCTA
This sequence comes from Candidatus Magnetaquicoccus inordinatus, assembly GCF_004217665.1. GTDB lineage: Bacteria > Pseudomonadota > Magnetococcia > Magnetococcales > Magnetaquicoccaceae > Magnetaquicoccus > Magnetaquicoccus inordinatus. The sequence continues at coordinate 2,963 of NZ_RXIU01000004.1, read as the reverse complement.
TATGGCGCAAAGCAGTGATACGCTCATTGATCTTGCGCGGATATTGGGAGTTGGCTTTAACGAGTTGCGCGATGCCAATCCTGATGTCAATGTTTGGGTTCCAGAAGCAGGTACGGTGATTAAAGTCCCCTATAAACGAGTTTTGCCACGTTCGTCAGCGCGTATCATTGTCAATTTGCCTGAGATGCGCGTCTATCACAAGCGACGGGACGGTTGGTTGGATACCTATCCGATTGGAATTGGACGGGAAGGATTATTGACACCCCAAGGCGCTACACATGTGACACGTAAGGCAGCTTATCCCACATGGTATGTGCCAGAATCTATTCGTAAGGATAAGCCACATTTGCCACGATCGATTCCCTCTGGACCGGATAATCCCTTGGGAACGCATGCAGTCTATTTATCGATACCTGGTTATTTGATGCATGGTACACAAAAGCCGTATGGTGTGGGCAGGCGGGTCAGTTATGGTTGTATGCGATTGTATCCTGAGGATATTGTTCGCTTTTATGAAGAGGTTGCAGTTAATGATACGGTAGAGATTGTCAATCAGCCGATCAAGGCTGGCTGGCAGGGGGAAAAGTTGTATTTGCAGGTACATGATGTCTTATCCTACAAAGAGCGTGCTACCATTAAGAGTGTGGCCAGTAAAATAGTCAGTCAAGCTTTACAGAGGCGTAGCTCTTTGGAAGATGAGGTGGTTGTGGATTGGCAGAAGATGTATAAAACGATTGAGCAGGCCAGCGGTATTCCGCAGATGATTGCTCAAGTTTGGCATCCACCTGAGCTTGAGCATTTAGGAGCGGGTTGGGCATGGGAGTATCGACTCAATTTGCCGGTGAAAAAGAAGGTCAAGGCAGTAGGAGCGGCTGAGACAATGGAGGAGAAAGAAGCATTAACTCCTGAGGATTCTGCTGGCGGCAAATGATTAGTCGGTGGTCAAGATACGGAAAACATATTAAAAATTTTTGGCTGTATGGTAACTATTCACGTAACTATCCACCATTAATAATAACTGTGGGTCCAGTGAGGGCACCTCTCTGGTGGAGTTCAGAGAGCTTGTGAATAAATCGTCGCGAGCAAGCTCATGGACAAGGCGCAGAGGAATGAGCGACGAAATATATCAAGCAGATAGGCCAGGTAAGAATTCGCCTGCAACGCCACCCGTTGGCTGCGCAGTAGAAGTAGTCAGAACCTCAGAGGTAAAGCCTCCGGGGTTTTTTTGCGCGATTTTCACCTTAAGCCGACGCGCTCCTGAAGGCGGCGCGGCGCCTAATGGGAACACGCTGTGCGGAAGCGTCTATTTTGTGTTAAATACAGCATCCCCATGGGGGTAGAGCTGGCGGGTTTGCACGAACCTGAAGAGTTACTGAGTACTGTCTTCTGCAGGTTACTGACCTGTTGTGGTCAGCGTTCAATGGTGCAATAGTGGCTTGAGTATAACCGATTATAATGCTGAGAGAGCGGGGAGTAAGGCAGGTTATTTGAAGAGGTTGCTCTACAGAATTGAACAGATCAATTTTGTTCCAAAATCATGTTTTTTTGATTGGATAAAGCAGCTTGGGGCGGGTCAACAATCATCTGCATACGCAAAGATGCGTATTTTGATAGACCGCTTTTGATCAGCGAAGGGCGATCTTACTACCGGGACACTGAGGGGAGGCAAAGCCCCCCAGTGTCCCGATCGTTTTTCGGCAGGTGCCGATTGATTACTTCTTGAGTCCTTTACGGAAGGTCTTCTTGGCACGAGCTGATTCTTCTTTGAGGCGATCGACTTCTTTGCGCAGGGCATCGGCCTCGGCTTTCGCTTTGTCAGCGGCGGCTTGAGCAGCTTTGCGATCGGCTTCAGCTTTGGCGAGTTGATCTTGCACGTTGGCTTCGGGTTTGGCCGGGGGTTGTGAAGCACAACCGCTCAACACGCCCAACAGGCTGGAGAGGACAATAACGGGGACAATTTTCGACATGGATTGAATCTCCTGAAGATGAAAAAGTTTCCTTTAGCTCGCAGCTTTTGCTTAAGCTTACAAAACCGGAATCTTAGCAGAAAAGCCGGTCGAACATCTATCAAAAAAAGCTGCGCTGCGGCCATTGATATGCAGTTTTTTTGTTCGCAAACCTTATACCAAAAACTTGACGCCAATGCAAGCAAAATAGAAAAGAGCGCGATGAATAGTTATTGTTTGTATAACATGTTGAAATATTTGTATATTATATTGTGGTTATCGAATGTCAGTCATCGGAACCAGCCCAGCAGATTGCGGCGACTGACTGTTTTATTCAAATGCTCGGCAACTGATTGTTTGGATCGAGTAGGTGGTTTTTTCCCTAGCGCAAGGGCGATGGCCTCTTCTGGATTGTCTAAATCGTGGGTGGAACTGAGCAATATTTCAATAAAATGGTGCCCTACTTCCGGTTCCCATGCGGTGAGAACCGGAACCAAGCGGTCTATATATTCCAATAACACTCCTTGACCGGCGGCAACGCGCCCTTCGTCATCAGATGTCAAAGGCATGGCATGTCGTATTGGCGGTGTTGGTTGATTGTGGGGGTTGTGCCAGAAAATGCGTTCCACCGCCCACGGTGTGACCAGCAACGCAGAAATGGGCGCTTCTGGATGCTGGGTTGACTCCATTTGCACACGAATCTTCAGTTGGCGATTGAGGTTGGGATCATCTGGCGCACGACTCTGCAGAATTCGTTCACTGGCCACCTGCAGGGCTACAGGGTCGGGCCAACGCCACTCCCATTTGGGCAAATTTTCTTCCATTAGATCAACATACCATCAAGAGGGCTGGAGGCAGTTGCATAGAGCTTTTTGGCTATGCGCCCGGCGAGAAAGGCATCGCGACCACTTTCGACCGCTTTTTTCATGGCCCGAGCCATGCGGATTGGATCTTTGGCGCCAGCGATGGCGGTATTCATGAGCACGCCATCGCAGCCCAACTCCATGGCGATGGCAG
>NZ_RXIU01000399.1 GCF_004217665.1 Candidatus Magnetaquicoccus inordinatus | reverse complement strand
TCTTGGCGCAGGCCAATCAACAGCCGTCGATCATCCTGCAGATGCTCAAGTAACTCTGATTGGTTCCAAACAGTTGTTGGTATTATCGCTCCATGTCTTGTTCGGCAACGAATGGACATGGAGCAACCCCTTTACCGTGTATCTTCTCCCTGCCACTCAAGCAGGGAGAAGAAGCAAATTAGGAGGAGATTTCTATGGAATCTATCGCCGCCTACGGAGTGAACACGGTGCAGACAGAGCCGATTGTGGTCAGGACAAGCAACCGTTCCGAAACATCCGTTTCGCCAACTCATCCTGTGCCTATCTCTTTCGATGAACAGTTGGCTAAAGCGGAATTGGCCTTTTGGGACGATCAATTAGGGTCTGGTCAAACAGGTCTGACTCAATTGGCTACCGAAATTACCCATACCTTGTCTGGCCTGAAAAGTTTGCAACTCAGTATGGACCAGGAACGGCAACAAGTGGTCGTGCGTGTAGTGGATAAAGAGACCAACAAAGTTGTCCGTCAATTGCCCAGTCGACAAATGGTCGATTTGGTAAAGCAAATGCGTGATTTGGAAGGGGTATTATTCAAAGCCTCTTCCTGAAACGTGATCGGACTGTTTGCAGCCAGCCTGGAGCTCTTTCTGGGCTGGCCCCGGATTGTTTGTAACGTACAATCTGTTCGGTGGGCCCCTATGGGCCCCCCGGATTTTTCTTTGTTTTCTGGATTTTCAATCTGCTCCTTTCCCAATTGCAGCAGTGCCCCCATTTTACCCGCATTTCCAGGGCAATCGCATTTGAAAACCATAAAATTATTATGGAGGTCCAGGAGGAGATTATCTCCTCCTGGTGGGTGCAGGGCAAAGCCCTGTTGAAAATGTGCGGCGTTTCACCAGAAGCGAATGCAAAGCATTCGCGCACGCCGCACCAATCTGTGCCCCGAAGGGGCACTCTTTTGGGAGGGCGGACGCCCGACATGCACAGTTTCGCTTGTGGCAACAGTGAGGAAATTGGCAAATGCGATTGCCCTGCCCGCATTCCCGCTTTCGCGAATGTATACATTGCTGCTATATTAATGTCGGTTACATTTCTCATTCCCTTTCGCTTGGTCGGACGCTCGGTACAGATTATGTTGCGCAATAATAGTGTAATTTACCCTGTTTTTTTTGTTTTATTGTTTGTGCTGAGTGTGGTGTTGGGTTTGGGATATATGGTGGACCGAGCCGTACTACAGGATGTACGCCGCACGCTGATGGTGGAAAAAGCCAAATGGGTTGCCGATGCCATCCAGAAAAGTCTGGAAGAGACAATCAATCAAACGGCATTGTTCAAAGAGTCATGGGTGGACAGTTTGACTTGGCTGCCGGAGGCGCAGGATATGCAGCAGCCTCATCAGAAAAAACAGTCTGATCTGAAGCAGTTTACCGAAAGATGGGAAAAATTGCGCCAGCTTTTTCCATTGTGGCAATTGGATTTTCTGATCATTTTACAGCCAGATGGCAAAGTGCAACACCAGTTGCCAGAAGGTTTGACCGATAAAGCTCCTTTCAGCAAAGAGTTGTTGGAGTCAGCCCAACAAGAGCTGCAGACGCAGGATATCTGGATGACCTTGGATCGACTGGATGGTCAGTTGTCTGTACAGCTCTTCTCTCGTTTGCCGAATG
>NZ_RXIU01000398.1 GCF_004217665.1 Candidatus Magnetaquicoccus inordinatus | reverse complement strand
TCAACAGTTGCGAGCAGGCGATGTAGGCGCCAAAACTGCCCAAGCCTTTGCTGAAGGTTCCCATGACCAGATCGATCTGCTCGGCATAATCGGCTGTCAGTCCAAAACCGTTTTTTCCAAAAACCCCTGTAGCATGGGCTTCGTCCAGATATAAAAAGGCCCCATATTTTTCTTTCAAGGCGATTAAAGCCGGTACATCACAACGATCTCCATCCATGCTGAACACAGTTTCTGAGAGAATAAATCGCGGTCCACTGCGATCTGCATGCTGTTGCAGCAGGGATTGCAAATGGTTGAGATCATTATGGCGATAGCGAATTTGCCGAACTCCAGCACATTGACATCCATGGTGCAGGCTGGCATGGTTGAGACGATCGGTGAAGACAAGCGGGTCTGCACCCAAAACGTGGCGATCCAGTAAAGCGGTCAGTACGGCACTGTTGGCTTGGAAGCCAGAGTTAAACAGCAAAGCTGCTTCACTCCCTTTGCCGCGTGCCAACTTCTCTTCGATGGTAGCAAACGGTGCCAGATTACCACAGACCAGCCGTGAGGCTGATGCTCCACACCCCCATTGTTTGGTCCAAGCGATAGCGCGCTGCAGCAACAGCGGATGCGCGGCCAAACCCATATAGTTGTTGGAAGAGAAGTTTAACAGCTCACGATGGTTGATAAAGACACTGCCATCCTGTACGGAGGTGAGTAAGCGCATTTGTCGCCAACGACCGGTATCTTGGCGCTGTTGGCAAAACTGGCGATAAGCAGCAGAGGGTGAGGCAATTGGAGGCACGGCAATCTAAACTTCTTTTGCCATTACAATGACAAAGGCCTATTGACAGGCGGCATAACTGATCAGCTCCAAGAGCAATGGTGGGACCAATTCGACCAATGCGCTGAGCAACACCTTCAAACGGCTTTCGTCCGGTTTGCGTATCAACAGCTCAGCCGATGATGCGGCTGGTTTGTCGATCAGCGATCGGATGAGCGCCCAGATCCGTGGTTTGAATCAGTCTGTCCGCAATGCCAACGACACCATCTCCTTGATTCAGGTGGCGGAAGGTGCCTTGTCTGAGACAACTGCGGCTCTGCAGCGGATTCGTGAATTGGCCGTGCAGTCTGCCAACGATACCAACGTCAGCAGTGATCGTGCAGATATGCAAAAAGAGGTGGATCAACTGATCCTGGAGATTGATCGTATCGCCAACACCACACAGTTCAATGGCCAGACCCTCTTGTCTGGTGGATTTGCGAACAAAGTGTTCCATGTTGGTGCGTACACCACGCAAACGATCGCTTTCACGATCACCGGTGCCACGGCAACCGATCTGACTGTCAACGCTACCACCGTCGATACTCAGGCCAATGCTGAAACCGCCATTGCGACGTTGGATACCGCCATCAACTCGGTGACCACCGTGCGGGCCAATCTGGGTGCCTATCAGAATCGTTTTGAGTCCGTGATCGCCAATCTGTCCAATGTTTCGTTGAACACCAGCGGTGCTCGTTCGCGGATCACGGATGCAGACATGGCGGCGGAAACGGCCAAACTGACGCAGAACAGCATTCTGCAACAGGCTGGCTCGGCAATCTTGGCGCAGGCCAATCAACAGCCGTCGATCATCCTGCAGATGCTCAAGTAACTCTGATTGGTTCCAAACAGTTGT
>NZ_RXIU01000397.1 GCF_004217665.1 Candidatus Magnetaquicoccus inordinatus | reverse complement strand
GGGGGAATGAGCAAGTAAAATATTTTTTCTCTCGTCCCTGTCACTCTCCTCGCTGATGGCGCTCTGGTCCATGCAGGAGGTGGGTTACAGCCAGTGGCAGCAGCACTGGCAGAACGCCACTCTGTGTACCCTGACGCAAAGCTGGGAATATGGTTCGGCCATGGCGCAACACAGGCTCTGTCGTGGTGTCCGTTTTGCCATTACCGACCAGCATGGTTGCGTGCGGGGTCTGTTGCAGTGTTTGCACTGGTCTGTGCCCTGGTTGGGGGGCGTGCTGCGCATCAATCGCGGGCCGCTCTGCTGCGCTTCCAGTTGGTCATTGGAGGAGCAGGAACAGTTTTTGCTGGCTTTGCGGGAGTTGGCCCACAAGCGCCGTTACCGGGCCATTTTTCTGGCGCCACCCTGGCCAGACCAGACGGAAACGCGCCTTCTCTTGCAACAACAAGGCTTTCGTCTACGTCACACAAAAATACCATGGGGTTCACATCGCCTGGATCTGCAGCAGGAAATGGCGACACTGCGCTGCCAGTTATCAGGTAAATGGCGCAATTTACTGGTAAAAAGTGAACGACAGAGACTTCTGTTGCGCTGGGAGTCTCCCACACTTTGTTGGGATCGATTTGTTGGGTTTTACAGCCAGTTTGTGCTGGAAAAACAGTTTGTTGGTGTGGATGCGCGCCTGCTTGGCTATTTGGCGCGGCAACATTCACCTGCCTGGCGGTGGAACCTGTTGACCGCCTCCCTGCCGGATAGTCCGGATGAGTGGATCGCGCTACTGGTCTCCGTTTATCATGGCGATACAGCCAGTTATCTGCTTGCCGCAAACCGGGAAGAAGGACGTCGTCTGTTGTGCAACTACCAATTATTGTGGCTGGCTATTGGCCATGCGCACTCCCAAGGGCTTGACTGGTTTGATCTGGGAGGGGTTGATGCAGCCACACCAGAGGGGATTCGTCATTTCAAAAGCGGTTTGAGCGGCATTCCGTACCAGTGGGTAGGTGAGTGGAGTCTGCTTTCCTTTTTGCCAAAGAGAGGGGAAACGTAACTATTCAGGTTCGTGCTGGCTGCCAGGTCTACCCGATTTGCCATGACTCGCCAGCTCTACCCCCATGGGGATGCTGTGCGGATTGGCGCAAAAATGCGCGCCAATCCGCACAGCTTGCTTCCATTAGGCGCTTAAGCCGACGCAAAAAGCGCGTCGGCTTAGCCTATGTTTAACATGCTACAAAATTTTTCAAGCAATATCAGTGTATTGTGATTCTGATTTTTCGCAAGTGGCACTACAAAGTTGATGCCTTAGCCATTTTTTGATCAAGCAATCATCTTTTTTAATCCACCGGGGTTGGGGTCGATGGCAAGAGCTTGGTAAATCAACTTCTGGTTTGTCTCTGCTTTTGTCGCTTTGCGCACGTGCAAGACCCTGTCGTCAACCCGCCGGAAAGTGGCGGATCCTCCAGCGTAGATGCCTCGCCAACATTGCCTGGAAAAACTTCCGAACGACGCACAAATCCGCTGCTATCCAGTACCATCCCCAATGTCAACAACGGGCAATCGCTCCGTTTCTCCTTGGAGTGACCACGACGTGCCTTGGCATTGTTCGTTTCCTCACCTTCAAAATAGGTGTTGGTCAAATCGTACAATGTCACCGTACATTCCAGACCAAACA
>NZ_RXIU01000396.1 GCF_004217665.1 Candidatus Magnetaquicoccus inordinatus | reverse complement strand
CCGACGCGCTTTTTGCGTCGGCGCGGCGCGCCTAATGGAAGCAAGCTGTGCGGATTGGCGCGCTTTTTTGCGCCAATGTGCACAGCATCCCCATGGGGGTAGAGATGGAGAGCCAGCGCGAACCTGAATAATTACAAAACAGCTACCATTGTTTGCTCTGTGTTGCTACTTGTTTTTCTTGCCTCCCTTGCCTTCGGATGCAGCAGAGGTTGTCTCTGCGGGAGGAGTAGCCGCTACGGTTTGCGGTTGACTCTCGACTGTCGGAGTGACAGAAGGCTCTGTTGCACGGGGAGACAACCCAGGGGAGCTGGTAGTGACATCCGGTGTCACTTTAGGCAGCATAGTGGTGGGCATGCTCGCCTCCACACTCCTGTTCTCCAGCGTGGCAGCTTCTGTGTTTGTTGACGTGTTCTCTTCAGGCACTCTCATCTGCTCAGTATCCGCCTTGCTGGCTGATGGTGGCACTCTCATCTGCTCAGTATCCGCCTTGCTGGCTGATGGTGGCACTCTCACCTGCCCACTACCTGCCTTGGTTGCAGAGGGTGTTATCTGAACCTCCTCTCCTCCACCTTGGCCATCCGAGAGAGTTGCTGTTCCCTTGCCATCTGCTGCAGATGTGCCATTTTTTCCCTTCTCTTTCTCGGCTCCATTCTCCTGCTGTTGTTCTTGTGAACCAGGAGGTTGACCCGCTCCCTCCCCCCCTCCATCGGGAGCTGTTTTGAAGCGCTTCAGAATAACGTGTACAAATGCGGTGAGCACTATATAAAGATCGTTGGCATAAAAACCGGACAAAAAGCCAATGAACACTTTTGTCGCATTGTTGAAAGTGGCTGTGGACAGTTGGGTCACCAGTTGCAGACTATCCCCCTGCATCGCCAAATAGCAGACAATACCTGCCCCCAGACCGCTGATAATCTGGGTGAGCAATTCGGCAACTCCTACAGGCTGAAAACCGCCCAGCCACTTCTCGCGCACCACACGAATACCCGCACCCAAGGCAGCGGCAAAAATCACCAACTGGCCAATCAAAAATCCGCTGGAACGATAACGAATCATCTCAAAACGATTTTCCCGGCTACTGGTAACCCACTGCTCTCGTTCACTCGGCTCCAGCATTTTTTCACGAATCAACAGAGACAACGTGCCACCCGCAAAATCACTGCCATTGATGGTCAACAGGTAAAGACTGTTGTTAAACTCCTCCAAACGTTGTATATTATTGCGATTGTTGATGATTTTCGCCTCTATCTCGGCATCTTTCTCCCGATCACCACTCTTGGCCTGCAGCATGGCCGTAGTGGCGTTCTGCAGTGCCACAATCTTGCCTTTGGTAAACTCAATAAGGGTAGTGCGGGCATTGACTTCATCCAGAATATTGATACCCAACAGAGCTGTTAGCGGAATCAACACCACCAAATAGAAAAACAATATGTAGCTTGCCAGAGTACTTCCTTCAGACTCTTGCGCCATGATCACCTCCAAGGCTGCACGTTTTATGAAATAAATCGTTAGATTTGCAACACCGCACCAGACAGGCACGGATTTAAGCAACATATTAATTATTTGTAACTATTCAGGTTCGTGCTGGCTCGCCAGCTCTACCCCCATGGGGATGCTGTGGGCATTGGCGCAAAAATGCGCGCCAATGCCCACAGCTTGCTTCCATTAGGCGCT
>NZ_RXIU01000395.1 GCF_004217665.1 Candidatus Magnetaquicoccus inordinatus | reverse complement strand
GCGCTTTTCAAACTAAGCCGACGCGCTCTTTGCGTCGGCTTAAGCGCCTAATGGAAGCAAGCTGTGCGGATTGGCGCACATTTTTGCGCCAATCCGCACAGCATCCCCATGGAGGTAGAGCTGGCGAGCCATCACGAACCTGAATAGTTACGCTGGATCTCCAACCAAAACAAGTCACAGAGTGCGGCTGCACCATGGTTTTGTCGGCCAGCGCACCACACTATGCACGCAATAGTGATATCGCTTGCTGAAAAAAGCCACTGCTGAATTCTTTGCCCAACGGCTATTGCCAATTTTCCCAGATAACCAGACTCCAGGTTACTACAACCAGCAATAAACTGATAAAAACGGCGGCAGAGCCAATATCCTTGGCTTGTCCGGCCAACGGATGAAACTCAGTGCCTCCGCGATCAACAGTTGCTTCGATAGCTGAATTGAGCAACTCAGTGATGAGCACGATAAAAAGAGAAGCAAGCAAAAGAATTTTTTGTGTGGCGTTATGGCCGATCTGCAGAGCAAGTGGGGTAAGGAGTACAACCAATAACAGCTCTTGGCGAAAGGCAGCCTCGTTTTGCCAAGCTGCTTTAAGACCTTGCAGCGAATAGAGAGTGGCGCGAACGATTCGTTGCCATCCGGTATGTTTCGGGATACGTCCTGTCATGGTCATATCTTTTTGGTAGAATAAGTAGTATGGTCTCTGGGGAGTTTATCGGAAATTTGGCAACTATTCACTACCCAAAACACAGGGCAATCGCATTTGAAAATCAGCAAACTATTATGGAGGTCCAGGAGAAGATTATCCCCCTCCTGGACCTCCCTATTTATTTGCAATTCTACTGAAGACCTACTCCTTGATCTTCAAAAAACGAATCCCTGGCCACTCTTTAATCGCATTATCCAAACGCCAAGCATTGCGCGCCAAAAACACCGGACAACCATCATGATCATGCGCCAGCTCGCCAATATTGGCATCCATAAAACGCTTCATCAGCTTGCTGTCATCCGACTCCAACCAGCGCGCTGTATAAATACTCGTGCTCTCTAAATGAACCGGTATATTATATTCTGTGCGAATCCGATCAGCAATCACATCAAACTGCAAACCACCAACAACCCCTATAATCCAATCCGAGCCCAGCTCCGTCTTAAATACCCGGGCCACCCCCTCCTCACCCAATTGCACCAGAGTCCGGCCTAAATGTTTCAAACGCAAAGGATCATCCGCTCGTACCCGCCGCAATAGCTCCGGAGCAAAGTTGGGAATTCCTAAAAAGTGTAAATCCTCCCCCTCAGTCAAGGTATCGCCAATGCGCAATACCCCATGGTTGGGAATACCAATGATGTCACCAGCCCAGGCCTCCTCGGCCAAACCACGATCCTGAGCCAAAAACATCATCGGATTGTGCACAGTCAGCATCTTGCCACTGCGTACATGGCGCATCTTCATCCCGCGTACAAAATGACCGGAACATAAACGTACAAAAGCCACACGATCCCGATGATTGGGATCCATGTTGGCCTGAATCTTAAACACAAATCCGGTAACCTTCTCCTCCAAAGGATCAACAATGCGCTCCACGGCACGCTGCTCACGCGGCGCTGGTGCCAATTCCAAGACACCCTGCAACAATTCCCTGACACCAAAATTATTGATGGCACTGCCAAAAAACACTGG
>NZ_RXIU01000394.1 GCF_004217665.1 Candidatus Magnetaquicoccus inordinatus | reverse complement strand
TGGGATGCGGCGGATGCAGGGGCTGAAGGGTACACGCCAGAGCAGTGTGCGAAGATATTTGCTGATCCTGGGAATTTTGAGGAGTCGAACAAAACAGCAATAATTGAACAGTCATCGATGCAAGTTGCTGCACTACCACCGCTTGCCGTTGATGTGCATATGACAGATTTGGGCAATGCGCGTTTGATTGTGCAGGAACATGGCGGCAACATTCGTTATGTTCACCAATGGGGGAAATGGTTTGTTTGGAAGGACACGCATTGGCATTCGGATGACGATGGGGGGGTGGAGCGTTTGGCGAAACAAACGATGATGAACCTGTATTACAAGGCACTTGGGGCGCCAGACCAGACCGTCCGTTTTAAGCATGCAATGAAGTCTCAACAACGAACTGCTATCCGTGATGCGATTGCATTGGCACAAACAGAGCCTGGTGTTGCTCTGACATCTGACAGGCTGGATTCAAACCCCTGGCTGTTAAATGTTCTGAACGGCACGCTCGATTTGCGTTTTGGAGTCTTACGATCCCATGACAAGCATGATCTGATAACGCGGGTGATTCCCGTTTCTTTCGATCCATCGGCGCAATGTCCAACATGGGATAAATTCGTAGCAAGAGTGACGAACGGTGATGGGTCATTGATACGGTTTCTCCAAAAAGCAATGGGGTACACTCTTACGGGTGTAACGTCAGAGCACTGCCTGTTCTACATTTATGGTGACGGGCTAAACGGAAAGAGCACATTCCTTGAGCTACAAATGGAACTATCATCTGGATATGCAAGGCGTATCAGCTCCGAATCTCTCATGGTCAAAGCTCATGGTGCAGGAATCCCAAATGACTTGGCTGGATTGGTAGCTGCAAGATATGTCGCAGGCTCTGAGGTTGAAGAAGGCTCACAGCTTTATGAGGCGCGACTAAAGGAGTGGACCGGCGGCGATACTGTGACAGCACGTTTTCTACACAGAGAATTTTTTGAGTTCCGACCACAATTCAAGTTGTGGCTTGCGGGAAACTACAAGCCGATCATAAAGGGCACAGATAAAGGTATATGGAGACGCTTCCATTTGATCCCTTTTACTGCTGTCATTCGACCAGATGAAATTGACAAGAAGTTGCCTTCAAAGTTGAAAGCAGAGCTGTCAGGTATCCTACGGTGGGCAGTGGAAGGGTGCCTGATGTGGCAGAGTGAAGGGTTGCTCCCACCGGCGGCTGTGCAAGAGGCTACGGCAGAATATCGAGCGGAGTCTGATTTGATAGGTCTGTTCCTTGAGGAGCGCACTAGGCCAGCACCAGGTGCTGAATTCTCTACAAAGGCGGTGTATGCGGCGTATAAACTCTGGGCAGAATCTGGGGGGCTGCGGCCAATATCAAGCATGTCGTTCAGTCGAAAGCTGAAAGATAAGGGGGTTCTTGTGCCTCGTGCTTCTGGCAGTGCTGTCAGCAAGGTACATGGTCTTGTCCTTGCCGCTTGATTATGGGCAGATGGGCAGATAAAGGCCATTTTACCCTTTTTTGCACATGATGCGCATGTAGGAAAAAAAAGGGTAAAAACAGGTTCATCTGCCCATCTGCCCAAACATTGCGCAGCAAACAAAGTTTATCAACAATTCCGGCATGTTGCCGGTTTCCATATGAGGTGATCAATGAATACTGCACTACAGATTTTCCCAACTCTTGGCTGGGTTGCTGGTC
>NZ_RXIU01000393.1 GCF_004217665.1 Candidatus Magnetaquicoccus inordinatus | reverse complement strand
CCGTTGCATCAGGCATTGCAGAGCCTGCTTTCGGGATGGTGTTGGCAGATCAGTGAGGAAAAACGGGGCGGGATTCGTGGTCTCTATCTGCAGGTAGAGGAGAGCGCAGAAGAGCAGCCCAGTGCGGGAGTGGCGGCAGGCGAGCGGCAGGAGCACTCCCGTCATCCGCATGCGCACCACCATCTACATGGGCACCGCCATGAGCATCACCATGAATATCACCATGTGCACCACGATGAGCAGCATCATGAATGCCATCATGCGCACCACGATGCGCATCACCAGGAATACCACCATGCGCACCACCCTGTGCCGTACAATGTCCAGGAGCATGCGCCTGGTCACTCTGGCCATGCTGCACCGGTGCATCCTCTGCAACACCCTTTATTGCACACCCCTTTGCCGCATGGGCATCCCGATGCGAGGCTCTCCACCCATTCTGCGCCGCATGTGCACCGCTCTTTGCCAACCATACTGGCATTGATTGGTCAATCGGCGTTGCCTCAGCCGGTCAAGGAGCTCTCCTCCACCATGTTTAGCCGTTTGGCGGAGGCGGAAGCTGCAGTACATGGTTGTGCCCTCAACGAGGTCCATTTTCATGAAGTGGGGGCGGTGGATGCGATTGTGGATATTTGTGGGGCGGCCTATGCCTATTGGGCATTGGGGGTGACAGAGTGTACCGCCTCGGCGGTGGCGCCAGGATCGGGATTTGTCGAGTGTGCGCATGGGCGACTGCCGTTGCCGGGACCAGCAGTGGCAGAGTTGTTGCGGCGTTTTGCGGTTCCGTTGCGTCCTGACAAGGTGTTGGGCGAGTTGATTACTCCGACAGGGGCGGTCATTTTGGTGACGTTGGCGCAGCGTTTTGGTTGCTCTCCTTTGACCCGCATCGATCGCATCGGACACGGATTGGGCAGTCGCGAGATTGCCGGACAGGCCAATATGTTGCGTCTGTTGGCGCAAGAGAGCCGTGCGGGTGACCAGGAGGAGGTTTTCCCTCTGCTGCAGGATCGGATCAGCCAGCTTACCACCCATATCGATGACATGAATCCGGAGTGGTATGGCCACTTGAGTGAGCAATTGTGGCAGGCAGGGATCGTGGATCTGACTCTGACCCCGATGACCATGAAGAAGGGGCGTCCGGGGATACGTCTGGAGGTTTTGGTCGCGGAGGAGAAAGCAAAAGCGGTGGCGGCACTGCTGCTGCGTCACAGCAGCGCTTTGGGAGTACGGGTGCAGAGTCTCTCCCGTTGGCTGCTGCCGCGCACTCTCCGTGAGGTGGTGACACCATGGGGGAGCGTGCGGATCAAGGAGGCGGCAGGAGTGGGCAAGGTGGAATATGCGGATCTGCTGCAGTTGGCTCAGGCACAGAATTGGAGCATGGCAGAGGCGCAGCAGAAGATCACACCATGGCTCTATCCCGCCGAACTCTCTGTGCAGAGCATGGAGGGCTTGTGAAAAATGGTCGCCGAGCGGGTAACTATTCACCACCCAAAACTATTGCGGGTCCAGGGAGGGCACCTCCCTGGCCGGGTCCAGGGATGGAATCCCTGGGATTTTGCTTTTAATCTTTTGCCTTTGGCGCGCTTTTCAAACTAAGCCGACGCGCTTTTTGCGTCGGCGCGGCGCGCCTAATGGAAGCAAGCTGAGCGGATTGGCGCGCATTGTTGCGCCAATTCGCACAGCATCCCCATGGGGGTAGAG
>NZ_RXIU01000392.1 GCF_004217665.1 Candidatus Magnetaquicoccus inordinatus | reverse complement strand
TCAACAACGGCAGCAGCAGGGTATTGCTGCAACGATTGCCTGGAAAAACCCGATGCGGCAACAGACGTGAGATCTCTTCGGCAGAGAGAGCATCGGCTCGCAGATCCGCTGCAACCTCAGCAGGAGTACGCCCACGCATCAACACCTCACTTTGCGCCAAAAAATTGGCCATCAACTCCTGATGATGCTCCTTGAGAGTATGGTGACTGTTGGCACAACCAATAAAATCGATGGCTACCGCATGGGTGCCCTGGTGCAGCAGTTGAAAAAAGGAGTGTTGGGCATTGCTGCACACCTCTCCCCACAATATGGGACCAGTCGGATAGTTGACCACCTCGCCTGCGCGATTGATCCGCTTGCCGTTACTCTCCATATCACATTGCTGTAAATAGGCGGGAAAACGACGCAGAGAGTGATCATAGGGCAGAATAGCCTGAGTGGCCGCTCCCTCCAGCAAACGGTTCCAAATACCAATCAATCCCATCACCACCGGCATATTGCTCGACAACGGTGCCGTGCGAAAATGGTGATCCAAGGCATGCGCTCCGGCCAGCATTTGCGCAAACTGTGTAAAACCAATACGCACTGCCACACTGAGGCTAATGGCAGAACACCAGGAATAACGCCCACCTACCCAATCCCATATGGCAAAAATGTGCTCTGGAGCAATGCCAAAGGCTTGTGCCCGCTGCGGAACTGCCGTGACAGCAACCAGATGCTGGCTCTGCGCTCTTCCCACTATTCCCCCCTCCTGCAGCCAACGCAGAGCGGCATCGGTATTGAGCAGGGTCTCGCGCGTGGAAAAGGTTTTTGACGCCAGCACAAAAAGGGTCTCTGCCGGATGCAATCCCCGTACAGCTTCCAGAAAATCAGCACCATCCATATTGCTGACAAAACGCACCTCAGGACCACTCTGTCCATAGGGTGCCAAAGCCTGACTGATCATCTCTGGTCCCAGATGGGAACCACCAATACCGATATTAATCAGGTTACGCAGAGGGCGCCCCTCTGCACCACACAGCTCTCCGGCCCTGAACCGATTGGAAAACTCTTTGACACGGTGCAATTGCTTACGAATCTCCGGCATGACATCCTGACCGTCCAGAAGATAAACAGCATCCTCGCGCACATCACGCAATGCCGGATGCAGTGCAGCCCTCTGTTCGGTCCAGTTGCAGCGTACACCATTAAAAAGATCATCACGTGCCTGTTCTACACCACTCTCTTGCGCCCAGGCACAAAGCAAAGACAGGGTTTCTGCAGTCAAGCGATTTTTGGAATAGTCCAGCAACAGATCGTGGCAGCGCAAAGAAAAACGGGCAAAGCGCTCTGGATCCTGGGCAAACAGGGTGGACAAAGAGAGTGAGGATACCTGCCGGGCATGTTCCTGCAGGAGGTGGGGAAAAAAGGGATCCATGTTAACTCGAAGGTGACCAAAATAACTAGTAACTATTCAGGTTCGTGCTGGTTCGCCAGCTCTACCCCCATGGGGATGCTGTGCAAATTGGCGCAAAAAAACGCGCCAATCCGCACAGCTTGCTTCCATTAGGCGCGTCGGCTTGTCGTAAAAGGCGCGCCAAAGGCAAAAGATTAAAAGATTGTAACTATTCAGGCTCGTGCCAGCTCGCCAGCTCTACCCCCATGGGGATGCTGTGCAAATTGGCGCAAAAAAACGCGCCAATCCGCACAGCTTGCTTCCAT
>NZ_RXIU01000391.1 GCF_004217665.1 Candidatus Magnetaquicoccus inordinatus | reverse complement strand
CAAGCCAAGCGCATTCGTCTTCAGGCTTTACTGACCGGAACCGAAGCCGATTTCTCCAGCATTGATAGCACATACAGTGATTTGATACGCGATCAAGCCTCTTTGTTGCGTTCTCAGGTTACTGCACGCGAAAGCAGTTTGTCGGTGATTGATGCGCAGCTTCTCCAGAAAAAAACAGAGTGTGAGCAATTAGCCAATTTGATCCATACCGCAGAAGGTCGCGTAGGGGTTGATCGTGCTTTGCTGGCCTTGCAGGAGGAGTTGGCCAATAAAAAATTGGTTGCCGAAGTCGCTCGCTTGAATGCCAAACGCACCTATTTGAGCTCTCAAGCGGAGTTAAACCGCTTGCAAAACCAGTATGAAAAGGCCAATCAAGCCTTGGACGAAGTCAAAAAAAGACGACGCACTCTGGAAGCCGAGGCCAGACAACAAGGAAGTGATGAACTGGGTCAGGTCAACAGCGATATCGCCCAGGTGCAAGAGTTGTTGACCCGACTTCAGGAACGACGTTCCTTGATGGAAATTCGTACACCGATCTCTGGTTCCGTACAAGGTTTGCATACCCAAACAGTTGGGGCAGTGATTAAAAGTGGTGATGTATTGATGCAAATCGTCCCTGCCGATACGGAAATGATGTTGGAAGTGCGGATTCCTCCCAAGGATATCGGCTTTGTTCGTCCTGACCTGCCGGTAGTGATCAAGGTCAATAGCTATGATTTTGGACGCTTTGGCACTGTTTCTGGATTGTTGCTATCCTTATCACCTTCAACGGAAGTGCCGGAAGGACAAGCTGATAAACGACCATTTTATCGCGGGATTATTCGTCCAGATACGCGCTATGTTGGTTCACCACAATATTCCATTTTACCAGGTATGACTGCTGAAGCAGATATCAAGACAGGTGAACGCTCTGTTTTAGCCTATTTGCTTAAACCATTATTGCTGCCAAACCATGGTAAAGGTGAACGTATCGAAGAGGTTGTGCGACCCTGATGATCCCCTGCGGATCCCTGACCCTCTCTTTCTGGATCAAACCGAATGGATAACAGGTCATCTTCTCACTCGGATTCCCTGGCCTTCCCGGATGGCGCCTTGCAGGCATTAACTATCCGGCAACGGGAAATACTGCATCTGGTGCAGGCCGGGCAATCCAATCGGGAAATCGCCGATCAATTGGGTATCTCAGAAGGTACGGTCAAACAGCATCTGGTCGCCGTGTTTCGCCATTTGAATGTGCGTAACCGAACCATGGCGGCTAAAATGGGCATTCTCTCTCAACAACCCCAGCCAGGCGAAAAAACAGCGCAAACCACCCCAGAGCATGCAGAGGAGGCGCCGCATACAGAAAAACAGACTACCCTGCACTACGCCTCTGCCATCCAACCTCTCAGTCTGGTTGTAGCACGCTTCCTGGTTACCGAAACTGTGGTGCATCGTCTCGGAAGTGGCCGCTTCGGTCAACTCAATCGGACTTTACGTGATTTATGCGAATTGGCTGCCCAACGCTTTGCCGGCATAGTGCAAAATATTCCAGGTGGATTGTTATTGCTTTTCGGTTTGCCTCGTGTACGCGAAGAGGATGCACAACGTGCTGCTTGCTCAGCTTTTTGGATCCATCGCCGTTTACTACTCCATCCCGCCTTTACGCAACTGAATGAACCAATTCCACTGCGGATTTGTGTTTTGAGTGGCGAAGCGGTTG
>NZ_RXIU01000390.1 GCF_004217665.1 Candidatus Magnetaquicoccus inordinatus | reverse complement strand
AATACAGAGCAGATGTTTGTCTGTTCACTGCCTTTCCAGTTTGGTGCGGAGAGCAGCAGAAGAGCAGGCGACAATCATGGATGGCTGAATCCTGGATATAGGCGGGGCAAATTGTGAGGTTTGGTGGAGGCGGTATGCGGCAACATGACTTATGGCGGAATCATAGGTGCAGGTTGACGGTACACACAGTGTGGAAAGGTCGAAGGCAAACCCAATAAACGGGTAGGCTGAGGTAATGGTTCATCATTGGTTAATGAATGGAGGACGAACTCTCCTTGATTTAAGCAGGACAATGAAGAGTGCGGATAGCGCATGGTTGCGCTGGTTTCCTGGCTCTTATTGCCAATAGAGGCTTTACCAGGTTGTGAGCTGTGCGTGCTGTATAAGGTGCGACAAGGTAAAGCAAAATATGTGCATATAAAAAGGTTGGGCAACTGTTGACCTGCCGACATGCGGCGGTTCATTGCTCTAACCAGTCGGTATAATCTGTTTGGAGTGGTTCGCGGAGAACGAGCTCTCTGACAGATTCATGCAGGTGATCGGGCCAATCACCGAAAATGAGTGGCCCACCTCCAATCAGGGAAGAGATATGTGAATAGCAGAGACTATTCGCCAATTAATTTTTAGGAGGAACAGACAATGGCTATGGCAATCAATACCAATATCGCATCCCTGCAGGCTCAGAACAAACTGGCAGGTTCTACCAATGCGCTGGGCATCAGTTTCAAGCGCCTTGCTTCCGGGTTGCGCATTAATAGTGCCGCTGATGATGCGGCCGGTCTTTCAATCAGTGATCGTATGACTGCGCAAATCCGTGGCTTGAATCAAGCGGTTCGCAACGCCAATGATACCATCTCTTTGATTCAGGTGGCTGAGGGTGCCCTGTCGGAGACGACCGCCGCCTTGCAACGGATTCGTGAATTGGCCGTGCAGTCTGCCAACGATACCAATGTCAGCGGCGATCGTGCAGATCTGCAAAAAGAGGTGGATCAATTGATTGCAGAGATTGATCGTATCGCCAACACCACACAGTTCAATGGTCAAGTATTGCTCTCAGGTGGTTTTGCCAACAAGGTGTTCCATGTGGGTGCCTATACAGCGCAGACCATCGCTTTCACCATTACTGGTGCCACGGCAACCGATCTGGCAATCAATGCTGCCACTGTCGATACGCAAGCCAATGCCGAAACCGCCATTGCCACCTTGGATACTGCGATCAACTCGGTGACCACTGTGCGCGCCAGCCTGGGTGCCTATCAAAACCGTTTTGAGTCGGTAGTGACCAACTTGTCCAATATCTCCTTGAACACTTCCACCGCCCGTTCCCGGATTGTGGATGCGGATATGGCGGCAGAGACGGCCAAGTTGACGCAGAACAGCATTCTGCAACAGGCTGGCACAGCGGTACTGGCCCAAGCCAACCAACAACCTTCGGTTATTCTGCAGTTGCTCAAATAATAGTGACAACTGTGCGTTTGGTTTGATCACTGCCCCTTGCCGGAGTAACGCTCTCTGGCAAGGGGTTTTTTTGTCTGTATATACCGTGCAGGTTCGCTTGTTCTGCCTTGGTTGACCAAACAATGGCGACAACACGGGAACAGGCTATAGATTTCATGAGTCGATTGCTGTTCTGTGTTGCCTCAGACGGAATGTAACAATTGCCTCGTTCGGGTAAGCCAGATACAATGGCCAACCAACGGAGGTACG
>NZ_RXIU01000039.1 GCF_004217665.1 Candidatus Magnetaquicoccus inordinatus | reverse complement strand
GCGCATTTTTGCGCCAATCCGCACAGCATCCCCATGGGGGTAGAGCTGGCGAGCCAGCACGAACCTGAATAGTTACGTTTATTGTATCGATAAAAGCTGTCTTTGTGAGAAGCGACTGTAACAATCATAGCAAAAAACAACAATGGAATATCATTTCATATCCGATCTTGATGCAGTTGTTGATACTTTAAGAAATTCCGAATTGGATGCATTATCACGTGTATGGCGAGAAATAAAAGAAGAGCTAGAGAATAGTGGTGAATATAAACTCTTTGTCAATAAACTGCAGAGAGAATGGGCAATAGAAACCGGAATTATTGAACGACTCTATACATGGGATCGCGGCGTCACAGAGATTCTCATTGACCAAGGGATTGACGCCGCACTGATTGCCCATAAAAGTGGCATTTCTCAGCAACGCGCAGCCAATGTTGCCTCTATCATCAATGATCAAAAGAACATTATTGAGGGGTTGTTTGCCTTTGTCAGAGGAGAGCAACCACTGACTCACCATTATATTCGCCAACTTCACGCAGAATTTACAGCCCATCAAGATACTATTGATGTGCAAACTTCTGAAGGCAATTTGCAAACTATCACTTTATTGAAAGGGGAATATAAAAGATATCAAAACAATCCGCTACGACAGGATGGTTCAATTTATATATACTGTCCTCCAGAACATGTGCAGCAGGAGATGGATAATCTGCTGGCTTGGTTTGTCGACAAAGAGGAAACAGGGGAGAAACCAGAGGTATTATCAGCCTTCCTGCATCATCGTTTCACCCAGATTCACCCCTTCCAAGATGGCAATGGACGGGTGGCAAGGGCATTGGCCAGTCTGGTCTTTTTAAAAAATGGCTTGTTCCCGTTGGTAATCCGAGATTCTGAACGTAATGAATATATAATCTCCCTAGAAAAAGCAGATGCAGGCGATCTGAAACCACTTTGCGATCTATTCGCACGCAACCAAAAAAAATCAATCCTATCTGCTATCAGTATTGAACAGAGTATTCAACGTCCACAACAGGCTGAAGTAATCTTACGCTCCAGCCTGGAAAAACTCAAAATACATTTTCAGGCTGAGGCATCCCGTAGAGATGAGGTTTTTAAGATAGCACAACACCTGCAAAGAATGACAGATCGGCAACTGGAAGAGTATGCCACAATCTTCAACAATGAAATCAAAGGGATTAAAAAAATACCAGGTGTATTGTCGCCTCTGGCACATCTGCATATTGAAATATTTTCCAATAAAAATAATGACCAAAACAAACGCAGCTATTTTCGCCGACAGATTACCGAATTTGCTTCACAAATCGGTTATTTTGCCAATTTTGATTCCTATTGTAGCTGCTCCTATTTGACAATACACTCAAATAACCGCTTTCAATGCGTCATCTCTTTTCATGGCTTGGGGCCTGTCCATCAGGGAATTATGGTGGCTACCGGTTTTACATTACTGCGCATACCCAATGAAGAGAAAAAAGGCTCGGATGTGCTTGATCCACGACTTGCCTCTGCAGAGATATTCCAGTTCAACTATCTGGAACCCATACCAGCCATTGAAACACGGTTTGCAGAGTGGTTGAACGAAACGCTATCTGTTGGCTTTTCGGAATGGCATAAGGTGATTACACGAGAGACCATGCAATAAGCCAATTGATGCCAATTTGCGTTCATTCAGGTAAAAAACCTGCGTACAAGTTTCTGAGGAGGTCCAGGAGGAGATCATCTCCTCCTGGCGGAGGATTGGAGGCAGAGCCTCCAAGATCTTGATTTTGCTTTTTAGCGGCACTTTACCAACAAGCCAAGACGTTTTTTGTCTTGGCGCAGCGCCGTAAAGATTGTCTTGGCGCAGCGCCGTAAAGATTGTCTTGGCGCAGCGCCGTAAAGATTGTCTTGGCGCAGCGCCGTAAAGATTTTCCACTCATTTGCTCACTATTCAGGTTTGTGCTGGCTCACCAGCTCTACCCCCATGGGGATGCTGTGCGAATTGGCGCAAAAATACGCGCCAATCCGCACAGCTTGCTTCCATTAGGCGCGCCGCGCCGACGCAAAAAGCGCGTCGGCTTGTTGTGAAAGGCGCGCCAAAGACAAAAGATTAAAAGATTAAAAGCAAAATCCCAGGGATTCCATCCCTGGACCCGGCCAGGGAGGTGCCCTCCCTGGACCCGCAGTTGTTTTGGGTGCTGAATAGTTACTCGGGAACAGCGGATCATACGATCTTTTTGCGCCTATAATGCCCACAAAATACCCGGTTATGTCAGCAGGCTTACACCCGAAAATGGCTCATCAGCTCACGCAGCAAATCGGCCATTCTGCCCATCTCGGTGGCCCGTTTGTTCAAACCGGTACTCATCTCCTGAAGCTGCGCCGCAGAGGCGGTAATCTGTTTCATGGAGCCAGCAACCGTCTGTGAGGTCTGAGCGTTGTCGGTAACAGAACGCGAAATCTCTTGCCCACCATGCGCTACCTCGGAAACACCACGGGTAATCTCATTCACGCCATGATTGGCCTCCACGACGCGCCGACTCACCTCCGCCACCCCCAGAGAGATCTCCGCTACATTGCGGGAAACATCCTGCATCCCATACGCCGACTCCGTCAACTGTCGGGTCGATTCCTCGGCCTCCCGCGCCACCGCACTCATCAAACTGGCTACCGACTCCATCGCCTCGCTCTGGGTGTCCACGGAATGCAAAATATCGGTATTGGCCTTGCCAATCCGGCCAATCATCGCCCCTACATCTTGCGCCGCCTGCATCGCGGCACCCGAATGGTGCTGAATCTCCTCCACCCGTTGGGTGATGGTGCGCGTCGCCTCTCCGGTCTGCCGTGCCAACTCCTTGACCTCATTGGCCACCACCGCAAAGCCCTTCCCTGCCTCTCCCGCTCCCGCCGCTTCGATGGCGGCATTGAGTGCCAGCATGTTGGTTTGATCGGCAATCTGTTTGATGATCCTGACCACCTTGCCAATCTCACCCGCCGAATGGGTCAACTTCTGCATCACCGCATAGGAGTCGCGTACATGCCGATCGGCCTCTTTGGAAAAATCATCGGCATCCTTGCTCTGCACCCGCATCGAAGAAAAAGAAGAACTGACCTGCATGATCGATTGCGAGGCAGTTTGTACATTTTGACTGGTGCCCTGCGCCCCCTCCGCTACATTGCGCAAAGCCATATTGACCTCACGTGCGGTCAGGGAAATATGTTGCAAATTGGCACTGACCTCTTCGGTGGCCGCCGAAATGGCATGAACTGTACTGGAAATCTCTTCAGTAGCCGCCGCTATGGTGGTCAAATTGCTGGCACTTTGCTGGGCGGCAGAGGAGACTGTTGACATTCCTGAGCTCATCTGCTGCGCCGCCGCCGCCGAAGAGTGCGCCTGCTCCAACATCGCCTCGGAGTGTCCACTCATCTGACCGGCCATGCCCGTCAGCTCAGACGAGTTGCCCTGTAACGCCTCGGCATTATGATCAATCCGGGTGACCAGATCACGCAAGGTCGCGGTCATCTGGTTCATCACCTCACCCAACAGACCAATCTCATCCCTTTGCGGCAAGTGAATGCTTTGACGCAAATCTCCTCCCTGGATACTTTCCGCAAAGCGAGACAACTCGCCGACTGGTCCCGTGATCTTGCGTGTGATCAAACTGCCTGTCACCACGCTCACTACAGTCGCCAGAAGCGCGATGCTCAAGGCAATGCTGCTCCGTTGCGAAGCCTCTTGTTGCGTGCTGGTAATCGCTTTCTGCGCATGCTCCTTGGACTCTGTGACCTCCTGCTTGATCACCGGCTCAATCTGATGGGCTTTGGCACGCAATAACTCCATTTTACTGGCAATCTGGTCATCCACAGCCACCAAAGCAACAAAATCGCGTTCATAGGATGCCAACATCTCAGACATTTGTCGCTTGTCATTTTCTGCTACATTGGCTAAAGCATTAATCTTTTCCCCCAGTTTGCCAGCCTCTTTGTGCAAAAGATCGACATATTTTTTATCCGAGCGCAACAGATAATCCTTCTCGTGACGCCGCAGACTCAGCAGATCCCGCTCCAAACCAACATTGTTTTGCGCACGTAAAACATTTTCCAAACGGTGTGCCGAATTGCGAAAATTGCCCTGCAAACCATCATTATGGGTCAAACCTTTGCGATTCCAGGCCATGACTACCTCCTGGAAATGCTCCTGATAGGCACGAGCCAACTCCATAATCTGATCCAGCTCCCCTACCGTTTCGCCAAAGCGCTTGCGAATGGTACGAATGCCCTCCACCTCACGTAACAGCGCTTGGAGCTGAGCACGTTGTTTTTCTGCCAGATCATTATTGCGCCGCGACAAGAAATCTTTTTCATATCTTCTCGCTTCTAATAAATAATGATCAACTGTCAACATGCCGGTCAATTGGCTTTGCGTATTCTCTTGCAATCGCCCATAGGCATCCAAGGTATTACTCAAGGTCAATTGATACAGGACAATCACTGCCGCAAAAAGGAGTGTCGTGACAGTGATAATCAAACCGATTTTTATGCCAATTCGCAAAGATGCCAGCACGGAGATGCAACCTTCTACAATAAAAGTGACTATTCTTTACAAAATCCGAGGATATGTTACACAATATTTGAGGCTGATAAAAGAGCCGGAAAGGAATGCCCAGCAAATTTGCAAGCAACCATGAACGGATAGAATCCAACAGATTGCTGCAAGGCAACCCTGAGATGTGATAGCGGAACGGGAGGGAATAAATGGCGTAAAGATCCTATCCCATCCGTGGAGCAGATCGCTGAGTAGCCAATACAAAGTCAATAAAAACAAAAAATTTGCTTTGGGTCCAGGGATAATCAACGGCAACCCAAGCAGGCATCCTTGGAGCAAAAAAACCGATGCCAAGATAAAGCCCCAGCACACACCCTTGGGGCAAACTGCAGTTTCAGATCTGCAGCCCACACACTCCTTCTGGAAACAACAGTAGCGCTTCCGATCTGCAACGCAAACACTTCCCCTTGGAGCCAGAGCAGCCTTTAAGAGGTGCGACCAATAGTGCCGCCTGCCGCCCAATATGCACTCTTTTGCACCGTGCTCATGGCACCAACCTGCTCGGTCGTAAAGAGATTCATGGCGCCTATCAAGGCAAAATCACCCGTTTCCAAACCACTGATCTGTCCCTTGCTCATGCCGCTGATCTGCGCGGACAAAGCAACCACCTGGGTGTTGGTCAATGCCTTGATCTGAGCTGCCGAAAAACCTTTGAATTGACTGCTGCTCAAGGCACTGATCTGCTCGGAACTGAGACCACCCATCTGCGTGTTGGTCAAAACAGAAAACTGGGTACTGGTCAAACCAGAGAGCTGACTCAAGGAGAGCGCTGCCACCTGGGTCGAACGCAACCCAGAAACTTGCCCAACCTGTAATTTTCCAAGTGATGTGGCTGATAATCCCTCTATTTGGCTCACACTCAGTATGGCAATCTGGGCACTGCTCAGCGCTCGAACCTGGCTGGTGTTCAACACCGCCAGATCCTCTGTTTCCAAAGCCCCCACCTGAGTCACAGTCAAAGAGCGAATTTGCGCATCGGTCAAGCTGCCCACTTGCGTTACCGCCAATGCCATAATCTGACTGGAACTTAAACTGGCAACCTGTTGACCAGTAAGAACCAGCAGATCTGTAGTCTCCAAGGCAGCAACCTGGGTGACCAGAAGACGGGAAATCTGGGTGCTGGTCAACCCCCTCACCTGATTGGCCGAAAGATTGACAATCTGCGTATTGGTCAAGGCGATGATCTGCGCCGTACTCAACGTAGAGATCTGCCCGACGCTAAGACCGCTCTCCTGGGTGATACTGAGTGCGGCAATCTGCGTCGTGGTCAAGGCGACAATCTGCGTACTGCTCAGAGAGCTCAATTGCGTGGTGCTCAGAGCAGCGATTTGGGTCGTGCTCATGGCAGCAATCCGCGCACTATTCACCCCTTGCCACTGGCTGGTACTCAAAGCATTGATCTGGGTTGTCGTCAGATTCAACCATTGGCTGCTGGTCAAGCCAGACAACTGACTGCTGCTTAAAGCACGAATCTGGCTGCTGTTCCACACAGCAAGCGCCGCATTCTCCAGACTGACCAATTGGCCACTGGCCAAAACGGCAATCTGTTGCACCGTCAAAGCAGAGGCCTGGGTGGTGGTCAAATTTGCCAACTGCGTGGTCGATAAACCCTTCACCTGCTGCGTCGTCAAAGCCTGCAGTTGCGTCTGTGTCAACGCCGATATTTGGGTCGTCGACAAGGCAGCCAATTGGGTGATGGAAAATGTACGCACCTGGAGCGTATGCAAACCAGCCAGTTGACTGCCTGTCAAGGCGCCCATCTGCGTCGTATTCAAGAATGCCACCTGCCCGCTGCTCAAAGCCTGAACCTGACTGACCGCCAATACCGCCAAATCGGTCGCTTCCAATCCTACTATCTGTGCCGTGGTCAACGCCGCCAACTGTGCAGTGGTCATGGCCACCACCTGACTGCTCTGCAAGGCGGTTATTTGACTCGAACTCAATCCACGCAACTGGGTAGTCGTTAACACAGCCACGCCGGCACTATCCAGCACGGACAACTGCGTACTGTTCAGCACAGCCAGTTGTGCAGAACTCAAACCCCTGATTTGTGTAGTGGTAACCGCAGCAAGCAAGGTCGCCGTCAGCTTGCTGAAGGAGGTTGTCGTCAAGGCAGAGAGCTGCGTTGAACTCAAACCACCGGCTTGGGTCGTCGTCAATGAAGCCACTTGACTGGTGGTCAGACGGGCAATCTGCAAACTGTTCAAGAAACCGATTTGACTCTCCGACAACGCTCCCCACTGGGTCACATTCAAATTGACCATCTGTGTCGAACTCATTGTCACCAATTGCGTGGAGCTCAAAGCACGCATATCCGCGCTATCCAGCATGCCCAGTTGTGTGGTGGTCAACGCCAAAAGCTGTGCCGTGGTCAAGGCACTGACCTGGGTGGATTCAAACGCCGCCATGTGGGTGGTCGTCAACACGGCAATCTGTGCCGTATTAAGATTTTTCACCTGCGTCCCCAATGCCACCAACTGCGTCGTCTGCAGTGCAAATACTTGCGTGGTGGTCAAGCCACGCAACTGCGTGGAGGAGAGTGCAGCCATCTGGCTGCTCTGCACAGCGGCCAACTGCGTGGTGGTCAAGACAGAGAGTTGGGCACTGGAAAGTGCCGCCACCTGGTTGGTATTCAAAACAGCCAAATCGGTGGATTCCAAGCCCCTGATCTGGGTCGTGGTCAACCCTGCCACCTGACTGCTGGTCAGATAGGTCGCTTGCGTGGTGCTCAAAGAGGCCACTTGCGTCGTGGTCATCCGGTTGATCTGGGCCACGCTCAAACTGGCCAAACTTTCTGCCGGCAAACTGGCCAATTGGGTCGTGGTCAAGGCCGCCAACTGGCTGGCCGTAAAACCTTTCAACTGTGTGGTCTCGGCCACCTGCAGATTGTTTGCCGACAATGCACTGACCTGGGTGGTGGTCAAGATATTCAATTGCGTAGAAGAGAGACCGCTCATCTGGGTCGTGCTCAAAGAGGCAACCTGGGTGGTGGTCAGACGCGGCAATTGTGCAGTCGTCAAGGCAGCAATCTGCGTTGTCACCAACACCCCAAACTGCGTCGTCGATAACGAGGTGAGCTGGGTTGCACTCAACACCTTTAACTGCGTCGCCGAGAGTGCAGCCACCCCAGAGGTGGTGAAGACCGCCAATTGACTGGTTGCCAGAGCGCTCACCTGGGCCGTTGTCAAAACTGTCACCTGAGTGGTGGCCAGAATGGCAACCTGGGTGGTGGTCAAAGCCGCAACCTGCAACGCACTCAAACTCTTCACCTGCGTACCCAAGGCAAGCAGTTGGGTCGTGTTCAACGCAATCAGTTGCGTCGTTGACAGCGCACTGACCTGTGCCGCCAGCAGACCAGCCGCCTGCGTCTCCCCCAACCCGGCCAGTTGCGTGCTGGTCAAAATCGCCAATTGCCGACTGCTCAAGGCTTTGATCTGGGTGACACTCAAAGCGGCCAAATCGGTGGATTCCAAGCCGCTTAATTGGGTCGTGGTCAAAGCCACCAACTGGGTCGTGGTCAAAGCGGCTACCTGACTGCTCTGCAGAGCCGCTACTTGAATCGAGGAGAGTTTACCCAATTGGGCAGCACTCAAAACAGCCAAATCCACCGCTTCCAACCCCGCCAGTTGCGTGGTGGTCAAAGAGGCAATCTGTTGCGCCGTCACCCCCCTGATTTGAGTGGTGGTCAACAGTGACAGATTGGCAGAGGTCAAGCCACTCAACTGTGTCGTCGTCAACACGGCAAGCTGCACGGCACTGATACCACCAATCTGCGTGCCGGTCAGATTATTGATCTGGGTGGTGGTCAAACGCTGTAACTGCCCCGTATTCAAAGCCGCAAGCTGCGTGGTATTCAAGGCCGCCCACTGCGTCGTCGTCAACACCGAGAGCTGCGTCGCACTGAGACTTCTGATCTGTGTGCTGTTGAGAACCCCCACATGGGTCGCTGAAAAGGCGCCCAGTTGGGTCGTCGTCAAGTTGAGCAATTGCCCAGTGGCCAAAACGCTCACCTGACTGCTGGTCAAATCTTGCAACTGGGTGGTGGTCATGACCGCAATCTGTGCGCTGCTCAAACCTTTGATCAAGGTACCAATGGCCACAACTTGGTTATTGTTCAGAGATTTGATCTGCGTCGTCGTCAAACCAGCCAACTGCAACGAATTGACTGCCGCCATTTGCGTGCTGCTGAAACCAGCCAACTGGGTCGTGGTCAAGATCGCCATCTGCGCCACAGAGAGCGCCTTGATCTGGGTACTGGTCAATACCGCCACATCGGTCGATTCCATACCACTGATCTGGGTAGTGGTCAGCGCAGAGAGCTGGGTACTGGTCAACACGGCAACCTGATCGCTGCTCAGTGCTGCCACCTGCGTCGTGGTCAAACGGTTGATCTGAACCGGTGTCAAGGAGCGCAAAGCCGTGGAGGCCAACACACTCATCTGGGTAGTGCTCCATCCGGCCAACTGCGTCGCTGTCAACCCTTTCAGTTGGGTGGTGGTCAACACCGCCACATCGGTGGAGCTCAAGGCAAGCATCTGTGTGCTGGTAAATAGCGCAAGCTGCGTGGCACTGAGTCCCGCCATCTGCGTGGTGGTCAGGGAGTCAATCTGACTGCTGCTCAAACGCTGAACCTGAGCGCTGGTCAACACAGAGATCTGGCTGGAAGAGAAAACCGCCATCTGCGTGGTGGTCAAACTGCCCACCTGGGTGCTGGTCAAGGCACGTACCTGCGCTGTACCTAAAACAGCAATGGCAGTGGCATCCAATCCCGACATTTGGGTCGTGCTCAAAACAGCCAGTTGTGCCGTAGTCAGTGCCGCCACCTGGGTCGTCGAAAGAGTGGCCAGTTGTGTGGTCGTCAACGCGCTCATCTGCGCCGTCGAAAAAGCACGGAGCATGGTGCTGGAGAGCAGAGTGATCTGCAAGGGGGTCAACGCTGCCACCTGACTGGTGGTCATGGCTGCCACCTGGGTGGTGGAGAGCTGGGTGACACCCAAAGCAGCCAATTGGGTTTGGGTCAACAACGGCAGTGCCGTGCCAGTCAACCCCTGCATCTGCGTGGCTGTCATGGCCGAAAGCTGCGTGGTGGTCAAAGCCCGCAGTTGTGTCGAATTCAACTGGGACAGTTGTGTACTGCTCATGCCCGACATCTGGCTGGTATTGAACTCGATCAACTGGCTGCTGCTGATCCCGCCCAGTTGGGCCGCAGTGAAGGCGCCCAGTTGCAGGCTGCTTAAACCATCCAACTGGGTATCCGCCAAAGAGGAGAGCTGCACACTGCTCAACCCACGAATTTGTGTGGTGGTCAACGCCCCCACCATGATGCTGCTCAACGCATCACATTGTGTGGTTGTCAAAACGCTGATCTGATTGGCAGACAAACCAGCAATTTGTGTCGTCGTCAACGCCGCAAGCTGCTCGGAACTGATGCCCGCCAACTGGGTACTGCTCAGGACGGCCAGTTGTACGCTGCTTAAACCATCCCACTGGGTATCGGCCAGGGTCAACATCTGACTGCTGGTGAGGCCGCGCATTTGCGTGCTGCTAAAAGAGGCCAACTGGATGCTGCTCAAACCATTCAGTTGCGTGGTGGTCAACTCGCTCAACTGCCCGACAGCCAGACCCTTGAGTTGGGTAGTGTTCAAACCGGTCAATTGCTCCGAACGCAAACCACCTAACTGTGTCGTGGTCAAAGCAGGCAACTGCATGCTCGACAATCCATCCAATTGACTGTCAGCAAGCTGTGCCAATTGCTGGGCAAGCAACCCTTGCAGTTGACCGGTACTCAAGCCAGCCAACTGCCCAGAAGCCAAACCATCCCACTGGGTATCCGCCAAAGCCGCGATGTGCGCAGAGGAGAAGCCACTCAATTGGCTGTTGGCCAAGCCAGACAACTGCAATGAGCCCAAACCATTGAACTGCTCCACACTGAAAGCAGCAAGACGAGTAGAGGTGATGCCATTGAGCTGCGTATCCGCCAACGCACTCAACTGTCCAGATAACAATCCTGACCATTGCGTAGTGGCCAAGCCGGCCAACTGTGCCGATGAGAAGGCATCCCACTGGGTATCGGCCAAAGCGGCCAACTGAGTTGACAACAGACCATCAAGCTGCGTATCAGCCAAGCCAGCCAGTTGTGCAGAAGTGAGTGCATCCCATTGTGTATCAGCCAACTGCAGCAATTGGCTCGACAACACACCATCCCATTGCGTATTGGCCAAGCTGTCGATCTGACCAAAAGTGACCCCATCCCATTGTGTACTGGCAAAAGAGCGCAACTGCAGTGCGCTTAAACCATCCCATTGTGTGTTTGCCAAAGCGGCCACTTGCGTAGACAACAGACCATCCAGTTGGCTCACCGCCAGCGCCAACAGTTGCAATGAACTCAAACCATCCCACTGGCTGTCCGCCAATTGCTGCAACTGCAATGAACTCAAACCATCCCACTGGCTGTCCGCCAAGGAACTTATCTGCCCAGAATGCAAACCATTCAGTTGCGTATCGGCCAAAGCGGCCCACTGCAGCGAGGTTACGCCATCCAGTTGCGTATTCGCCCATTGCCCCAAACGCTGCGAAGCAACAGCATTCCACTGTGTCTCCGCCAGCAGGCCCAATTGCGCTGAACTCAAACCATCCCATTGACTGTCGGCCAAGCTTGTCAAAACCGCCGAGAGCATGCCCTGCCACTGCGTCGCCGCCAATCCCGCCAACTGCAGCGAACTCCAACCATTCCACTGGCTGTTGGTCAACGTCATGAGGGCGGCAGAGGTCAAACCATCCAATTGGCTGTTGGCCAACCCAGCCCATTGCCCAGAAGCAAGCCCACTCAATTGCGTGTCGGCCAATGCCGTCAACTGCAGCGAGCTCAACCCATTCCATTGGCTGGCGGCCAATGCCGACAGTGTGTCAGAGGTGAGCCCATCCCACTGGGTATCAGCCAACAACTGCAATTGTGCCGAACCCAATCCATCCCACTGACTGTCAGCCAATGCGAGCAACTGCCAAGAAGAGAGAGCCTGCCACTGCGTTGTACTCATCCCATTGAGCTGCAGCGAACTCAATCCATCCCACTGGGTATCCACCAATGATTGCAATTGCATGCTGCTGAGTGCAGACAATTGGCTGTCAGCCAGAGCCGCCCATTGCAACGACAACATGCCATCCAACTGGGTTACCGCCAGCTCAGCCAACTGCGCCGAGTGCATGCCATCCAACTGGCTGTCGGCCAAACTGAGCAACTGCCACGATTGCAAGCCATCCCATTGGCTCTGCGCCAAGGCCAGCCATTGCAACGAAGAGAGACCATCCAACTGGGTAGTGCTCAATTGGCTCAACTGGATGGATTGCAGACCATCCAACTGTGTATTAGCCAACCCTGCCCAATGCAGCGAATAGAGACCCGGCAACTGTGTATCGGCCAACAGATTCAACTGCAAAGAGAGCAGACCATTCAGTTGACTGTCAGCCAATTGGGCAATTTGCGCACTGCCCAGACCATCCCATTGGCTATCGGCCAAAACAGATAAAGCTGTTGATGGCAAACCGTCCAATTGGCTGCTGGCCAGAGAGGCCAACAGGAACGAAGAGAGACCATCCAGTTGCGTATCCGCCAAACGACCCAACTGGACAGAGGAAAGCCCGTTCCATTGCGTCGTTGCCAAAGCAGCCAACTGCAACGAGGAGATGCCATCCCATTGACTATCGGCCAGCGAGGCCAGCAGGGTTGAACCGATACCATCCCATTGGGTTACAGCCAAGGCAACCAACTGCAAGGAAGAGAGTCCATTCCACTGCGTTATCGCCAAGGCTGACAGACGCAACGATGCGAAGCCATTCCACTGGCTCTCCGCCAACGCCGCCAAACGCAACGAAGAGAGCCCATCCCACTGGCTGTCCGCCAACGCGGCCAACTGCGTCGAATTGAGCCCATCCCACTGGCTGTCGGCCAACGCGGCCAGTTGTGCAGAACCCACCCCATTCCACTGGCTATCGGCCAGAGATTGCAGTTGCAAGGAACCCAAACCATTCCACTGGGTGGTGGCCAAAGCGTGCCACTGTAGCGAACTCAGACCATTCAGTTGGCTGTTGGCCAACCCGGACAACTGTACAGAGGTTAAACCATCCCATTGCGTATCCGCCAAAGTGGAGAGCGTCGCACTGGTCAAAACATCCCACAGCGTATCCGACCAACTGCCCAGTTGCGCCGAGGTCAAACCATTCCACTGCGTATTGCTCAGGGAAAGCAGTTGCACCGAGGTAAAGCCTTGCCATTGTGTATTGGCCAAGGTTGCCAAACCGCTGGTGCTGAGACCAGCCAGTTGGCTCGTCTCCAGTGCAGCCCATTGGCTGGAATGCACACCATCCAGTTGGCTACCAGCCAACCCAGACAAAGCGTTTGCCGTCAAACCAACCAGTTGCGTCGCTGCCAATGCACCCCATTGCACTGAGCTTATGCCATCGATTTGGGTGTCCGCCAGCTCTGCAAGAGCTTGCGAACTCAAACCATTCCATTGGCTGATGCTCCAGGCCGCCAATTGTGCAGAGCTGAAACCATCCAGTTGCGTGTTGACCAAACCACGCAACTGCCCGGAACTCATTCCCGCCAGTTGGCTCTCTGCCAGCGCGGCCAACTGCGCGGAGCTCAAACTATCCAACTGTGCATCTGTCAACACAGCAAGCGACAGTGAACCCAAACCATCCAACTGGCTCACCGCCAATGAGGCAATCTGCTGGGAAGAGAGCATGCTCAATTGGGTTGCCGCCAAACTCAGCAACACCCCGGAGCTCAAACCATCCAACTGGGTTTTGGCCAAGGAAGAGAATTGCGCCGCAGTCAGGCCATTCCATTGTGTATCCGCCAGCTCCGACCACTGCAAAGAGGTGATGCCATCCAGTTGGTCATTGGTCAATAACGCAAGCTGCCGGGAGGATAAACCATCCCATTGACTGGCTGACAACTCCAACAAGTGGGCACTGGTCAACCCCTCCCACTGGGTATCCGCCCAACTCAACAATTGCGCAGAGCTCAAGCCGTTCAACTGGGTGTTGGCCAAAGAGTTGAGCTGATCGGAAAGCAGACCATTCCATTGGCTGTCCGCCAGTGTACTCAACTGCTCCGAACGCAAACCATTGAGTTGTGTCGCTGCCAATTGGAACAACTGACTGGACAACAAACCGTCCAGTTGCGTAGCCGTCAACTCCGTCAAGATATTTGAAGTCAAACCATCCCATTGCTCGGAGAGCATGGCGCTGATTTGCGTGGAGAGGAGGCCATCCAGTTGGGTGTTGGCCAAGGCAGCAAACGCAGCAGAGCCCAAACCAATCCATTGGCTGGCAGCCAAAGAGGATAGGCTGGCGGCAAGCAGACCATCCAACTGGCTGTTGGCCAACGAAGAGAGACCCAGAGAGGTAACACCATCCCACTGCGTAGTGGCCAAAGCGGACAACTGCACAGAGCTCAAACCATCCCATTGCGTATCCGCCCATTGGTGCACCACAGAAGAGTGCAAACCATCCAACTGCGTGTTGGCAAGATTATACAATTGCACCGACGAAAGCAGTGCCAATTGCGTATCCGCCAGTGAGGACAGCACAATAGACA
Organism: Candidatus Magnetaquicoccus inordinatus; assembly: GCF_004217665.1. Classification (GTDB taxonomy): domain Bacteria; phylum Pseudomonadota; class Magnetococcia; order Magnetococcales; family Magnetaquicoccaceae; genus Magnetaquicoccus; species Magnetaquicoccus inordinatus. The sequence goes on along the minus strand of NZ_RXIU01000039.1, from coordinate 6,828 downwards.
ACAAACCATTGAGCTGGCTGTTGGCCAATGAAGCAAGCTGCCAGGAATCCAGGCCATTCCATTGCGTCACAGCCAACCCTTGCACCTGGCTGGAGCTCACACCATTCCACTGGGTGGTCGCCAAACCCGCCAACTGCCCAGAGAGCAGACCATCCCATTGCGTTGAGGCAAATTCAAACAGTTGACTACTCTGCACGCCATCCCACTGCGTATCGCTCAAAGCAAGCAACTGCGACGAACGCAGTCCATTGCACTGGGTATTGGCCAAAGCAAACAACTGGCTGGAGCTCAAACCATCCCACTGCGTATCCGCCAATCCGCTCAGTTGCGCTGAGGTCAGGCCATTGAGTTGCGAATTGGCCAACTCTGACCATTGGCTCGCAGACAAACCATTCAGTTGGCTGTCGGCCAAGTCTGTCAATGCCGCAGAGCTCAAACCATTCCATTGTTCAGCAGCCAATACTGCCATCTGGGTGGAGGTCACTCCATCCCACTGTGTGCTGGCCAGCCCCGCGAGTGCCGTCGAGGTCACACCCAGCCACTGTGTGCTGGCCAATGCCATCAGAGTGGTGGAACGCAAACCGTTCCATTGGGTATTGGCCAGGGAAGAGAGCGCAAGCGAGGTCAAACCATTGAATTGGCTATCAGCCAAAGCAGAAAGCTGGCTGGAAGAGAGACCATCCCATTGGCTGTCGGCCAATTGCTGCAATACCGAAGAGTGCAGACCATCCAACTGACTGTTGACCAAACCAGCAAGCTGCGCAGAACTCAAACCATCCCATTGCGTAGCCGCCAGATTAAACAAGGCTGTGGACAGAATCCCATCCAACTGGCTGTTGGCCAAAGAGGCAAGCTGCAGGGAAGCAAGAGCATCCCATTGGCTATCCGCCAAAGCCTGCAGATGCGTTGCGGTGAGACCATCCCACTGCGTGGTGGCCCATTCGCGCAACTGTATGGAGCTCAAACCGTTGCACTGACTGTTGGCCAACGAAGCAAGATGGCTGGAGCTTAAACCATCCCATTGGCTCGCAGCCAAAGCATATAACTGCAGGGAACGCAAACCATTCAACTGCGTTGCCGTCAACTGGCTTAACTGCGCAGAGAGTACCCCATCCCACTGAGTGTCCGCCAAAGCATTGAGCTGCATCGATAGCAGACCATCCCATTGCGTGCTGCTCAAGCCATTCCACTGCATGGAGAGTAAACCATCCAGTTGACTGTCGGCCAAACCAGCCAGCAAGGTGGAACTTAAGCCATCCAACTGACTGTCAGCCAAAGATTGCAACTGCAATGAGGTAATACCATTCAATTGGGTCGCCGCCAGACTGAGCAATCCCAAAGAGGACAAACCATCGAGACGGGCTGTGGACAAAGCAGCAAGAACCGTTGAACTCAAAGCATCCAACTGGGTGATCGACAACCCATACAGGGAGGTCATGGTCAAACCATCCAGTTGCGTCGCCGCCAAGGTGGCCAATTGCACCGAGGTGAATGCGCTCAATTGGGTAACAGAGAGATTGGCCAAGGTCATGGACAACAGACCATTCAACTGTGTCGCCACCAGAGAGGCCAATTGCTGCGAAGTCAAACCATCCCATTGGCTGTCGGCCAGTTGTGCAATCTGGCTGGAGGTCAGACCATTGAGTTGGCTGTTGGCCAACAATCCCAATTGCTCGGAACTTAACCCATCCAGTTGACTGTCCGCCAAAGAGGTCAACTGTACAGAGCCCAAACCAGACAACTGCGTGGCAGCCAACGCTTGCACTTGCCCTGCGCTCAAACCGTTCAATTGGCTGTTGGCCAGATGGAACAGGGTGAGCGAAGAGAGCTCATTTAATTGGCTATCGCTCATGGCCAACAGTTGCAGCGACCCCAAACCATCCCACTGACTATCGGCCAAACTCATCCAGATGGAGGAGTCCACATAATTGAGTTGGGTAGTCGCCAAACCAGCCAGTTGCAAAGAGCCAAGACCATTCCACTGGGTGGCAGCCAAACTGGCCAACTGCTCGGCACTCAAAGCATTCCATTGGCTATCAGCCAGGGAAGCCAGTGCCACAGAGGTGATCCCATCCCATTGGCTGTTGCTCATTTGACTGATTTGCAGGGAGAGCAAGCCATCCAGTTGGGTGGTCGCCAGCGCTGTCCAGCGCGCAGAGACAGCCAAACCATCAAGTTGGTTATTGACCAGTGCGCTTAGTTGCGTGGAGGTAAGACCATCCAACTGGGTGTTGACAATCGAGGTAAGCTGAGAGGCACTGATCCCTCGCAATTGGGTTGCCGCAAGGGAGTTGAAAGCCAGTGAAGTCAAACCATCCAACTGAGTGGCACACAAAACAAACAGTTGGGTGGAACGCATACCATTCCATTGTGTAATCGCCAAACCAAGCAGAGCGGTCGAAGTCATACCATAGAGTTGGCTCTCCTCCAGGGAAGAGAGCAAGGTGGAGGAGAGATAATCCAACTGCGTATTGGCCAAACCATATAAGCCAAGCGAAGTCAAACCATCCCATTGGCTGTCAGCAAGTGACGCCAAAGCCAGAGAACCCACACCATTGAGCTGGCTATTGGCCAAACCCAACAAGATGCTGGAAGACAATCCGTCCCATTGACTGGTCGCCAGAGAGGCAAGCCGCAATGAATGGAAACCATCCCACTGCGTATCCGCAAGAGAGGCCAAAGCGATGGAACTCAAACCATTCCACTGACTGTCTGCCAGAGAGGCCAATTGATTGAGCGTCAACCCATCCCACTGACTATCCGCCAGAGAGAAGAGATGGGCAGAGCTGAAACCATCCAATTGGCTATTGGCCAACCCGGACCACTGCAATGAGGTCAAACCGTTCAACTGGCTGTCCGCCAGGTTGGACAAACGGAGAGAGGTCAGATAATTCCACTGGCTATCGGCAAAGCCGGTAAGCTGTCTTGAGCTCAAACCGTTCCACTGGGTATCGGCCAGGGCAGAGATGGCTGCCGCCGTCAATCCATCCAACTGGGTATCGGCCAAGGATGTCAAACCGATTGATAACAGACCATCCCATTGTGTCGTGCTCAACGCCAAAACCTGGCTGACATCCAATCCATCCCACTGGCTGTCTGCCAACCCGGCAAACTGCGTGGAGGTCAAACCATTCAGTTGGGTATTGCTCAGAGCGAACAATTGGCCGGAGGTAAGTCCATTGAGCTGGGTGACAGACAATCCACCCCATGCCTGCGACTGCAAACCATCCAGTTGCGTATCAGCCAGATTGCTCAACTGTCGGGAAGTCAAACCATCCCATTGGCTATTGGCCAAACTGAAGAGTTGAGAAGAGTCCGCTCCATTCCACTGTGTATCAGCCAAAGCCGACAACTGGCTGGAAGAGAGGCCGTTCAACTGGGTATTGGCCAAAGCCAGCAATTGCTCAGGCGTCAAACCATCCCATTGGCTATCGGCCAAGGAGCTCAATGCCGCAGAACTCAAACCATTCCATTGGGTCACGGAAAGCAGGGTCAACTGCAACGAACGCAAACCATTCAACTGGGTATTGGCCAAAGCAAACCATTGTGCAGAGGCCACTCCCTCCAACTGCGTCTCCGCAAGTCCGTTAAGCTGCAAGGAGCTCAAACCATTCCACTGCGTCGCCGCAAGCGTGGCCAGTTGAGAGGCACTCAAAGCATTCAACTGAGTGTCGGCAAGCCCCAACAAACCACTGGCAAGCAACCCATCCAACTGGGTTCCTACCCAGGCAGCCAGTTGCACAGAATGCAGACCATCCAGTTGGGTATTGGCCAAACCACTGAGAGCAATGGAGCTTAAACCGCTCAACTGCGTAACCGCCAACGCAGTCAATTGCAGGGAAGCAAGACCATTGAGCTGGGTATTCGCCAAACCAAAGAGTGCAGAAGAGAGCAAACCATCCCATTGCGTTGTGGCCAGGTTGGTCAATTGCAACGAACCCAAACCATTAAACTGGCTATCCGCCAACTCCAGCAGCGCCGCAGACAGCAAACCATCCCATTGGCTGTCGGCTAAAGCGGCCAAACGAGTCGAAGAGAAACCATCCCATTGCGTTGTGGCAAACCCAGAAAGATTCAGTGAGCTCAAACCATCCCATTGCGTATTGGCCAAACTGCCCAACTGCAATGAGGTGAAGCCATCCCATTGGCTGTCGGCCAAACTGGCCAGCAGAGTGGAACTCAAACTATCCAACTGGGTCGCAGCCAGAGAAGAGGCCACCCACCATATCAGACCATTCCACTGGGTTGCAGCAATATCACGCAACTGCAAAGAGGTCATGCCATCCAGTTGGGTGTTGACAAAAGAACCAAACACCTGAGAAGAAAGCGCATCCAGTTGGGTGTTGGCCATGCTGGCCATCTGCAACGATGTAAAACCGTCCCACTGCGAATCAGCAAAACCAGCCAATTGCAATGAACGCAAACCATTCAATTGGGTAGCCGCCAAAGAGTTCAGATGTGCCGTTTCCCATCCATCCAACTGAGTATCCGCCAAAGCAGCCAATTGGCTCGAGAGAAAACCATTGAGTTGCACGGAGGTCAGCGAGTTTAACTTCATCGACTGCAGACCATCCATCTGGCTGTCGGCCAAACCGCTCAGCGCTGACGAAAGCATTCCTGCAAGCTGGGTCTGATCCAAAGATTGCAATTGCAAGGAGGTGAGGCCATCCAGTTGACTGTTGGCCAAAGCGCTCAACTGCAAAGAGCTCAAACCATCCAACTGCGTATCGGCCAAACTGAGCAGTTGCAAAGAGCCTAAACCGTTCAATTGTGTATTGGCCAGCGAGGTCAACTGCAAAGAGGTCAAGCCCTGCAACTGGGTGACAGCAATCTGGGACAGACGTGTGGAGGTAAGACTATCCCATTGTGTCGTGGCCAAATTGCTCAATGCGATGGAACTCAATCCATCCAACTGCGTATTGGCCAACGACGCCACTTGCAGAGAGCTCCAGCCAGCCAATTGGGTGGCCGCCAATTGCGACAGGGCAAGTGAAAGCAAACCATCCAACTGCGTATTGGCCAACGCAGCCCATTGCCCCGCATCCATGCCATTGAATTGGGTGTCGGCCAGAGCAGAAATCTGCCCAGAACGCAATCCATCAAACTGAGTATTGACTAAACCGGCAAGCTGGATAGAGGTCAAACCATCCAACTGACTGTCTGCAAAAGCAAGCAACTCTGCCGCACGCAGCATATCCCACTGCGTATCGGCAAACGCATTCAGTTGCAGCGAACCCAAGCCATCCAATTGCGAATTGGCCAAGGCATAAAGTTGCAGCCCATCCAAACCATTGAGCTGGGTATCACTCAAAGCGGAAAGATGCAGAGAGGTCAAACCATTCAACTGGGTATTCGCCAGGAGATAGAACTGCAAGGAGGTCAGACCATCCAGTTGTGAATCTGCCAGGGTGAGCAATCGACTGGAGATAAAGCCATCCCACTGGGTATCAGCCATGCCATTGACCGCAGTGGAGGTCAGACCATCCAATTGGGTGGCGGCCAACGAGGACCACTGTACAGATGTCCAGCCATCCAATTGGGTCTCTGCCAAGGCAAAAATTTGCAGAGAGAGCAAACCATCCAACTGGGTTTTTGCCAGTTCACCCCACTGTACAGAGGTCAGGGCATTCAACTGGCTATCCGCCAGGGCAGACCAATGGTGGGAGCGTAAACCATCCAACTGGGTGTTGGCCAAAGCAGCCAACTGCAGAGAAGATATTCCATCATACTGCGTGTTGGCCAAAGCGGATAGATTGAAAGCGGTCAGACTATCCAGTTGGCTATCGGCCAAGGTGGAAAGCTGGATTGAGGTCAATCCATCCAGTTGGGTATTGGCCAAAGAGGCCAATTGCAGCAGATCCAGACCATCCAACTGAGTTCCGGCCAGAGTGGAAAACAGAGTGGAGGTCATACTGTTCAACTGCGTATAGGCCAGCGTCGGCAGTTGTAAAGAGGTCAAACCATTCCATTGTGTTGCCGACAAGGCATTCAGCTTACTGGAGGTCAAAGCATCCAACTGGGTATCGGCAAAGGAGCCAAAACCAAGCGAGTGCAAACCATCCAATTGTGTATCGGTCAAAGCAGCCAAATGGCTACTCTGAAATCCATCGAGCTGGGTTCCAACCAAAGAGAACAGGGATAAAGAGCGTAAACCATTGAGCTGGCTATCGGCCAAAGCAAACAACTGTAAAGATTGCAAACCATCCAATTGGCTGTCGGCCAAGGCATACAGTTGCAGCGAACGGAGAGCATCCAATTGACTGTCGGCCAGAGCAAACAATTGCAGTGACAACAAACCATCCAACTGGCTATCAGACAGCACCTTGAGTTGCAGTGACAACAAGCCATCCAATTGGCTGTCCGCCAAAGCCGAGAGCTGCAGAGAACGCAGACCATCCAATTGACTGTCCGCCAGAGCGGTCAAATGAGCGGATTGCAAACCATTCAACTGCGTGTCGGATAACGCCGTCAACTGCAACGAACGCAGACCATCCAGTTGGCTGTCGGCCAGCGCCAGCAACTGCAATGAACGCAGACCATCCAACTGCGTGTCAGCCAACGCCGTCAACTGCAACGAATAGAGACCATCCAGTTGGGTGTCAGCCAACGCCGTCAACTGCAGAGAGTAGAGACCATCCAACTGCGTGTCAGCCAACGCTGTCAATTGCAACGAGCGCAGACCATCCAACTGTGTATCGGACAACGCCGTCAACTGCAACGAATAGAGACCATTCAATTGCGTGTCGGATAATGCCGTCAATTGCAACGAACGCAGGCCATCCAGTTGGCTGTCGGCCAACGCCGTCAACTGCAACGAATAGAGACCAT
>NZ_RXIU01000389.1 GCF_004217665.1 Candidatus Magnetaquicoccus inordinatus | reverse complement strand
TTCTGCCGGATCCTCTCCATTCGCTACCTTTGCCAGCAGGTCAATTGCCTCCTTTCGTGCCTGTTCCGGGGTCAACACACCATGAGCGCCTATTGTGTAACGCCGCAAGCGGTTGCTGTGACGATATTGGATGATGTACATCTTTTTGCCCGCTGTCGTCGTTTTCAGCCCGAATCCCTTCAGGTCCGTATCCCACAAGAATTGATCCGCCGTTCCTGCCTGGATAGCGTCAACAGCCCGTTTTGTGATCTTGCCCTGTGCCATGATCATGCCCTTCTGGTCCGCCGTTTGTGATTGCTGGCGTGATTTCCAGCAATCAAATAGCAATCAACAGGGATAAAAATAGCGGAAACTGGCGGAAACTGCAAGATGCAAATGTGCTGAATTTATATTGTTTCTTGCTACTGCCGGAAAGGCCAGAAAGTCTGGGTAAACAGACTCATAATCAGCTTGTCGCAGGTTCGATTCCTGCACGGCTCACCAAGTTTTATCCATTGTCAGCCACTGATTCAGTGGCATTTTTTTTTGACGGTACAAGCGCGTTGCATAAAGTCGGTTGTACTCTTCCTATAAGCCAATCCATTCTTCCAGTTTGTTGCCAGAAGCGACAGCTCTTTCCTCAATTGCTCTACTCTCTTTCTGAACTTCGCTCCATATTTTTTTTGTAGAGTTTCCAGGTTTGCAGGTGACCATTCCCGCTCTATGCCAACGCTCTTTTCTGCATGTCTGTCTGTTTGGGCAAATCTTGTTATGAGGTTTATGTTTACCAGGTGTGGGGGTTGTAAACTATAAATTTCAGTTTCATTAATTTATCTCCTGGTTTGCTTGGCAAAAATAGGATAGACTCCGGCGTTTAATGTGCAACCAACCATTTTCAAACGGAATAAGAGATGAAACATCTGAAACTTATCCTCATCATTTGTGCTCTATCGCTCGGTGTACTGGTGTCACAGCAGTTGATGGCTGCACCTCCCGGACAGTGGAATTACGGTGGGTATACCCAATGGCATCCCAACGATGGACAGACTCCAATGGGAACCATCGGGACGCAATGCTTTTTTTGTAAGCCTGATCCGGGTATGCAAAACAAGGATACAGCCAACACCGTTGCCCCAATGCCTGCTCCGCAACAACCTGTCCCCTATAACTATGATCGCGGTAGCAGCGTCAAAAAGAAGCCAACTGCAGCCATGAAAAAACCGGCAAAAAAATCAGCCAAAAAACAGGCTGTCATGAACAAGGCCAGCAAAAAGAAAGTTGCTCACAAAAGCAAAGCTCAGAAGAAAGCCAAACACAAAAAGAGTGTCAAGAATAATAACAGATATGCAGGGTAGCCTCCCTGTCTGTCAACAAGCGGAGTGTGCCACATCCAGGAAAGCAGATCATTTGGGAGCGACCTGTTTATTGCGGCGGTTCCTTGATGTGGGCAGCTCCGAAAAATTTTGGCAGTTGCGCAACGGGTGAGAACATATGCTACAGTGTATGTGCTCACCCTTGTTTGAGTTGCTGATTTTCCGCATCCACTGTTACAGGTGCAACAGGAACAGTTTCAATCTGTTCTGGTTTACCAAGCGATAGAAATAAGATTGGTAACTATTCAGGTTCGTGCTGGCTCGCCAGCTCTACCCCCATGGGGATGCTGTGGGCATTGGCGCAAAAAATGCGCGCCAATGCCCACAGCTTGCTTCCATTAGGCGCTTAAGCCGACGCAAAGAGCGCGTCGGCTTAGTTTG
>NZ_RXIU01000388.1 GCF_004217665.1 Candidatus Magnetaquicoccus inordinatus | reverse complement strand
GCCAACAAACCGCGAATCATTGCCACTCCATCGGCACCTGCTGCGCGGGCCAAGTGGGCGTTCTCTTTGTGGATGCCGCCGAGGGCCAGCACTGGTCCGTGGATTTGTTGCCGCCAGGAGCGAAAGCGCTCCAAACCCAGGGGGGTGGCCTCTGGATGGGAGCTTGTGGCAAAGAGGGGGGAGAGGGTGACATAATCGGCGCCTTCTTGCAGTGCTTGGCGAGCGCTCTCCACGGAGTGACAGGATCGTCCCAGCAAGCCGGGCCAGAGAGTGCGGGCGATGGCGGTGGGCAGACCGTGTTCGGGCAGGTGCACGCCATCGGCAGCCACTGCCAGGGCGATATCCAAGCGGTCATGAATCAGCAGGGCGGCTCTATAGGCACGGGTTAGTGATTGCATCTCTTGCGCCAAGCGCAGCATTTCGCCTGCTGTTGCCTGTTTATGGCGCAGCAACAGATGCTTGACGCCTCCGCGTAGTGCGGCAGTGACCTGTTGGGGCAAGTGTTGGCCTAGAGTGGGATCTGTGATCAACAAGAGGGATGGGATGGTTTGTGTCACGGTATGTGGGCCCATTTATGGATTTGCAGTGAGAGGCGAATCTTTCCTGCCGATTGGCGGATCAGTTGCAGGCAGCCGGCCAAAGCTTGCGGATCGATTGCGGGGTGCTGGTGGGGATCTTGTTGGGGTTGGGCACGTGGTTGCACCCAGACATTGCCGTGTTGTATGGCGCGTTGCACTATTTCTGCTGTGCGTTTTGCGGATGGAGGGGCTTCGATGATATATTTGATTTCATTTGCCTTGTTATATATCTCCTCCGGTAATGGGGTTTTTGGTGACAGGGTGATCCAGTCGATTCCGTTTGGGATGGTACCGCCGACGCCGCTGGTTTCCATGGCCAGCCAGTAGCCTTGCTGTTTCAAATAGACGACCAGTTCTGACAAGTGGGGCACGGCCAAGGGTTCGCCTCCGGTCAGCAGCAGGTAGGGCAGGGTGGCATTCAGTTTTTGCAGGCTGGCGAGGAGCTCTTCTTGCAGCAAATCCTGGCGTGTATTGGGGTCGCGATGGAGAGGTTCATCGCACCAGGGGCAGGAGAGGGGGCAGCCATGGAAGCGGATAAAGAGCATGGCGCGTCCGCTCCAGGTAGCTTCGCCTTGGATGCTGGAGAAGAGGTCACAGATAGGATAACGGATATTGGCCATATTTTTGGTCAAGTGTGGCAGGTTTTGATCTGTTGCAATTATAACTATTCACTTATTCACCACAAAAAAAACTGCGGGTCCAGGGAGGGCACCTCCCTGGTGGAGTCCAGAGGCAAAGCCTCTGGGATTTTATCTTTTTATCTTTTGCCTTTATCTTTTTATCTTTTGCCTTTGGCGCGCTTTTCACAACAAGCCGACGCGCTTTTTGCGTCGGCGCAGCGCGCCTAATGGAAGCAAGCTGTGCGGATTGGCGCGCATTTTTGCGCCAATCCGCACTGCATCCCCATGGGGGTAACGCTGGCAATCCAACTCAAACCTGAATAGCTGCGCCAATGCGCACTGCATCCCCATGGGGGTAACGCTGGCAATCCAACTCAAACCTGAATAGTTGCGCCAATTCGCACTGCATCCCCATGGGGGTAACGCTGGCAAACCAGCACGGAGATGAATAACAAAAGAAAATAATCACCCCACTGTGCATGTCGGGCGTCCGCCCTCCCAAAGAGTGCCCCTTCGGGGCACAGATTGTCGCGGCGTGCGCGAATGCTA
>NZ_RXIU01000387.1 GCF_004217665.1 Candidatus Magnetaquicoccus inordinatus | reverse complement strand
GGATGGCAGCACCCCGATGCAAATTGGATTGCACGACCACTCCCGCCAGACGAATTTCAATATCGCCCAGAACCAATGTGCCACTGATCTCTTCACCCTTTTCTGGCAGGGGATCACTCCAGAAAAGCATGCCACGCAGGCTGATGTCATCGAAAGCTCCGTGATATTCTCCTTCACTGCTGGCGAGGGTCAATTGATGACGAAATTCAACGCGCGAAAAGTGACGGCGATCCCTGGGATTGCTGGATGCTTCGGAGTCGGTGCTCATAATCAGTGCTCCTGTTGATTCAAGATAGTACGTGCTTGACCGGCTTTGAGTCGGGCTCCGGCCTGGGTAACCAGTTGTGCAGAGGCTCGGCAGGCCAAATGACCAGCCTGTTGTAAGGTCATACCGTGAGTGATACCATAGAGCAAGGCGCCAGCAAAGAGATCACCGGCACCATTGCTGTCAATGGCTTGTACGGGAAGAGCAGGAATCTCTATCCATTCACCCTGATAACCGATAGCAGCACCACGTCCCCCCAAGGTCAAACCAACCAATTGGGCCAAACTGCTTAACTGCCGTTGTGCTTCGCCGAGAGTCTGGCAACCGGTAAAGGCCATGGCCTCACTTTCGTTGCAGAATAACAGATCAAGGCCCAGCTCGGTAATGGCCTCCAACCCAGAGCGAAAATAGGTGATCATGCTGGTATCTGAAAAGGTCAGGGCCGTTTTCACCTTTTGCTGGCGCGCCAGACGCGCTGCAGCCACTGTCGCCTCTCTCCCGCTCGGCGAGGAGACCAGATACCCTTCAATATACAGATATTCCGCTTGTGCCAAAACATCGGGCGCCAGTTGTGTGCTGGAAAATTGTTCGGAAATGCCCAGGTGGGTACACATGGTCCGTTCGGCGTCCGGGGTAATGAATACCAGACAGCGACCGGTTGTTCCCAGAGGGCGCGGTGGATCGAGTTGGTTGTCCACACCATCACTGCGCATGGCTTGGGCAAAAAAGTCACCGGCTTCATCCTGGGCCACCTGACAGGAGTAAAATCCCCGTCCACCAAATTGTGCCAGACCGATCAAGGTGTTGGCAGCAGAGCCACCACAGGCGCGATGGCAAGCCAGGCCATGGAGTTGTTGCAGCAGTTGCTGTTGGCGTGTCTCATCCACCAGGGTCATACTGCCTTTTTGCAAACCTGCTTGGATCAGGAAAGTATCGTCAACCTGGAATTCCATATCCACTAAAGCATGGCCAATACCATAGACATCATAGCGTTTCATGCGTGAGTTCCTGCATTATAGGGGTTGATTGCTGCATGGAGAGAGCATGTGATGGCGAGAGCATCATGCCACAGCCTGCCGGTCCGGGGAAAGAGGTGTAGCCTGCAGATAGCGCAACAATGCGCCATGGAGAAAACCGTTGCTGGCCAATACAGAACGGACTTTGGGGCTGCGTTGGTTGAAGGAAAAGGGTTGACCATCTTTGTGACTGATGTTGCCACCCGCCTCTTGCAGGAGCAGGGCTCCGGCGCAAAAGTCCCATTCATTTTTTGGGGTCAAGGTAAAGGTCAAGTCAAAGCGTCCCGCTGCCACCAAAGCCAACTTATAGGCGATGGAACCCATAGGGGTTATGGCGAGCTCCTGATTGAAGCGAGCCCACTCTCCCCGTTGTGTCTCCGAGCGACTGGCCAGGCAGCTTGCTCCCGGCAACTGGTTTTGTTTTGAGGTGGTAATTGCTGCTCCGTTCAGGTATGCACCGCCATTCCGGCTGGCGGT
>NZ_RXIU01000386.1 GCF_004217665.1 Candidatus Magnetaquicoccus inordinatus | reverse complement strand
CGCCGCACATTTTCAGCAGGGCTTTGCCCTGCACCCACCAGGAGGAGATAATCTCCTCCTGGACCTCCATAATAGTTTTTTGATTTTCAAATGCGATTGCCATGAACTCCAACAAAGGAAAGAGATACTCATGACCAGCATCCACTCGCCCAAATTTTTCCTCGATCTGCGCGCCTTTATCCACTATTTAGAGCAGCATGGTCAATTGGTGCGGGTCACTCAAGAGGTGGATCCCCACCTGGAGATCACCGAAATTGCCCGCCGTTTGCTGGCCAATCATGGACCGGCAATCCTTTTTGAACGGGTCAAAGGCAGCCCCCTGCCTCTCCTGGCCAACCTTTTCGGCACCCAAGAGCGGGTGGCCATGGCTATTGGTCGCACCCTGCCCGAATTGTCAGAGCTGGGCAGCTTGCTGGCACAACTCAAACAACCCCAGCCACCAGACAGTCTGGCCGCCGCCACAGCCCTGTTGTCGCGCCTCAGTCGCGTGCGCCACATGCCTACACACAGCGTGCGCAATCCTCCTTGCCAGGAAATTGTCTGGCGCGGTGATCAGGTCAACCTGGATCATTTACCAATTCAAACCTGTTGGCCAGAGGATGCCGCACCATTGGTCACCTGGCCCTTGGTGATCACCCAAGCAGCCAATGGCGGTCCGCTCAATATTGGTGTCTACCGCATGCAAAAATTGTCACGCAATCGCCTGATCATGCGCTGGCTCAAACATCGCGGTGGCGCCCAACATGCCCGTGCCTATCCCCAACAGATGCCGGTTGCCGTGGCTATCGGTTGTGACCCCGCCACTATCCTGGCCGCCGTCACCCCGATCCCAGAAACCCTCTCTGAATTTGCCTTCGCCGGCCTGTTGCGGGAAAAACGGGTCGATACCGCACCCGCTCTGACAGTACCTCTGCCGGTGCCTGCCTATGCCGAAATCATCCTGGAAGGAACTGTCGATCTGCAGGAACTGGCCGCAGAAGGCCCCTTCGGCGACCATACCGGCTATTATAACGAGGTCGAACTCTTCCCGGTCTTTACCGTTCACTGCATGACCATGCGCCGCCAGCCCATCTATCTCTCCACCTATACCGGACGCCCCCCCGATGAACCGGCGATGCTGGCCTTGGCCCTTAATCATATCTTTGTTCCCCTGCTGCGTCTGCAATTTCCAGAAATTCACCAGTTCCATCTCTCCATGGAGGCATGCTCCTATCGCCTGGCTGTGGTTTCGCTGAAAAAAGAGTATCCCGGTCACGCTTTTCGCCTTATGGCCGGAATCTGGGGCTTTCTCCGGCAATTTCTCTATACAAAAATAGTTATAGTGGTTGATCCCGACGTGGCTGTGGATAACTGGGAAGCGGTAGCCCAAGCTATCGCCAACCATGTACATAGCCAACGCGATATTCAAATTCTCACCAATACCCCCATCGACTATCTCGATTTTGCCTCACCCCTAGCCGGCCTGGGTGGCAAAATGGGTGTGGATGCCACACGCAAGATTCCCCCGGAAACTCTGGCCGCCCCCCCCATGCCTCCCCTGCATACCGACCCGCATTGGCAAGAAATGGTGCGACAAGAGGCGCCCTTCATCACTGATCTGCATCTGTTCGCCAATGGACGCATGGCTGTTGCCCGCATCAACAATCATGAACCTGGTGAAGCAATGCGTGCAATTACCACCATCCTGCAACGAATTCCCCCCGGTGCCGGAGCCGATCAACTGTGGATTGTTGACCAGGATATTCAACCCACCTCCTGGGCGGATCTGCTTTGGG
>NZ_RXIU01000385.1 GCF_004217665.1 Candidatus Magnetaquicoccus inordinatus | reverse complement strand
AGCAAGGAGACCTTGCAACATTTTCTGGGGTTTGGGGGGCAGACCGTCAAGCGCGTGATCACCACCCGCATGCGGCATATCGTCAAGGAGTTGGAGTGCCACGAACTGACCGTGGATGTCATGCAGGAGGGCGAAGCAGTTGACCTGCTTGCCAGCAATTTATCTGCCGATGCACAGACAAGAAACAGCCTGAAGCCACTCGCCAAAATTTTAAGCTATTGGGCACTACCGCTGTCCCTGTCTAATGGTCGATTGCGGGAACGCCTTCAAAACAAACGCACCGTGGCTGATGCCATTCGCATCGAAATGGAATTGTTGCGCGAGGGCGGACTTTCCGAATTTAACACGGATCTCACAGAAAACCAGCGACGCATCCCCTCTCTGAGCCTGAAGCTTTCCATTGATTTGCTGGACTCTACTCAGCGTGGTTTATTCCTGGACTTGGCCATCTTTCCCGAAGATGAGGTGATCCCTGTTGCGTTGATTTACCGTTTGTGGAAGGCGCGCCTGCCTAATGCATGGCAGGATAAAATCGGATTCAGACTGTTATATAAACTGTTTGGACTCTCTTTGTTGCAGAAATTTATCGACTCGGATGACAGCAATGCCCACATCAAGTTACATGATATTGTACTCAAGCATCTGCACGATCTGTGCGGCAATTCAATCACAACGATACATCAGGCGTTGGTTGATTCGTACAAAGATGCCAACAATCGCTACCAATTGGAAAGCAGTCGCAGCGGCTATAATCTTCTTTCCGGAAAAAATTATCTGGAACTGCAATACGAATTAACATATATTTGGAAATTTATCAAACATCATCTGTATGGTGCCAATCGGAAAAATGATTGGTTCTCCCTGCTGTTCAATATTGAATTTATTGCCAAGCGGACTTGGATACTGGCGGGGCCAGTCGAAACAGCTCAGGATCTGGATGAGGCAAAAGCGTGGTCTGACCAGTCGGGCATGGCGACAGCGAGCAATCGCAAACTGATCGCGTGCTACAAACATGCGGCTCACTTGCTGACAGGGTCTCCTTCTTGGCAGGAGTTGGGACGAATCCTGATCCAGAAATTATGGTCTGTGTTGACGCTGGAGCAATTCAGAGGGATGGCCGACCTGAACCTGTATCTGCCGATGTTGGTGCCTGTCTCACCGCCACCAGACCAACCTTCTTTTACCGAAGAAATGGATGGTTCTGAACGACGCGAAGAGGGACATGCTGCCTGGGTCGTC
This sequence comes from Candidatus Magnetaquicoccus inordinatus, assembly GCF_004217665.1. GTDB lineage: Bacteria > Pseudomonadota > Magnetococcia > Magnetococcales > Magnetaquicoccaceae > Magnetaquicoccus > Magnetaquicoccus inordinatus. The sequence goes on along the minus strand of NZ_RXIU01000385.1, from coordinate 538 downwards.
TCCTGCCTGCAGTTGAGCGCAAACCAGTTTGTTTCAACCTCCTCGGATAAGACAGTCAAACTGTGGACTTGGACTGGTCGCGGCCAGCCAAAAGTCACGGCCACTCTGAGGGGCCACAGCGGAAAGGTGAGAGCTTGTGCCAAGGTATCGGAAGAACTCCTGGTCACAGCCGGTGAGGATGGTCGGTTGGTGCTGTGGGATGTCAACAATCGTGTCATCTTTAAATTATTGGTTTTTCATACAAAAGCTGTTATAGATTGCACTGTCATTGCAGACGGTCGCGTGGTTTCGGTTTCTGAGGATGGTTGTATCTGTCTGTGGAATCCCTCTGATGCCGCAAAAGCTCTGACTCCATCCAAGATATTGGACAGACAACCACAGGGTATTTACCCCACAGTTTGCGTTGCCTCCAGCGACGGAGAAATATTGATCACAGGCTACTCCAACGCAACCATAAAAATCAAAACGGCCTGGGCTTCGCACCGTCTGGATCTGCACCCGGATGAAGCGCAGTTGCGTGCCCAGTTGGCGGGCAAGT
>NZ_RXIU01000384.1 GCF_004217665.1 Candidatus Magnetaquicoccus inordinatus | reverse complement strand
CGGAACTTTCGGACAGAAAACAAATAATTCACATTTATAAACAATAGGTTGGCGCGTTTTAGTCCTGATTTTGTACCCATGTAAGTTGATGAAATTTTATTTGCAATCATAGCGTTATGATGTATAATGCGGTCATGTATATCGAGCGTATTCCCAATAGAAACTCTCCTGCCGCCGTGCTACTGAGAGAATCCTATCGCGAGGATGGCAAGGTCAAGAAGAGGACTTTGTCCAATCTGTCGGCATTGCCCGATCACGTGATTGAGATTATCCGCAGCGCGATCAAAGGGCAGAGTTTTGTCCCTGCTGAAGGCGGTCTGTCAATTGACAAGACACGTCCACATGGCCATGTTGCCGCGATCATTGGAGTCATGAAGAAACTGGGATTGCCCAATCTTATCGCCAGTCAGAGTTCCAGGCAAAGGGATTTGATCTTGGCTATGATTGCCAACCGCATCCTGGAACCGGCCTCCAAGTTGGCAACTGCCCGGTTATGGCATAGCAACACCATTGCCGATGAATTCCATGTCGCGGATGTGGAGAAAGACGAATTGTACACAGCCTTGGACTGGCTGAGTCAGCAACAAGTGCGCATTGAACGAAAATTATTGAAACGTCACGTTCAAGAAGGTGAGTTGGTCATGTTCGATTTGACATCCACGTACCTGGAAGGGAGGTGTTGTCCGCTGGCCAAGCATGGATATAGCCGTGATCACCGATCAGACCGGTTGCAGATCGAATTTGGTTTACTGACGGATCGGGATGGGCGACCGATGGCTGTAGAAGTGTTGGCAGGGAACACGGCCGATCCCGCTGCTCTCTCCTCCCAGGTCAATGCTTTGCGAGAGCGTCATGGTTTCCGTGAGTTGATCATTGTGGGTGATCGAGGAATGATCACCCAGGCCCGTATTGACAACGACCTGGCACCTAATCAGATGTTTTGGATCAGCGCGTTGCGTAACGACGCCATAAAACGGTTGGCAGAAGGACCATTGCAGCCATCCTTGTTTGACGAACGTAATCTTGCGGAAATCTCATCCCCAGATTACCCAAATGAACGGTTAACTGCCTGTCGTAACCCATTTTTGGCTGATGAACGTGCCAGAAACCGACGAGAACTTCTGGAAGCCACCGAAACCGGACTACGCAAGGTACAGGAGGCTATTGCCTCAGGGCGACTCAAAGAATGCGGTGCCATTGGTCGACGGGTGGAAGGCACTCTCAGACGATTCAAAATGGCCAAGCATTTCCATCTTGAGATCAAGAACGGTCAATTTGTATTTTCCCGCAACGAGGAAAGCATTTCTGCTGAAGCCGCCCTTGATGGCATCTATGTCATTCGTACCAACGTTCCCAAAGAACGCTTGGAAGCAGTTGAGAGTGTGCGGCAATACAAGGGGTTGGCACGGGTTGAACGTGCTTTTCGGACAATCAAAACTGGTTTGGATGTACGTCCAGTCTTTCATCACCTAACCGACCGGGTGCGTGCGCATATCTTTCTCTGCATGCTGGCCTATTACGTCGAATGGGAAATGCGCAACAAGTTAGCACCATTGCTATTCTCTGACGAATTCCCCACTCAGAATAACGACCCCGTTGCTCCGGCACGACCGTCAGAGACTGCCAAGACAAAAACCAGCACAAGACAATCCATGAACGGATTTCAACTCCACAGCTTCCAGACTCTTCTCCAGGATCTTGGTACATTGGCTCGCAATTGGATCACCCCAAAGACAGGCGATAGTCTGGGGACAACCTTTACCATGCTGACCCAACCAACCCCATTGCAACAGGAGGCGTTTCGGTTGCTCGG
>NZ_RXIU01000383.1 GCF_004217665.1 Candidatus Magnetaquicoccus inordinatus | reverse complement strand
CTTCAGATCAAAGTGGTTCAGGGATATTATGCCATCAGCGCGATTATTTTGTGTTTATCGCTTTTTACCCTGATCGATCTCCGTCTGGTAGAAAGCAGAGTCGAAGATGGCAACCATGTCAGCGAACTGCTCAACCATGTGCTGGAGATGCGCCGTTACGAAAAAAACTGGTTGCTCTATCGCCAAAATGAAGATATCGATCAGATTTTGGAGTTTGCCTCCCGGTTGCAAGAGGTTCTCATTCTCCCGGCGCTGGCCACCTTGACCGGCACACAACAGATCCAACATATCCAGGCGTTATTGCGCAACTATCAAACTTTGGTCGCCAACGAAATCAAATCCCCGCACCCACAAACCACCGGCGAAAATCTGGAAAATCGCCTGCGCATGCTCGGCAAGGCCCTGGTCACCAGCGCCGAAGAGATGGCAACCCGCGAACGACTCTCCATCCGCAGCGCCCTGCAAAATCATCGTACCCTGTTGCTGATGGCCGTCATTACGGTCCTGATCGGTATCACCCTGCTGGGGCGTGTGCTTTCGCAACGGGTCGTCACCCCGCTCAAACAGTTGGAAGAGAGCATGAATGCCGTTGCAGCCGGCAACCTCGCGACCTTGCACCTGCCCAGTCGCGACCGGGAAATTCTCTCCCTGACCGAAGCCTTCAACCGCGTCCTCCATGAGTTGGCTGTGCGCCATAAACACCTCTTGCGTTCGGAAAAGTTGGCGGCCATGGGCACCTTGCTCTCCGGCGTGGCGCACGAACTCAACAATCCCCTCTCCAATGTGTTTACCTCCTGCCAAATATTGCAGGAGGAGTGGCAGGAGTGCGATAATCGCTTTCACCTTGAGATGCTCAACCAAATCGATCTGCAGGTTCAGCGGGCGCGTAACATTGTTCGCTCCCTGCTCGACTTTGCCCGCGAACGCCCCTTCTACCAGGAAGCCATCCCTCTTGCTGAACTGCTCCGCGAGGTCATCCGCTTCAACAAGGGCAATATCCCTTCCTCTATCACCGTCTACAACTGGGTTCCATCTGAATTGCAACTGCTGGGGGATCGTCAGCGTTTGCAACAACTCTTCATTAACCTGTTGACCAATGCCATTGAGGCCATTGCCACCTCTGGCACCATTCATTTTCGTGCCCTGCCGCCGCCCGATCTCACCCTCTATCCCGATGATCCCCTGCGCTCTGCTTGCCAACGCCTGCGGGAGCGCCCCTGGTGGGAGATCCGCGTCGAAGATAACGGTTCCGGCATCGCCCCAGACATTTTGGAACGCATTTTTGACCCCTTTTTTACCACCAAGGCCGTTGGCAAAGGCTCCGGTCTGGGCTTGGCCGTGGTCTTTGACATTGTCGAGGAGCACCTTGGCGCCATTGTGGCCGAAAGTGCCCCTGGCAAAGGAACCCGTTTTCGTATCGCCCTGCCCCTCGCCGAGACAGCGCCCAAGCGCATGAATGGAGTGCCATGAACGAGCAACAATCCCTTCTGATCGTGGACGACGAAACCATTGCCGTGCGTAACCTGACGCATGTCATGCGCAAAAGCGGCTATAAAGTCACCGCCCTCGATAGTGGTCCACAGGCCATCGAACTGTTACAAAACCACTCCTTTGATGTCATTCTGACCGACCTGCGCATGGATGGAGCGGATGGCATGGCCGTGTTACAACTGTGCCGTGAGCGCTGGCCCGACAGTGAAGTCATTCTGATCACCGGTTTTGCCACCCTGGAATCCGCCGTGGCGGAGCCCCACAACGCCCCCAAAAAGGCCGGCACCAGGGCGGTATACAGTCCAAAATAGACCGGCAAACCAGAGAGTT
>NZ_RXIU01000382.1 GCF_004217665.1 Candidatus Magnetaquicoccus inordinatus | reverse complement strand
CCGCACATTTTCAGCAGGGCTTTGCCCTGCACCCACCAGGAGGAGATAATCTCCTCCTGGACCTCCATAATAATTTCCTGATTTTCAAATGCGATTGCCCTGCAGTATCTGTTGCTTTGCAAATTGCTCACTCCCTTGCCCTGACTGGATGCCAGGACCAGGGAGTGATGCACTGCTGTCAGAATCCAAAAAAAAGCATGCTCGATGCTCACCATGCAGACAAAACATCCTGCCAGACTCCACCTCTCAAGCGGTCAGCCTGTGAGGCAGAGTCTGGATGCTCGCTGCCCGGCAAAACACCCTGTCAGGGCGTGCCCGGGGCACCGCCCATAAAAAAGCTGTGCAAACGTCCCTTCTGCTCCTCGTTCAATTGTTCGAGCAGCCCTTTGAATGCCTGCAAGCTCTGTTGCCGTTTTTCCACCATCCGCGCCGCCATCTGGGTGCGCCGTTCGGCAACCTCCAGCGCCGAAGTCACAGGCGCCATCATCCCTTCCCGCTTTTCCATGCGCACCGCAACCAATGCCATCGCTGCATCGGCATAACTCTTCCACGCTGCCTCTTGCTCGGCAGTCACTGCCAACAACCCCTTGATATAGTGCAGCGCCTGCTCCACAACCACAGGAGCCTGCCCCAACAATAACGGATCCATCACCCGCATGCCCATCCGCGAACGACAGTGCCCACAACCCATGCCCGCCCCACCATTGGGCGACAAGGCACACATCCGACACATGTTGCCCGCATCGGCCTGGGCTCCTGGCGGCAACTGGCACATCCGACAAGCCTCTGCCGTCGCGGGGTTGCCGGCGCCACCCTGCCGACACTGCTTGCACTGTGCACAACGGGCACACGGTTTCTGCTCCGCTGTCGCTTTTTTATCGATGCACATCGTGCATTTTTTCATACCCTGCTGCGCTGCTGCCGCATCCGGCTGCTGCTGGGTATGATCAAAACTGCCCGCCGCTACCGTGCCAACCGCATTGTGGCTGCCCGGCATCGGCCCACCCATGGCAGAAGCCGCATCACCGCCACGCCAACCCGGCCCCATAGGCCGCTCCGCACTGTTTGCCCATGGCGGAGCCATCGGACGGTTTTGCCATGCCGGTGCATTCATCCCTCCGGGAAAACCGGGACCGCCTGCATGATTGCCCCAGCCACCCATATAACCGGGAGCAGCACCATTGCCCCAACCAGCAGGATGACCGGGAGCAACCGCATTGCCCCAGGCACCAGGATGGGTTGGCGCAGCATATCCCCCTGGCGCCCCCCAGACGGGAGGATAGCCCGGCGGGAATGAGGCACTCCCCGGCATCTGCCCCCCGGTTGCACCCATGCTCTCGGCAGAGTGCATCTGCTGCATCGCCCCATGATCATGGTCATGCCCGAGCGCCGCGCCAGAGGCTGGCGCCGACTCAACCTGTGCGGTTGCTCCCTGCGCCTGTGCCGGTGCTCCGGCAGGTGACTCCGCCCACGCCAATGTGCTCAGACCCAGCCATAAACCACTGGCCACTATCCTGACCAGCCAATTGCTCCTTGCGACTCCTGTTCTCATTCTGTTCTCCTTAGCCATCCGTTCTTGTTACCAAAAAGCCCTGTGGATTGCCCCATGATCCAGGGCAAACACATTTGCACTATACACCACCATCCACAGGGAGCGTGTCGGACCTCCGCCCTCCCACATCTGCCCTTGCGGCGCGCATAAATGCCCCATAACCTGCAGGGATTTCACCCCTGCTCCCCATACTCCTTTTGTAACTATTCAGGTTCGTGCTGGCTCGCCAGCTCTACCCCCATGGGGATGCTGTGGGCATTGGCGCAAAAAAT
>NZ_RXIU01000381.1 GCF_004217665.1 Candidatus Magnetaquicoccus inordinatus | reverse complement strand
TCCATTAGCCGCGCCGCGCCGACGCAAAAAGCGCGTCGGCTTGTTGTGAAAGGCGCGCCAAAGGCAAAAGATTAAAAAACAAAATCCCAGGGATTCCATCCCTGGACCCGGCCAGGGAGGTGCCCTCCCTGGACCCGCAGTTGTTTTTCTCAGCAGGATCACAGCGCGTTGCCAGTTGCCCTGCTCATGCCTCTGTACGGCAATGGATCCACCATGCCCGCCTCCGCAAAGCCGCTTAAACGCAACTGGCATGCGGCACAGCCTCCACAACCTCTGCCCTGCGCATCAGGATCATAGCAGCTTCTTGTTCGGGAAAAATCCACCCCCAATTCGATTCCACGCCGTACAATTTCCGCCTTGGAAAGATGTTGCAAAGGGGCGTGAATTCGGTATCCCCCCTCTTTGGTCGCCAGATTGGCCAACTGCTCAAAAGCCGCGATAAATGCAGGTCGACAATCTGGATAGCCGGAATAGTCCACGGCATTGACGCCGATAAAAAGATCCTTTGCCGCCATCGATTCCGCCCAGGCCAGGGCGACAGATAAAAATACTGTATTGCGAGCAGGAACATAGGTAACTGGAATGCCCTCTCCCGCAAGCGTTTTCGGCACAGCAATGGAATCGGTCAGAGCCGAACCCGCAAAGGCTTCCGCCGACAGATCAAAAAGCAAATGCGCTGCCACCGGCAGAGAACGAGCCAGCTCTTCTGCCGCCTGCAATTCGCTATGGTGGCGCTGTCCGTAGCGAAAGCTGATGGCATACACAGAAAAACCCATCGCTTGTGCCGTGTAGAGACAAACCGCCGAATCCATGCCGCCCGATAAGAGCACTACTGCTTTGGCAGCAGGATTTTCTGCCATTCCATTATTCTCCTGCGAGTCGTTTTGCCCGCCGGCTTCCTGGTGGCTCTGCGGGAGGTTTGGCGGTTTCGGTTTTGCTTGGTGCAACCGCTGCCGGTGCGGATGGTTTGCTGGTGGCACCCGCATCTTTCTCTTTTTGCGCAATCTCCTGCAAGCGTTGCCGCGCCATGGGTACTGCGGAAGAGTCTGGATAATCTTTGACCAGTTTGTTCAAACTGGCTCGGGCATTGGCCAAATCACCCAATTCATCGAAAGCATAGCCAATTTTTAACAAACTGGGTGGCACTTTGGGGCTGGTCGGCCATTTGGTCAACACCTTACCGAAGGCAACCAATGCTTCACGATAATGTTTTTGCACCAAATTCAATTCACCAATCCAATATTGGGCATTGTCGGACAGGGTATCATCTGGATATTTGTCCAGAAATTTTTCAAACCCCTCGCGTGAAGCGTTGAATTGACTGCTGCGCATCAGTTGATAGGCGGCATCATACATCTGCTGCGGAGGACCAACAGCTACCGCAGCGGCTCCTGATGCAGAGGGTGTGCTTGGCTTGCTTGCCATGGCCATCTGCTGCGCTGCTGGTTGTCCGGCACTATTGGCAGCCATTCCAGCAGCGGGGGCTGTCGATGGCACCCCTTTTCCAGGAGGGGTTGCAGTACCTGGCGGGGGTTGCGTTGTGGTCACAGGAACCGCCTGACCTGGCGGCATTGCTTTGGCTCCTGGTTGCCCAGCCGCAGGTTGCATGGGCATGGCAATGTTTTGTTCTGCTGGCAGAGTAGTCATGGGTCGATCCATGTCGCTTTCCATGACCGCCTTTTCCTTGAGCTGCTCTTTCAAGGATTGATTTTCGTGTTGCAAAACCTCCTGATTGCCACGCAACAAACGCATCTCTGCCTCTTGGGCGGCCAGACGCCGCTGCAGATCAGAGAGAGCAGCCTTGCTGCTTTTTTCTGTCTGCTCC
>NZ_RXIU01000380.1 GCF_004217665.1 Candidatus Magnetaquicoccus inordinatus | reverse complement strand
GCTGCTGATCAATATTCCGGCCACCGCCGGCTTGATCGCCCTGCGCGAACCGATCCTCTCCCTGCTGTTCGAACGGGGCGCTTTCAGCAGCGAGACCACGCAGCTCACCTCGCAGGCTCGATCTGGACCACCAGCTCCCGGGTGGGGGCGATAATCAGAATGCGGGGGGTGCCGGGCTGGGCGGTGGCCTCTGCGGAGGCATCGACCTCCCGGGTCAGGACCCGGGAGAGGGCGGCGATCAGGAAGGCGGCGGTTTTACCCGTGCCGGTCTGCGCCTGGCCGGCCACGTCGCGACCAGCCAGGGTCAGGGGCAGAGTCATGGCCTGAATCGGTGTGCAATCGGTGAACCCGCAGGCTCGGATACCGAGCATCACCGCTTCAGGGATGGCCAGATCGGTAAATTTCATCAAGAGGCGAGCGCCAGCGCCAAACCCTTGACTTTAGCGTTCAAACGCTCAGTATGGCGGGCCGCCGCGTTGTCATGGATAATGCCTTTTTGAGCGGTGACGGCCAGAACGGAGGTGGCCTGGCGCAAGGCTTCCTGCGCGGCGGGCAGATCTTTGGCGTCGACGGCGATCAAAACTTTTTTGCAGAAGGTGCGCATGCGCGCTTTGGCACTGCGATTGCGGCTGTTGCGTTTCTCAGAGCGTTCAACATCCTTGAGAGAGGATTTAATATTGGCCACGGAACAAAAACTCCCTATTGCTGAATGAGTGATCCTGACAGAATACCAGATTGATTCATCTATCTCAACCCGTTCAAATCACGTACCAAAGGTTTTTTGCCTGATGTCATGCGAATCCCCCCCCCCGACTGTCGCCGCGCCGACACCTGTGCAGAGTCGACGCCACCTGATGCGCGCCATGGGCACCATCAGCCTGTTTACCTTGTTATCCCGGATCATGGGTTTTGTGCGCGACATGGTGATGGCCCACCATTTCGGTGCCGGGATGGGTGCGGACGCCTTTTTTGTGGCCTTCAAGTTGCCCAATTTTTTGCGCCGTCTTTTTGCCGAAGGGGCCTTCAACACGGCTTTCATTCCTGTTTTCAGCGACTATGTCGCCAGCGGCAACCGGGAGGCGGCTCGGGAGGCGGCCCAGGCTGTTTTTACTGCCTTGACCGTCATATTATTGTTGGTGGTGGTGCTTGGCCAACTGTTCATGCCCTTTGTGGTCTATGTGGCGGCGCCTGGTTTTGCCGACCAGCCCGAGCAGTTTCAACTGACGGTCGAGCTGACCCGGATCACGTTTCCCTATATTCTCTTCATCTCGCTGGTGGCCATGGCCAGCGGCATTCTGAACTGTTATCAGCAGTTCGCCCTGCCGGCCGTCAATCCTCTGCTGCTCAATCTGAGTCTGATTTTTGGCGCCCTGGTGCTGGCGCCTCATCTGTCGCAGCCGACCATGGGGCTGGCCATCGGCGTGCTGTTGGGGGGCATTGTGCAACTGGCTCTGCTTTGGCCGGCTCTCAAACGTTTGGGCATTCCCTTGCGCCTGCGCTGGCAGTCCATCAGAGGCGCGCAGCGCCATCCGGCCATTGGCCGCCTGCTGACGTTGATGGGTCCATCCGTGCTGGGTGTGTCGGTGGCACAGATCAATCTGCTGGTTGACCTGTTCATCGCCTCCTGGCTGCCGGTGGGCTCCATCTCCTACCTCTATTATGCCGACCGTCTGGTGGAGTTTCCTCTGGGGCTGATCGGCATTGCCATGGGCACCGCCATTCTGCCCAGCTTTTCGGCCCGGGTGGCCCACAATGATCTGGACGGTCTGCGCCATGATCTGGATTTTGCCCTGCGTCTGATGCTGCTGATCAATATTCCGGCCACCGCCGGCTTGATCGCCCTGCGCGAACCGATCCTCTCCCTGCTGTTCGAACGGG
>NZ_RXIU01000038.1:18995-21830 GCF_004217665.1 Candidatus Magnetaquicoccus inordinatus | reverse complement strand
AAAATTGTTCGAGGGATGCCCGGGTCAACCATCGACGCATGACACGCTGGGCCTTCTCATCCACATCAAGCCAACGTGACCGATCAATCCGCAGATCGTGTAACAGAGAAAGGAGATGGGCCTCAATGAAACCCCTGATATCATCGGGTGCTGCTTGGTCAACCCATGGCAGCAACAGGGATTCCGCCATTCCGGCTATCGCCCTGGGTGTAGATTCAAAAGCGAACCGATCACCGATCATTCCCCAGTTTACGAAACGCTTGATGACCGGCATTGACGCATAGGTCTGGATGAGCATTCCACAAACATTCTGGGCGGCTAGCATATAAGCATGCCCCGCCAACCGCGAGCCATAGAGCGATCCACCGAAACCTGCCGCATCCATGACTTCGCTCGGCAGAACAGTAGAATTCATGATGTGTTCCGCAAGCATCCTGGGTGCGGTCGCAACCTCAAAAATTCCAATCTTGGTTTGCCGTTCCGCCCAACCCCATTGCCACTGGGGCACCATTTCTACGAGAAACTTGGCAATTTTGTGGATGCCAGGACGGGATGGATCAAAATACGTCAGATAAAAACGAATCAGCCTGGAGACCGCCAACCTGGATCGTTGTCCTCGAAGCTGCCTCAAATATTCATCAAGAAAATTTCCATCGTCAATCAGTGGGTGCTGGCCCATACCAAGGCATTCAGAGACATAACGCCAGTCACGAGAGGAGATGGATTTCCATGAGCCTGTTGTTCTGGCCTGGAACAACCGGTTCCGCAAGTCGTTCAGGTCAATGAGACTAACAGATGTACTGACATCGCGTAAACGTTTTGCCACAGCATGACTGGCATGAAATATCTGAGGCGTCGACTGGTACACCAGTTTTTTTGGTACCCATGCAGTAACTTTCTCCAGCGCATCGTCCAGGTTCACTGGTGTCCTTCCTGAATCTGATGTTCAACCTGTTCCAGTTGGCTCGCCTTGGGTGTGGTCATAATAAAGCGCAAATCAATTCTCCTGTTCTGGCGCTTGTTGTCGGCGGAGTCATTGGGACGGACCGGTCGTTGTTTGCCGTAACCCGATACGCTGAGAACGGCCTGAGCTTTGGTGTTTCTCAGCAATACGAGCTTTGGGTTTCCGTCAATCATGGAATGATAGGTTTGAAGCCCACGCTGGACCGAAAGGTTCCAATTCAGCGCGTCATCACCATCGCCGTCGGTATGCCCCTCGACAAAAACGGCTTCAATGGTATGCGGCGTATCTGGGCAGGATGCAGGTCGATCCTCGCCTGGTATTGTTGCGAAGCACGGCAATACAGCGTTCAAAGACCGTCCGAGGACGACAATGGCATCTCGACCTTTCCCGGTCAGATCTGCACGATTGCGATCAAAAAGGATATTCTCCGGAAGACGTAGAATACCGTTCTCTATATCGATTTCGACCGATATTCCTCGATCTTTCAAGGATTTTTGCAATTTCTCAAGCATCTCTTTGCGCGTATCCTCAGCACTTAACAGAGTTTTAGCTGTCTTGGTAATTTGGACGGCTGCCTCGTTAAACTTCAGTGCGAAGAACATCAACATAAGAATAAACAAGAAGAGCATGCCGACCATCATGTCGGTCATGGATGCGAAAAACCCTTCGTCTTCCTGGTTGACTGGTACGTGGCGACGTCGAATGGCCATGGCGCGCTATTCCCGGCTCACCGTAAGCCTGGGTGTTGACGAGCGGCTGTAACCACATTTTCCAGGGACTTGGTTGCGTTAGACAACTCTCCCGCCACCTCCTGCAGCTCCTCAATGTTACCGGCCAATATACTTACTGTCTGCGCCAATGAGCCATCAATTTTTCTGACCTGCTCGTCAAGCATGGTCGTGTTTTTGTCAACAAGATTGATGATTTTTATCACTGCGTTACCAAGATTTTCATCCGCTTTGTCAAATTGGCTGGCATGCCGATTCCAGACAACCTGCAATTCTTGCAGCGTACTGGAAAGTTCCTTGGATAGTGCGGCACTCAGCCGATGTGTTTCATCCAAAGCATTGACCGTGGTCTCCACCGACATTGTTGAGTTGTCGATAGCCTCTCTCAATGCCTGTGTCGCTAGTTTCAAAGGCTGTCCGGCATCAACGAGTGCCCGTGCCGCTGTGGATAGTGATCCTTCTGTTTCCCTGGCTGCACGATTAACACCGTCCAGAGCCTGGGCGTGCAGGCCGATTTTACCTTCCACGGTATCCATGGTCGCACTGACCTTATCAATACTCCCCTTGAATTGAGTGAGTACCTGATCTGTGCTAGAGATCACTTTGGCGGCTGCTTGACCAACACCTGTTTCTGCTTGACTGCCTGCAGTAATGATGCGCTCAACGGCTTCGCCAATGTGGTCAGAATTGCGATTAGATGCTTCCTGCATGGTCTCGGCAGCCTTGACAAGCCGCTCGGTCAATCCGGCCACACCATCAACAGCACCCTGACGTATCTGGCCTGTGATTGCAGCAACAGATTGGGCCATTTGCTCGGAGGCATCCCTCATCGCATGGATGACCGATTTGGTCTCAGTGGTCATCGCCCCAGTAGCGTCAGTCGTGACATCACGCAATTGTACTAGTGCCTGTTGAATGGCATTCGAGTTGGCCTGGGTGCCTATTTCAATGCGTGCAACCGCATTCGCAATCTGTTGGGCGAACAGCGTACCCGACTCCTGGGTTGTATTGCGCATGACTCCACCGGCATCCGTCAGACTGGCGCGAATGATATCCGCCACATTGGACAGTCCATCAGTGGCCGCTCTCAATTGTGCGTCTAGGGTATCGCGGGTTCTGTCAACATCGTTGCGTACAGAGGCA
>NZ_RXIU01000038.1:0-18483 GCF_004217665.1 Candidatus Magnetaquicoccus inordinatus | reverse complement strand
ATACAACACTCCCAGGACAATGGAACTGCCTAATCCTGCAATGGACGTCCAAAATTTGAATGTGGCTGCGCTCAACAGTTGTGCCAACGCCGATTGCATCTTTATAGTCTGCTGAGTGGTATCGATATTTGCACCACCGACGGCATGAATAGCTTGAGATGCAAAATACAGGGCCGCAACAAGACCAATGAAGGTGAACAGAAGACCAAAACCAATAAAAGTTCCTGGAATGTGATGAAACCACTGGATACTGAGACCAGTATGCTCTAACTCAGTCAAGTTAATGAATTCTGCCGGCCTGACGGTGCTTTCAATAACGATTGAATTTTTTCTCTGTGGAAGCAAAGTTTCTTTATATTCCGACCATCCGTGAGAAAAAAGCTTGCCTTTAATCATCATTGCGTCGAAGTCATCGAACTTCAAAAAAAATTCTGCGCGGTCTTGGCACGACTTCAAGAAGCGAACACGAGACCTGATTTGCCACCAAGACCATACGATCCACCCAGCAAACCCCGAAGCCAATACAACAGCCAAGATTACCATTATCGTGGCGATGATAGGTGCCACCGTTTCATCTCGGAACAAGGAGAAAACTGGCAGCACGAAATCTACAGCATGCCGACCAAGGGCATTCAAAGCGCTGACGAGAATTTCAAAGAACGTTGTACCCATACTCACTTTTTTCCTTGACCATATTCATCTGCACGAGGAATCCATGTCACCATGTTTCCCCTGAAAAAAGTCTGCAACTTGTTGAATTTATTGGCTTCTGTTTTTCGGCAAAAAAGAGTTTTTATGAATAATTACAACATGTTGCGCTAATATTCGCCCGACTTTTTACAGGGGAATCAATAATGCTTTCTTCAGGGAACTCAATCACGCAAACGGGTTATCCACCTCATCAATCACTGGCGATAATTGAACCGAATCAGGCAAATCCGTCGCTTTCTCCAGGTAACGAACCACTCCATCCACGAGTTCTTTCAACCGGCGAGCCTGAGCAAGCCCGGCCTTGTCGCGGGTCAGGTCAATATCGCCATAGACTACAACACGGTCCTCATGGTTTTCGATGGTCAACCCACCGATTGTCATAGATTGCGTGTCATTGGCAAACGGAGAAATGGTCATCATCACTTGTCCTTTTTATGGGATTTCGAGTCTGGATCTGGCAATTTCATGGCTTGATCCTTGACCGCTTGCGGAAGGGAAGGAAACACATCCAACCCGGTCAACTGCCGTAATTCCGACAGCGATATGGTGCGCCAGTCATCCCCAGGTGCATTGTTGGCGAGGTAAACCCCCGCCGCTTGCCGTTTTGGAACATAGACAGCCTTGAATAGCGCGGTCGGCACAAACACCCGTCCGTTCAGCCTCTTGATGGATGCTCCCTGGAATACTGGACCAGTGACAACAAACACTTCTCCCTCGGACTGTGTCAGCTTGCGTACCGATTTCTCTATGTGCGCCCAAAGCCCTCTATTGTTCTCCGGTGCCTGGGGAACCATATTGGCCAACGAAAAGGACTCAGCCTGACTCTGTTCGTCCGGCATGTCTGCAGATGGAGCCATATGTCCCCGATCAAAACCGGATTTCTTGTAATCCTCCAGAGTGGCCCGTTCACCTACAGGCAACCTCTCCTCCTCGTGGAAGAGATTGATTCGTTCCTGATTTTTGGCCTCTTTGATGTGGACTTTGGTCAAATGCTCGGCTGACCACAATGGAGTCCGAGTCACGCCGCTATGGAGTACCGCAAACTCTCGAAAACACAATGGAACTGCTTTAGCACCGACTTTTGGATTTGTGATATCCGGTGCTGCTCCACCAGCAAATTGCTCCGGACAATCTGTCTTGGACGCCTGCACTGTATTGACCGCAAAGATTACAGCCCACACCGAGACGACAACAGCCAATCTCTTCATAATATCACCCATTAACCAAGTCGGTTATTCTCTATTCCTGCCAAGGAGATCAAGTTGCCGTTGTGCAGTCATCTCGCCTTGAGCGGCAGACCTGCGCAGCCAATATCTGGCCTTGGCATCGTCCTGCTCTACTCCTTGCCCCTGCAAGAAAAGCATTCCAATGATCATCTGCGCACCGGCATGACCTTGCTCGGCAGCAAGCAGATACCATTTAGCAGCCTCCGTATCTGACTGCCCTACTCCTTGGCCATGATGGTACAATCCTCCCAACGTCGTCTGCGCTTGAGGATTGCCCTGCTCGGCTGCCGTCCTGATGGCAGCCATATCAACCGCTTGTGCCCACTGGCACAATACAAAGAAAGCCAGAAACAGCATGACAGAAAATTCAAACCTCTTCATCACTTCTCCTGCCCATATGAGAAGTGGCGCCCTGTGCCATGCTGCCATTTCCATCGGCATTTGCGCGCTCCTTGTCAGGATGCACGGCACAGGACGCGCTCGTTCGCCAGGGAGTAAACCCTGGCCAGCATTCTATTTTGCCACCGCGTCCTTCAGAGCCTTACCGGCCTTGAACTGTGGTACCCGCTTGGCTGACACCTGCATGGTTTCTCCAGTTCGAGGATTCCTTCCTGTCCTGGCTTTATGTTCCACAACAGAAAATGTGCCAAAGCCAACCAGCGCCAGATCATTGCCAGAAGCCAGCGTATCTTGAACCGCTCCCATAAATGCACCAACTGCCTTACCGGCCTGCTCTTGGGTGATTCCCGCTTCTTTGGCAATATGTGCCACAAGCTCCGCTTTATTCATCAAAGATTCCTCTTCTCTCTGTTCCATGTTCGACATACTTGGCCGATATCGGCCTACCTAATTGCCAACTCCTCCAATTGGCCGCCAGCCTCCAGATGTGACAGCACCCACAAAGGCTTACGGCCTTTTCCTGACCATGTCCGTTTGACATCTGCAGGATTCCGGTACTTGGGCGGCATAGCAACACCCTTATCGCTCCTGGCACGTCTGCCGGACTGCTCGGCTAAAAAGGCCGCAGCAGATTCAAAACCAGCCAACCTCGCCAACTCTTGCATCTGCGCGTGGATCGCTTTCTTCGCCTCTTTCTGTTTCTGGGAAATCCTCGACTCCACATCGGCCTTCAACAACACCAGTTCCTCCAACGACAGGCCACCGATAACCGGCTGCACCACCTGTGTGGCACCCTGTTGCGTCTCTTCCTTCTTCTTGGACATATCCCTGTTCCCCTCAAAATTTGCGACACACGCCGACACGTGCGCCAGGGTGTAGACCCTGACCATCCGTTCGCCATGCAACTACTTCCCAGCCAGATACTCTTTGTACTTCCCCACCACCACACCACACACCCAAACGGCATCCGGCACATCAACCAGCGGGTAGCGTGCATTCAACGGCTTCAGATACTTTTTGCTCCCAACAACCATCAACTGCTTGAAGGTCAGTGCAGTATCACCATCCAAATGTGCCACGATGTATTGGTTGTGTTTTCCTGACTGTGTTGGATCTACGATGATGAATTCGCCTTCCCGAAACTCCGGTTGCATGGAGTCATCCGGCACCCGCAACGCAAAAGACTTGTCGCTGGTCTTGGGCGCGATCGGCAACCAAGCATCCACTGTCGTTGGATGGAATGACTCGGCTGGTTCAGAACACAGGCGGTTCGCCTCGTCCCAGGAGATGAGCGGGAGACGTGCAAAAAGCGGCGTCCGGTGGAGTTCGCCACCATCGACTCCTTTGCCCAACTCTTCGCCTGTCATGCCCGGACGCGCACCTGTGAGGGACATCTCACCACGGCCTGTCTCCAGCCAGATGGGATCCACTCCGCAGGCGAGTGCGATAGTCACCGTTCGCCTTGATGATTTGGATCGTTCACACTCCAATTTGTGGACAGCCGTCTGGCTGAGTCCAACCCTGTCGGCCAGTTCCTTCTGGGTGAGTTTGGCGGACTTCCGTGCCGTCACAATTCTTTCGCTGAAATTCATTGCTGCTCTCCTTCGCTGTCCACCCGCCGACGCATTTCCAAGCCGGGCTTAAAATACATCACACGCTTGGCCGCCACCGGCACCCGTTCTCCTGTTTTGGGATTTCGGCCTGCTCTTGACTGTCGCTGTTTGAGGCCAAAGCTGCCAAATCCACGCACCTCAACCCGATGGCCGCCCTCCAACGAATGAGCGATCGACTCGAACAAGGTATCGACGACTATTTCAGCGTCCTTGCGCATCAATTTGCACTGATGGGCAACCAGGACGATCAACTCCGATTTGGTCATGCTCTATATCCACCCTTCTCCGCCAGTCAATGACATTCCTGTCCTGGGTGTACCGTCCACACAAAAAAGCCTGAAAAATTCGCTTCAGACGGTATCGCCACCCACTCCGCCATCGGCGAATGAGACTTCCGGCCAGATTGAACCGTCCACGCCAAAAAAGCCAATATTATTCGCTTCAGACGGCATCGCCACCCTACTACGCCTGCCGCACCACCGCGCCGCCTGCCGCGTTTCTGGCTCAACACGCAGTCGGGCACCACCCACCGGCAAATCGGCAACACAGTGCCACAGGGTGCCAACACAGGCCACTCTTGTGCGACTCGATAAGGCACACGCTCCCTCCAGACGACTTTACGACTCAGGCGACAACGCAGACCCGGCGCAAACATTATCAGATTCAAGAAGTTGCCACAATAGCCGCCTTGAGTCATGGCCAAAAAAACCGCGACTCGTACCCGTGTTTCACTCCCGCCTGTCAATAGACGCAACCAAGACGGGCATCGAAAAGGTACGAAAGCTGTTGACTTGATAATGTGATTGATTTTGCACGATAAAATGAAGTACGAAAATCTCGTACTTCGAAGGCCGAAGTCAACAGGTCTGGGAGAATCTGGGCAAGAAGAGAAGAAAAGTGGCGAGTTCAACTCCCGCTGGCCCACACCTGAACCAAGTTTGCCGTCGAACCGTTCGTGGTAACCATTGGAAATATTGGAGTTTTTTAAATGCAAAAAGCCGCCATTGCTGGCGGCCTATTACTTTGCGGAGAAAACGTAAAACTAAATGGTGGAGGTGGCGGGAGTTGAACCCGCGTCCGAAATCAGTACTTAACCAGGAGGAATTACAACCATCTCGCCAATATATAGTCCCTCAGCCTCGCAATCGGCATGCCTCAGAACCTCCGTTACCTCGCAGTACTGGGTGCATCTGGATTTATCCCGGCTCTCACCCTCCGGTTCGATCCTGCCTCGCGGCTCCTGTTGCCAGGCCTGGATCAAGACCCCGTTCCGCTACAGCTTACGCTGCAGCGAGAACCGGCGAATAATGCTCGTCGTTGGCAATTGTGTTTTTAGCCCGTTACGGCGGTACCGTGCCGAGTTGCCTCCATAGCCTTTCTCAACCCCGTCGAAGCCGTTTCACCCCCATCCCTGCAAGGATTGTCTGAATCCTTACATACTTAATTTCTCTTTGCAACTTCATTCTCTCTTAAAAAAAATATTCCTTACTCCGCCCCCTCCTCTTCCTCCTCCTCTTCCTCCTCTTCCTCCATCTCTATCCCTTCAATCGGACGCGCCAGAAAATTCCATACCCGCTTCTCCTGGCCAAACTTTCCCTCGTCCATGCGCATTATCGTCTCTTTGTCTGTTCCATAATCCTCAAACGTATAATGCAACAACTCCTCTTCCTGTATCTCATCCTCTACCAAATAAACCTCGCGCTCCTCCACATACCAATCCTCCATGCGAAATTGACGCGCACCCTCCAACTTGGTCAGGATAACCTCCGCATCCCCTATCGTTAACGTCACGCTCTGTCCCGGCTTGATCTTCGCTACCTCTACACTCTCCACAGCTAGTCCCTCCCTCCCCGGTCAAAATTCAACACATCCGACATATCATACAAGCCAGCTCCTCTTCCCGCAAGCCAGATCGCTGCCCGTATCGCCCCCTTGGCAAAGGTCATCCGGCTCGATGCCCGATGCGTCACCTCCAAACGCTCACCCTCTCCCGCAAATAATACCGTATGATCCCCCACTATATCCCCTCCGCGGACCGTGGCAAAACCTATCGTGCTCCGCTCTCGCTCCCCCGTGATCCCTTCCCGTCCATAAACCGCTACCTCCTGCAAATCACGGCCCAGCGCTCCCGCAATGGCACGTCCTAAGCCTAAAGCCGTTCCCGATGGAGCATCCACTTTGTGGCGATGGTGTGCCTCGATTATTTCAATATCAAACGAATCCTCTAGTATCGGTGCCATCTCTGCTACGACTCGCATCAACAAATTGATTCCTACGCTGAAATTGGGCGCCAGCACGATGGGAATTTGTTGCGCTGCTGTGGCAATACGGGCTCGTTCTTTTTCGTTAAACCCTGTTGTGCCAATTACCAGCAGGCTACCTACCCTTTCGGCCTGGCCCAGGTGTGACAGTGTGACATCTGGTCGAGTAAAGTCGATGATGACTCGTCCTGTTGCAAACAATCGGCCTGTGTCGCTGACAATAGGCACTCCCAGTGTTCCCACTCCTGCAAGCTCGCCAGCATCTTTACCAATGAATGGGGAATTTGGGTGTTCGCTGGCGGCGACAAGGCGGCATTGTTGTGATTTTTCGCTTATAGCCTGGACCAGCATACGTCCCATGCGGCCGCCTACTCCGATGATACCGATTTCTATCATGAGCTTTTTTGTCCTTGTCCAAAAAATGAGAGGCCGGAAAGATTATTTTTCCGGCCCCTCCCTGATGTGTGATACATATTGATAAAATTTATTCGCTTGTTTTTTATTAATCTATTTATCTTTTTTATCTTCTAAACTATTACGGGGTCCAGGGGCGATTATCGCCCCTGGCGGGTGCAGGGCGGAGCCCTGCTTATCTGGCGCGCTTTATCCGAAACAGATTGGCGCAGCCAATCTGTGCCGCGCGCCTTAATCTGTGCCCCGAAGGGGCACGCTTTGGGAGGGCGGACGCCCGACTTGCACAGTGTCGCCGAGGGGCAACAGTGTGGAAAAGAACCCAAGCAGGAGAGAGTCAACCTCGAAAAAACCGAACGCTCTAGAGGCCACCCCCTCAAAAGTGCCGCCACTATGCGCAGCTCTGATACCAACTTGCAATCAAATAAGCAGAGTAACGAGCAGAGTAGCGAACAGGATAACTATTCGGGCTCGTGCTGGCTCGCCAGCTCTACCCCCATGGGGATGCTGTGGGCATTGGCGCAAAAAATGCGCGCCAGTGCCCACAGCTTGCTTCCATTAGGCGCTTAAGCCGACGCAAAGAGCGCGTCGGCTTAGTTTGAAAAGCGCGCCAAAGGCAAAAGATTAAAAAAATTAAAAGATTAAAAACAAAATCCCAGGGATTCCATCCCTGGACCCGGCCAGGGAGGTGCCCTCCCTGGACCCGCAATTGTTTTAGGTGCTGAATAGCTACTGATTAGAAAATATTTGCAGCACCGCGCAAAGACAATCAAAATCTTAGCTTGTTGTTAAAACACCACAAAAAGATAAATCTACCCAGCCATCTTATCCAAAAACTCTTTCACCTTACCCATGAAAGAGTTAGATTCCGGCTGCGACTCCGAATCCGAACAAGCATCAAACTCCTCCAACAACTCTTTCTGCCGCTTGCTCAAATTAACCGGAGTCTCCACCCGCACCTCGACAACCAAATCCCCAAACACCCCAGGCCGATTCAAATGTGGCAAACCCTTGCCACGTAAAATCAACCTTTTGCTTGTCTGCGTCCCAGCAGGCAATGTCAAACGTGCCCGGCCACTCAAAGTCGGTACCTCCAACCTTCCACCCAACGCTGCCTGGGTAAAGGTGATCGGCACATGACACAATAAATCTGCCTCATAACGCTCAAACATCGGATGCGGTGCAACCTCAATGACGATAAACAAATCACCATTTGGCGCCCCTCGTAATCCCGCTCCACCCTCTCCGGATAAACGTATCCGATTGCCCGTATCAACACCGGCAGGTATTTTCACGGTCAAAGTCTTCTCCGAACGGACCCGCCCTTGTCCCTGACAACCACCACAAGGATTGCGAATAATCCGTCCCTGACCACGACAGGTCGGACAGGTACGCGCCACCGAAAAAAATCCTTGCTGCGTCCGTACCTGCCCTGCCCCACCACACATCGTACAATTCTCAGGGCCCGATCCCGCCTTGGCCCCGCTCCCACCACAGGTGGCACAAACAATGATCGTCGGAATGCGAATCCGCTCCTCCGAACCATTCATCACCGTCTCTAAAGTAACTGTCAGATCATAGCGAAAATCCTCTCCTCGCTGCGCTCCGCCAGCACTTCTCTGGCCACGACCTCCACCACCTCCAAAGATATCGCCAAAAAACTCCTCAAAAATATCTCCAAAGCCACCACCAAAGCCACTCGGATCACCGGAATATCCTCCTCCAGCGCCTCCCTGACCCAATCCAGCATGGCCATATTGATCATATATGGCCCGCTTTTTCGGATCCTTGAGCACTTCATAGGCAGCATTCACCTCCTTGAACTTGGCTTCTGCACCCTTGTCGTTTGGATTACGATCAGGATGCAGCTCCATTGCCAACTTCCGGTAGGCCTTCTTGATGTCGGCCTCCTGGGCATCACGAGCGATACCCAGGATTTCATAGAGATCTTTCGGCATCTATCTACTTCTTATCGTCTTTGACTTCCTCATACTCGGCATCCACAAAGTCACCCGACTTTCTGGAACCACCTGCAGACGCTCCACCCGCTGCTCCGTGATCTGCTGCGGGATCCGCTCCCGCTGCAGCACCACCGGCATCCTTGTAGACCGCCTCACCCAACTTCATCGAAATCTCCATCAACGCCTGGGTCTTGGCCGTAATTTTCTCAGCATCATCCTGATCCATTACCTGCTTCAACTCAGCTACCGCTACCTCAATCTGGCCCTTCAAAGCACCATCAATCTTGTCCGCGTGATCTTTCAAAGATTTTTCCGTGCTGTACACCAAGGAATCCGCATGGTTGCGCGCATCAATCAACTCCCGCTTGCGCTTATCTTCGGCAGCGTGCATCTCCGCTTCCTGCACCATGCGTTTGATCTCACCATCACTTAATCCACCCGATGCCTGAATGCGGATCGAATGCTCCTTGCCAGTCCCCTTATCCTTGGCAGAAACATGCACCAAACCATTGGCATCAATATCAAAGGTTACTTCAATCTGCGGCACACCACGCGGCGCTGGCGGAATACCGACCAGATCAAATTGACCCAACAGTTTATTGTCATTGAACATCTCGCGCTCACCCTGGGCGACGCGAATCGTCACCGCCGATTGCTGATCGGCCGCTGTCGAAAAAACCTGTGACTTTTTGGTCGGAATCGTCGTGTTTTTATCAATCAGCTTGGTAAACACTCCTCCCAAGGTCTCAATACCCAACGACAAAGGCGTCACATCCAGCAGCAACACATCCTGGACTTCACCCTTCAGCACCCCGCCCTGAATGGCGGCACCTACCGCTACCACTTCATCGGGATTGACCCCTTTGTGCGGCTCTTTGCCAAAAAATTCGCTGACCACCGCCTGCACCTTCGGCATGCGGGTCATACCACCCACCAGAATCACCTCATGAATATCCCTGGTGGCCACGCCAGCATCTTTCAAGGCTGTCCGGCACGGTCCCAGAGTGCGCTGAATCAGATGATCCACCAGCGATTCCAGTTTAGCGCGGCTCAAAGTGATATTCAAATGTTTCGGACCGCTGGCATCGGCAGTGATAAAGGGCAGATTGATGTCGGTCTGCGTGCTGTTGGACAACTCAATCTTGGCCTTTTCACCCGCCTCTTTCAGACGCTGCAAGGCCATGCTGTCCTTGCGCAGATCAATTCCACTCTCTTTCAAAAATTCACTGGCCAGATAATCGATGATCGCTTTGTCAAAATCTTCACCGCCCAAAAAGGTATCCCCATTGGTCGATTTGACTTCAAAAACACCGTCACCAATCTCCAAAACCGAAATATCAAAGGTACCACCACCCAGATCATAAACAGCAATGGTCTGGCCACCCTTTTTGTCCAAACCATAGGCCAAAGCGGCGGCTGTCGGCTCGTTGATGATGCGCAACACATTCAGCCCGGCAATACGTCCGGCATCTTTGGTGGCCTGACGCTGTGCATCGTTAAAATAGGCCGGAACAGTCACGATGGCTTCAGTCACCTTTTCGCCCAGATAATCTTCAGCCGTCTGCTTCATCTTCTGCAGAATGAAGGCTGAGACCTCGGAAGGACTCATCTTTTTGCCGCCGGCATCCACCCAGGCATCACCATTGTCTGCTTTGACAATGTTATAAGCGACCTGTTTTTTATCCTCAGCAGTCAACGGATCATCATAACGACGACCGATCAAACGCTTGATGGCTGAGAGGGTATTTTTTGGATTGGTCACCGCCTGCCGCTTGGCCGCCTGGCCCACCAAACGCTCATTGTTGGCCGTAAAAGCCACCATCGACGGCGTAGTGCGGCTACCCTCGCTGTTTTCAATAACCTTGGGATCACCACCCTCCATAATTGCCACACACGAATTGGTGGTTCCCAGATCTATACCAATCACCTTGCCCATCTCAATACCTCTTACCTTGCAGGATGTCTGAATTCGCCTCATCTTCCCGACCACCGCTGCCGATGGCCTGATCGATCTTCGGCCCCATCATTTCTTGACAGTTATATGGAAACTCCCTTTTCCCTTGTCAAGAGCAGCCTGCATTATTTTTATCCCTCTGGTGCCTTGGCCACACCCACCATCGCCGCCCGCAACAGACGACCATTCAACAAATATCCCGCCTGCAACTCCTGGGCAACACTGCCTGGCGTAACCTCTTGGCTGGCCACCTCAAAAACTGCCTGATGCAGATTATGATCAAATGGCTCTTGCAACGCCTTGATCCGCGTCACCCCATGCTTGCCCAATACACGCACCAATTCGTTCTGGGTCATGCCGACACCCTCCAAAAACACCTTCAAATCGGTACTGCACTCCTTGGGCACCGCAGACAAAGCCCGCTCCAGGTTATCCGCTACCTGCAACAAATCACGGGCAAACCCTTCAATGGCAAACTGCCGCGTCTGTTGACCTTCACGTTCAAAGCGTTTGCGCACATTCTGCATCTCCGCAACGGCGCGCAAATGGGCATTACGCTGCTCCTCGACCTGGGCCAGAGCATTTTGCAACTGCTCCGCCAGAGTGGGTCCCGACTGCGCCTCGCCTGTCACTCTCTCTCCTGCATCGTTAAACAGACGACGTACCGCCTCTTCCACCTCTTCATCCCCGGCCTCAGAGGCAATAGCCTCCTGCGTAACCTCCTCTTGCACCTCTTCTTGCTCCGGCACACCTGTTTCCGTTTGCTGCTCCGAAGCCTCCATCTTGCTACTCACTCTCCATCCTCCCCTGCATCAAAACGATTTACCACCATCCCTTGTGCGGCTCCCGTCGGCACACCCTCGGCAAAGAGAGTGCTTAACACCTGCGTCGTAAAGCCAATCAAGGGAATCACATGCGCATAATCCATCCGCGTCGGCCCCAACACCCCCAAAGTTCCAGGATAACTCCCCTCGCCGCTTTGGAATGGCGCCGCTACCACCACACAGCCACGTTGGTTCCACTCTGCTTCGGAGCCGATAAACAGCCGTACACCTTGCAGATCCAAACAACGGTCCAACACAGCCAACAGCCCCTTTTTCTCCTCCAATACAGCCAACATCTCACGAATACGTGACAGTTCAGCAAACGATTGAAACAGATTCATGCGGCCGTTGACAATCAAATCGCCGCCCATCGACAAACCACTGACACTGGCCAACAGTTGACTGCACAACAACCGATACTCTTCTTCACTCTGCTCCAACTCACGCTGCAGCCGCTCCCGGACCTCCAGCAGCGTCATCCCCTCCAGTTGTCTGGTCAAAAACAGGCTGAACTGATTGAGTTTTTCCTGGCTCAACGCACTCTGCAAAAAGATCACCCGACTGCGCAACTGACCTGTCGTGGAGATCAACAGCGCCAACACCCGCTCCTGCCCGGAACGACTAGCCAATTTGATCAACTCCACCCGGCGCAACAACATATGGCGCAGATCGGGCGTGCGCACCAAACAGGCACTGCCGGTCAATGTCGCCAACAAGGGGCTGACCCGTGCCAAGACACTCTCCAGCTCTTCATTGCCCTGCCCACAGGCCTGCAGAATCCGCTCTTGCTCCTCAGAGCTTACCGAGACCAGCTCCAACAGACTGTCCACATAATAACGCAAACCCAAATCGGTGGGTACCCGACCCGCTGAAGGATGGGGTTGTGTCAACAATCCCATCTCCTCCAGCTCCATCATCGCATTGCGGACCGTCGCCGAGGAGACTCCCAATCCCGAGCGTTCGCAAACCGTTTTGGATCCGACAGGCTCCCCATCTTCGATGTGAACCTGTACCACCCGTTTCAAAATTTCGTGATGACGTGAAGTCAGCATCTATGTCGTTATCGTTGACTCAAAAGAGGCCCCTACGATACCTGAACTGGCATCGCCACTTGATAGAACACCTACCTGATGACACTCTTCCATCACTTCCTGCACTATCCTCATGATTCCTTGTTTTGTTGCTTACCCCAGGAATCGCGCAACCCTACCGTGCGATTAAAAACCGGTTTACCGGGAGAGGAATATTTGCTATCCACACAAAAATAGCCCTGACGCTCAAATTGATAGATGGTACCTGGCGGAAGATTTTGCAACCCCTCTTCGATACGACTTGCAGATAAAATCTGCAAAGAGTTTGGATTGAGCAGGCGGGTAAAATCATCTCCCTGCCACTCTTCATCGGGATTGGCTGTATTGAACAGCGTTTCGTAGGAGCGAATCTCTGCCGGGCAAGAGCGGGCCAGCGGCAACCAATGAATCACCCCTTTGACTTTACGATCACTGGGATTGGCATGCAACGTAGCGGGATCATGGGAACAACGCAGTTCCACCACCTCTCCACTCGCAGGATCCTTGATCACCTCATCACAGCGGATCACATAGGCATGACGCAAACGCACTTCGCCACCTGGAACCAGGCGCTTGAACTGTTTGGGCGGATTTTCGGCAAAGTCTTCGCGTTCGATAATGATCTCACGCATCCAATAGAGTTTTCTGCTTCCCAAAGCCGGATTTTGCGGATGATTGGCTGCGCTCAACTCGGCACAATGCTCTTCGGCAACAGTGGTGATCACCACTTTCAGTGGATTCAACACTGCCATGGCCCGCGGAGCATGCTGCTCCAGATCATCGCGAATACAGCTCTCCAACAAAGAGAGCTCCACATTGTTTGGCGTTTTCGAGATTCCGATCCGCCGACAAAACTCACGAATAGCGCTGGGGGTATAGCCGCGACGACGCAACCCGGAGATGGTCGGCATACGGGGATCATCCCAACCATCCACCGCTCCTGAGCGCACCAAAGCGTTCAATTTGCGCTTGCTGACCACCGTATATTCCAACACCAAACGGGAAAATTCTATCTGCTGGGGATGACAACTGAGCACACCACTGAGACGATCAAGGATCCAATCATACAACGGGCGATGATCCTCAAACTCCAGGGTGCACAAAGAGTGGGTAATGCCCTCCAGGGCATCACTGATGCAGTGGGCATAGTCATAGGTGGGATAAATGCACCACTGGCCAGCGGTTTGGTGATGATGGGCATGCAAAATCCGGTAGATCACCGGATCACGCATATTGATATTGGGGGATGCCATATCAATCTTGGCACGCAAGGTATAGCGCCCCTCTGGAAACTCGCCAGCACGCATCCGCCGAAGCAGATCCAAGCTTTCGGCCATCGGGCGATTGCGCCAGGGACTCTCCTTTCCGGCCTCGGTCAAGGTGCCGCGATATTCGCGCATCTGTTCCACATTAAGCTCACAGACAAACGCATGCCCATCCTCGATCAAGCGTTCTGCAAACTTATAAAGTGGTTCAAAATAGTCTGAGGCATAATACATATGCTCCTGCCAATCAAATCCCAACCATTTCACATCAGTGCGAATCGATTGGATATAGAGATCCTCCTCCTTGAGCGGATTGGTATCATCAAAACGCAAGTTGCACTGTCCACCAGGATATTCACTGGCCACTCCAAAATTGAGGCAGATTGATTTGGCGTGACCGATATGCAAAAAACCGTTTGGTTCTGGTGGAAAGCGGGTAACCACTCGTCCTTGATGTTTGCCTTCAGACACATCATTGGCAACAATCTGGCGGATAAAATCCAGAGGAGCAACCTCTTCATTATTGGACATCTCTACTCAATACCTTTCTAGCAATCAGCAATCTGTAAGGTATCCTTACCATGGTAAGCATATGTGCCGCAAGCGGCGTCGGCACTCCTGATATTCTGGCACATAACTCCCGACCACCTGCCAAAAGGCCGGTGAATGATCCATGTGCCGCAAGTGACTCAGCTCATGGACCAAAACATAATCTCCCAAAGCAACAGGCAACCAGATCAACCGCCAATTCAGGTTGATACTTCCCCGAGTGGAGCAGCTTCCCCAACGGCTTTTAGGGTTGCGGATGGTCAAGCGTTGGTAGGAGAGGCCCATACGGGCTGCCCAGGCTGCCAATCGCAGCGGTAAATAGACTCCTGCCTGTTGGCGAAACCACTGCTCCACCAATGCTTGCCACTCAGTTGCTGGGCAAAGACGATCGGCAATCCATAATCGGTTATGCTGGGCATAGATTGGTCGCAACTGCCCGTTGCCACAAGAGAGTTGCAATTCGCCATCCAGGTAGGGTAAACAGACCCCTTCGTGCAAGGAGAGCGGTTGCCTGGTCGCAGTATTCTCTGTAACAAACCTGCCATCGGTGGCCATTGCCCATTCCAACCTCTACAAAACGGTCAGTATGAAACCCTGACGAAACGTATGCAACGGGATTTCTTCAAAAAGATAGAATACGCAGCTTTTCCTCTTCTGATGAGCAGCACTTGTGCACTCTGGCGAGTTCTTTCATAGTGCGTATAGAGAGTGCAGCAGGTGGATGGTTTCTATGGAAAACGCAGAAGACAAACAGATTGCCGTGTTGATTCACGGATTATGGTTAAATGGCTCAGAGATGCAGTTGTTGGCAGTACGATTGCGCCAACTCGGCTATCAGACGCTTTTTTTTCGTTATCGCTCTGTGCATGCCCAGGTCAGCCAAAGCAGCCATGAGTTATGGCTCTACTTGCAACACCATTTTGGACCGGGGATGAAGCAGGCTCCTGAAAAAGGTGTGCATTTGGTTTGTCACAGCCTGGGTGGAATGGTGGCTTTGGACATGCTGCATCGTCACCCGGAAGCACGTATTGGCCGTATGGTGGCTTTGGGCACCCCTTTTCGTGGCAATATGGCGGCAAAAAAGATGGCGCAGTGGAGTTGGGGACGCATGGCCTTGGGTAAAAGCATGCACCGTGCTTTGGGTGGTGGCGGCTTTACCCATGTTCCGGAAGGACGTGAAATCGGGATTTTGGCTGGAGATCGCTCCCCGTGGGGTGCAGGGAGAACCCTTTGGGGTATTGGTGAAGCCAATGATGGCAACGTGGCGGTGTCGGAAACCTTGCTCGATGGTGCCAAAGAGCATCGCACGCTACCGGTCATCCATATGGGGCTGCTCATTTCGCCACAAGCGATCCAAATGGTGCATCAGTTTTTGCAAACGGGAAGGTTTGAGTAGAGCGGATCAAAAATCTCACGGTCTCTGGAGTCCTTGGCTCTACACCCTTTTTTCATACCCCCTTGCCCCACGCCACAACAAGTAACAATGATGAAGATCTCCGGCAATGGTACCTATTCACCACCCAGAACTATTGCGGGTCCAGGGAGGGCACCTCCCTGGCCGGGTCCAGGGAGGGAATCCCTGGGATTTTGCTTTTAATCTTTTGCCTTTGGCGCGCTTTTCACACTAAGCCGACGCGCTTTTTGCGTCGGCTTAAGCGCCTAATGGAAGCAAGCTGTGCGGATTGGCGCGCATTTTTGCGCCAATTCGTACAGCATCCCCATGGGGGTAGAGCTGGCGAGCCAGCATGAACCTGAATAGTTACGAAAGATTCTTCCGGCGCCAACAAACGTGAGAGCTCTTGTGGCAAGCGTTCTCGCAACAAAGCACCCGCCGTCTCTGGAAAAGTGAGGAGGGCTTTGAACAGACGAGCATGCGCTTGGGTACTATCATTTATATGAACAAAAATAGCCTGTTAACCCATGCAAGTCACTATCCATACGCATTTTTTTGTTCGCAGCACTCCACCTTGATCCCTGTGAAGACCAATCACTCCCCATCCATCCGAGCTGCCAGAGCACCGCCGCTCCGTTGCTCGATAAAACGCTGAAAAAGAGCAGAAAAATCACCATCCACCGAATTGACAACCGCAGGCTCGGCAATAAGCCAGGATTGCCAAGCCTGCATGTGGGGCATGGTGCTGGCATCAATGAGCGGCAAGTGGTTGTGCATCACATTAAAACGGAGAAAAAGAGGAGCCATTACCGCATCGAGAAGTGTCAAAGCGTGTGGAGCGACGGGAAGGATAGCTTGTGCGATAAGCTTTTCTAGAACCTGGAGTTTTTTGGTCATGGTTGCTGCGACCGACAGCAAAGATTGCTCTGTTTCCGCAGCCATCAATTTAACCATGTCACCTTGAATATCGCTGGCAAAACCGGTCCAGCCACGCACAACACCGCGCGCCAGGGTGTCAGCGGGAAGCATGCTCCCTCCAGCATAGTCATTGAGATATTCGTTGATGGCCAGAGAGTCAAGGATGGAAGCCTGATCATTGACACGCAGGACAGGAACAGTACCAAGGGGTGAAATCGTGGTAAAATTTGGTGGTTTATTGCTTGGATCCAAACGGTGCAGTTGATGGGGCAAAGCAAGGGAGTTGAGGAGAACACGAACCCGTTGACAATGGGGACACATGTTAAAAATATAGAGTTCAAGGGTCATGGTAGGCGTTTCCTGTTTCTGGTTGCTGGAGATCGGTCCTGACTTGGAATGGGAGTAACTTATCTGCCATTGTGCTGTATCGCGGCGATGATGACAATTGCTTGAGTTGAGCTATTTTCGTAACTTAAAAACAGCTCATGTCGCTAACAGTTATTATCACGATGCCAATCCAAGAATCGACAGATATTCATTGCGCAACATCTGCAAAGAATAATAACGCTCATAGATTTGCCGTGAAGCTCTCGCCAAAATATCCTTTTCTTTTCTGAATCTGCTGAGAGCTGCATCAATATCTTGCAAATCGTGGATGGTTATTGCAGCTCCAAATGTCAAATCACGGTTCAGAAACTGTGACCCGGTACGCGGTCTTGGCAGTAAAATGGGTATTCCGGCACTTAATGCCTCGATAATGGTTTTTCCGCCGGTTACAGGGTGCGAGTCAAAATAAAAATCCGGCTTGAGGCGATGGAGCAATTCATTCAAGGAGGCCACTGGCCCAACTGCTTGAAATTTATCTGGATCTTCACCTAATGCTGCGATTTTATTTTTGAAGGAATCACGCACATGCTCCGGCAATGGTCCGACATGATAGCAGAGCGAAACCCCAGCCTTAAACAAAGCGGCCAACAATTGGGGATAACTGAACTCGACAACGCCAACATATTTGGAGGGATCACCGGCACAGGTCACACAAGTCAACGCTTCTGCTGCTGCCGGCAATAAAGCAGCACCATGATCTTCTGCCGTCAAGCGGATCCAATGCGGGGTAACACCGGAATTTTTTTGGCAATAGTGAAAACAGGTTTCAGAATGATCAATGTGTAAAAAATCGGCACGAGTAGCCCCCAAGCAGGGCAAATTGTTTGCAAAATGGTCAAACAATACAGGAACCTGATAACCAGTCAATGCCGAGTTGACAATAACATCATAGGGATGGGCAAAATTGAACAGACATTTTGGTTGATATTTGGCGATAAGATTTTTTAATTGCACTATTTTGTTTATATACGACCCACCCTCAACGATTATCACCGTAATATTCAGCTCTCTAAACCTCTCGACCAGCAAATCGGGTATGGTTTTCATATCCGTCAAAAGCAACACATGCTGATATTCCGGGAAAGATTTAACCACATCTTCGAGCACTCTGGTATGACCGCCCACCTCATAGATTGCTGTTGCGGCATAGAGAAAGAGATCTCCAGGATCGGTAATCTGGGTGTTGGGCAGCGCTCTGCTCAACAACTGCCCCACTGCATGCAGAAACAGGTCCATTTCCCGCAGATATAAATAACTGCCGCGATATTGTGGACTATAAATGGAACAGTGCAAAGCCACTTTCCACATATGGGCCAGCAACTCTTCAATCTTCCCAGCCTTCAGCAGTTCATTCCATTCGGCATGAAATATCTGTGTACCCAAATTGGCCATTATGCGACATCTTTCATAAAATGTAACTATTCACCACCCAAAACTATTGTGGGTCCAGGGAGGGCACCTCCCCATATGCGCTAACATGTTTTCCCCGATACAGCCATTTGTCGCTTACGTTTTCGCGGTGATTCTGCCAGTTGGGTCAG
>NZ_RXIU01000379.1 GCF_004217665.1 Candidatus Magnetaquicoccus inordinatus | reverse complement strand
TGCTGGCATGCCTCAAAGCGGCAGGCCATGGTAGAGGCGGTCTGGGAAGAGATGGGTGCCTTCGTCCATCAGACGATCATCTGGAATAAAAACACCTCCATTCTCTCCCGGACCCACTACCTCTGGAAACACGAGCCCTGCTTTTTTGGCTGGATGCGTGGCAACCGTCCGCCAAGGCTGGAGGGTTCGGACAACTGCACCACCGTTTGGGATATGAAAGGGTTGGCTGGCGATGAACGTCCGGAACACCCGACGCCAAAGCCTCTGGAGGCGTTTGGCATCCCTATGCGCCAGCATGTGGAAAAGGGCGGGCTGTGCTACGAGCCCTTCTCCGGTGGAGGCAGTCAGATCATGGCCGGGGAAGCCAATCACCGCCGGGTCTATGCCATGGAAATCAGTCCGGTCTATGTGGATGTGGCGGTGCAACGGTACATTCAGGCCACCGGCAAGATTGTTTACTTGGATGGTTCGGGTGGCAAGACGTTTGAGGATGTGGCTGCGGAGCGGGGTATCGATTTGGAGTAGCAAGGGCAGTCCGTCTGGCTTGTTGGATCCCGGCGGCCATGGCCGTCAACAAGGATCATGCCGATGCAGTGGGCGGTTGGTTGTGCAATTGGTACCGTCCCGGGGCAACCTGGTTGCCGATCCACATGGAGAAGGAGGATCCGTCCTCTTCCTGAATCCTGACCTTCTCCCCAAACTGATGCGTTGCTTCCATCTGATCGACCTCCCAAGCATGACTGTCTTCCAGGCGATTGATGCGATGCCTGTCGATGTGGGGCAGTTGATCCAGGTCGGTGCTGTTCAAGGTGCTCTCCTTTGGTGGTTCTTGTTGGTGCTTCATTTTCACTCTCTGCTGCCGCCGGAATTTGTATCCGGCGGCAGAAAGTCGCTGTTAAACAACTTTGTACACGGTGAAGGAACCTTTTGCCCCCTGCAAGTTGGTTCCATGCATCCGGGTGCGGAATGTTTCCAGGTTCAACCCCTGCTTCTTTTTGGCGAGGGAAAGAAAGCCCCTCACAGTGTTTGAATTCCAGCCAGTGGACTGTTCAATCTGCTGCAGGGAGGCTCCTTCCGGGCGTTGGAGCAGGGCCATCACAATGGCCTTTTTGGAATTCTCTCTGGGCGTTCTGGTTTTGGGTGTGTTGCTGGCTTGTCCAGCCTTGAAGGCTTCGAGCAACGCCTTTTCCAGATTCTCGCGGGTTACCCGGAACCCATGATCCTGGATGTACTGTTTTGCGATGGTATCGATGACTTCGGGGAGGGTTTCGTCGGCTGCCTCCATGGATTGCTCTGCGGCGGCAACATCCGCTTCAAAGTCGGCATCTGCAGGCACTTCGTTGTCTTCCGTCCGGGGCAAGTCTGCCGGGTCCATCGGAACGATGATTCCAATGGGCGGGTCGTCGTAATCATCTGGACCATCCAATTCTTCGCAGGCAGCGGCCATCTCTTCGTGGTAGGCCGCATCCTCGGCAGGCATGTTGTCGATCCATGCCTGCACAACGGTGTCGTCGCTGAAGTCCAGCCCAGGACCGTGGGCAGGTGCGTCGTCTTCAATTTCCTGGGGTGCCTCCATGCCGATGGCCGCGTAACCCGTCTTGGTGATGCGCCAGACGTCGGTTTCGATCTCTTCGATCAGACCCTGTTGATGCAATGCCTTGATCACCTTCTTGGCGGCACCGCCCTTGACGTTGCCCGGCAGGGGGTGGATGGAACCGTTGGCGCGTTTGGCAGCGGCTTCCAGGGTGGTTTGTTGGGTTTCGCTCAGGTTGCTCATGTGTGTTTCTCCTGTTTGGGTTGTGCTGCTTCGTTGGTACACATGAAGCCATACACTTCCAGACACTATCAAGCACAACATGTTGTATTTAGATGTTTTTTTCAA
>NZ_RXIU01000378.1 GCF_004217665.1 Candidatus Magnetaquicoccus inordinatus | reverse complement strand
CTGTTGCTACAAGCGAAACTGTGCATGTCGGGCGTCCGCCCTCCCAAAGGGTGCCCCATCGGGGCACAAATCGGTGCGGCGTGCGCAAATGCTACGCATTCGCTTTTGTGAAACGCCGCACATTACCAGCAGGGCTTTGCCCTGCACCCTCCAGGAGGAGATAATCTCCTCCTGGACCTCCATAATAATTTTCTGATTTTCAAATGCGATTGCCCTGAGTTTTTTTTACTGACAGATTCTCTGCACTGGTTTATTATTATACATTCTGACAAATATTGACGTTTTATAACAGAAAATTTGCGTCCGCCTGATCATCTGCAGGTGAGTGCGTATGGTATTGTTTACCCATGGGGAGGAGATGGGATGAAGGACTTAAAACTGGGAATCAAACTCGGTTTGGGTTTTGGCTTGGTTTTGCTGTTGACCTTTGCCGTGGCGCTTACCGGTTATAATGGAATTAACGGCATTGCCGGGCGTTTGGACAAGAGCCAGGATTTGGCATTTTTGATCGAGCAGGTCAACAAGGCGATGCAGTCGGAAAAAAATTTCATCATGCGCAAGGATATGAAACATGTCCAGGAAAACCAAAAAGCGCTGGATGAGTTCAAAAAACAGGCGATTATAGATCGTGACCAAAAATTTCATAGTGCAGATGACAAAGGGCAAATTGATGGAGTGATCAATGCCATGGAGCACTATGGCAAAGCCTTTGCGCACTATGTGGAGCTGGAAAAAAAGCGCAATGAAGGTTTGGCACGCATCCGCGACATTGCTGATAATACTGTGCGCGTGGAAGTAACCAAAATGCAGGAGAATCAGACACATAAATTGCATGAAATGTTGCGTGAGCAAAATGTGCAAGCTTCTGCAGAACGTACTGCCGCCATCGAGGATCGTGCGGATAAGGTAGCAAGAGCGGGACAGATGTTGATCTTTTTCAAGGATGCCCGCATTGGCGAAAAGGAGATATTTATTACATCTGGAAAAGATGAAAAATTTATCCAACGTAATCAAGAAGGTAGCGGTGGCGCCTTAAAAGTGGCCCAGGAGTTGTTATCGCGTTTCAAGCAAGCGGTTAATATCGATCAGACAAAAAAAATTATTGCCGGTATTGAGCAGTATCAGAAAGAGATGTCTGCGATACTGGAGTCCATTCGCGAACAGAACAAAGCCGAACAAGAGTTGATTGTGGCGCGGCGAGCTGCGGCAGAAAAATTGGCGCAAGTGGTTCATGGCCAGCAGAACAAAGCGCATGCTGAGGTCTCATCAGCGGTGACTTTGATCAGCAGTGCCAGTGTGGGTGCCATACTGTTTGGGGTGATCATTGCCCTGTTTTTGACCCGTGCGCTGGTTTCCGCTTTGACCATGGGTGTCGAATTTGCCAAACGCATCGCTGGTG
Organism: Candidatus Magnetaquicoccus inordinatus; assembly: GCF_004217665.1. Classification (GTDB taxonomy): domain Bacteria; phylum Pseudomonadota; class Magnetococcia; order Magnetococcales; family Magnetaquicoccaceae; genus Magnetaquicoccus; species Magnetaquicoccus inordinatus. The sequence continues at coordinate 483 of NZ_RXIU01000378.1, read as the reverse complement.
GTGATTTGACGGCGACCATTGATCTGCAGCAAAAGGATGAGGTGGGCCAGTTGGCCGACACCTTGAAACAGATGGCCGATAAGTTGCGTGAGGTAATCACCGAGGTCTCCACCTCTGCAGAGCAGGTGGCGATTGGCAGCAATGAAATCTCCGATGCGGCGCAAAATCTGTCGCAAGGAGCGACCAATCAGGCGGCCTCCATTGAAGAGACCTCATCGGCGATGGAGGAGATGTCATCCAACATTCAACAGAACTCTGATAATGCGGGTACGACGCAGACTATTGCCCAGCAGGCGGCACGTGATGCCGAAGAGGGTGGCATGGCGGTTGGTGAGGCGGTCCAGGCCATGCGCGAGATAGCCTCGAAGATTGGTATTATTGAAGAGATTGCGCGGCAGACCAATCTGTTGGCTTTGAATGCGGCCATTGAGGCGGCTCGAGCAGGTGAGCATGGTAAAGGGTTTGCGGTAGTGGCTGCGGAGG
>NZ_RXIU01000377.1 GCF_004217665.1 Candidatus Magnetaquicoccus inordinatus | reverse complement strand
CGGCGATGAAATATGAAAGCGGTAGCGGTTGGCCCAGTTTTTTTGCGGTCATCGAGGGGAGCGTGGACACCAAAACCGATTACCATCTGTTGATGCCGCGTACCGAATACCATTGTGCGCGCTGTGGCGGTCATCAAGGACATCTTTTTCCCGATGGACCACAACCGACTGGCATGCGTTATTGCAATAACGGTTTGGCACTGCATTTTATCCCGGCAGAGGGATAATAAGGATGGCTGAGCACGCCTCTTCGGAACCCCCTTTGGGCTTTGAGCATAGCTACCAGAGCCTGCCAGAACATTTCTATAGCCGCTTGTCTCCCGAACCGGTCGCGCAACCACAGTTGTTGCTGCTCAATGAGGAGCTGGTAGAGGCTTTTTCCTGGGACAGGGAGATGTTGCGGCAGAGAGCTGCGCAGTGGTTTTCGGGAAACCGTTTGCCTGGTGATGCCTCACCAATTGCTTTGGCCTATGCAGGAGATCAGTTTGGCCAGTTTGTGCCGCAGTTGGGGGATGGGCGGGCCCATCTGCTCGGTGAGGTGGTGGATCGGCAAGGCAAACGCTATGATCTGCAGTTGAAAGGAAGTGGTCGTACACCCTACTCCCGACGTGGTGATGGGCGCGCCTGTTTGGCCCCGATGTTGCGCGAATATCTGGTTTCCGAGGCGATGCACGCTTTGGGGATTCCGAGCAGTCGTTCATTGGCGGTGGTGGCGACTGGTGAGTGGGTGATGCGCGAACAGCCGTTAGCCGGAGCGGTTTTGACCCGTGTGGCGGCCAGTCATCTGCGGGTGGGCACAATACAATATTTTGCGGCGCGGCAGGATTGGTCCGGGGTGCGGATGTTGGCAGAATATACCCTCAACCGCCACTATCCGGAGTGGTGTGCGACCACGACACCCTGTTTGGATCTTTTGCAGGTGGTGAGCGACCGGCAGGCACGCCTGCTCGCCCAATGGCTGCAGGTGGGTTTTATCCATGGGGTGATGAATACAGACAATATGACCCTCTCGGGTGAGACCATCGACTACGGCCCCTGTGCCTTTATGGATCTCTATGATCCGGCAACCGTGTTCAGTTCCATTGACCATTGGGGGCGCTATGCCTATGGCAATCAACCGGCAATGGCAACCTGGAATCTGCGGCGTTTGGCAGAGGCGCTTTTGCCTGTGATCGAGGCAGAGCTGCCCGGGCAAGGGCGCCAGCGGGCTCAGACAATCCTGACCACCTTTCCCGAGCTGTTGCAGGAGTATTGGATGCAGGGGATGCGTGACAAATTGGCCTTGCCTGGCAAAGAGGCTGGAGATGGTGCGTTGATTGAGGAGCTGTTGGCAATCATGTATCGGGGCAAGGCCGATTATACCTTAACCTTTCGCCGATTGGCAGATGCGCTTGCGGCAGGCGAGAGAGGAGTGGCGGAGTGGTGCGCAGCCTTTACCGATCCGCAAGAGGCGCGCCAGTGGTTTGCGGAGTGGCTGGTTCGCCTCAGAGAGGATAGACGAAGCGATGCCGAGCGGGTTGCCGCACTCAACGGGATAAACCCTCTCTATATTCCGCGCAATTATTTGGTAGAGGAGGCGTTGTCGGCTGCTGTGGCAGGTGCTTGGCAGCCTTTCCAGCAACTGTTCCGTGTGCTGCGCAACCCTTTTCAAGAGCAGGAGGGAATGGCGCGTTATAGTGCCCCCCCACCTGCCTCTTGGGGTGATTATCAGACCTTTTGTGGCACCTGAGAGTGGCCATGCGCCGTGCTAGCCCAGTCTTTGCGGCCTGCATGCGTTTTAGGTAACTGTTCACCACCCAACACGACTGCGGGTCCAGGGAGGGCACCTCCCTGGCCGGGTCCAGGGATGGAATCCCTGGGATTTTGTTTTTAATCTTTTGCCCTTGGCGCGCCTTTCA
>NZ_RXIU01000376.1 GCF_004217665.1 Candidatus Magnetaquicoccus inordinatus | reverse complement strand
TCAACAAGGACATGGCGGGGATGGTCAAGATCCCAAACAGAGCAAAATAGGTCTCTGCACAGGGTATCCCTTGCACGCAAGGCTGCATCCGTTCTGGAATGACTCCGGCCACCAAGAGTACCTGAAACAGGGCAATTATCCAGCCCACCCCCACCAAAGCCCCGGCATAACGTACCACCTTCGGATCATAGGGAAAGAGCGCCATGGCCAGAATCAGGCTCAAGGGATACATGGCGATGCGTTGATACCAGCAGAGGCTGCAGACCGGCACCCCCGCCACTTCGCTAAAAAAGAGGCTGGTCAGAGTGGAACAGGCCGCCACCAGCCAGGCCGCAAAAAGCAGGCTCCAGCCAGTAGACTTTTTCTTTGAAAACAACTCGTTTTCCGTGCAATCTGTAGACAAGAGAACCTCGTGCAGCAAATAATTTAATAATACCCTATCATGCCATCAGCATCACTCCGGCACAAGCAGCAGAATCCTCGGCAGCAGGGCAAGCGCATTTGAAAATCAGAAAATTATAATGGAGGTCCAGGAGGAGATTATCTCCTCCTGGTGGGTGCAGGGCAAAGCCCTGCTGGTAATATACGGCGTTTCCCAAAAGCGAATGCTTAAGCATTCGCGCATGCCGCACCGATTTGTGCCCTGCAGGGGCACTCTTTTGCGAGGGCGGACGCCAGACATGCACAGTTTCGCTTGTGGCAACAGTGAAGAAATTGGCAAATGCGCTTGCCCTGTCCTCGGCCGTGTTATCCCCTGAATGAGCATTCATATATAAGAATAAGGCAACTGGATTCAAGAAATATTTTATACATATTTCTTCAGTGTTTATACAAAGAGATACACCGGCAACATATCGAGCATTTGACCAAGAGCATTTTTGTGCTAACCTGCAAGAATTAAGAGTACAAAGCTAGAGAATCGTTGAGTGCTTTTGCCGCAAAGGAACTCTCCAGATGGATCTGCCTATACCTTCCCTGCTCCTGGTTGCCCACGACGCCGAAAAAATTTCCGCGTTGCGCAGAGTTCTTGCCCCCAGCACACTTGCCATGGCACCGTTACAGGTGAGCGCTACAGAGCTGCAGGCCATTGAACTTCTGCAACAACAGCTCTCTGAAGCTCCTGTCATCCTCCTGGCCTGCGCTGCAGTGGATGAAGAGAGCATCCTGGCTATTCGCCGTTTTCATGAGCACTTTCCGCTGTTGACGCTTCTGGTATTGGCAGATCACCTCCCTGCCTCTCAGGCGATTAAAGCCATTGAAGCCGGGGCACAAGAGGCACTCTCCTGGCCAGAGCTGACCAGCAGCTCCCTGGAACGGGCCATCCTCTGCGCAAGCACGCGGCAAAAGTGCTTAAATGAACAAAAATTAATTGAACAACAACAGGATAAACAAAAAATTCTTTTTACCGAGTCGCAAAAACTGGCCAAAATCGGTAACTGGGAATTGGATCTCAACGGCAATATACTCACCTGGTCTGCAGAGGTGTTTCGCATTTTTGAGATCGATCCGGAACGCTTTGTCGCCTCTTATGAGAGCTTTTTGGCACTGGTGCATCCTGATGATCGCAAGCTGCTTGATCAAGCCTATAGCTATTCAGTAAAAAATCGTACTTCCTACAATTTTGAACATCGCCTGCTCTTTGCCGATGGGCGTATCAAATATGTGCACGAACGGGGCGAAACCCATTATGATGCCGAGGGTAAAGCTTTGCGTTCGATTGGTACAGTGCAGGATATCAGTGAACGCAAACAGGCCGAACGCCGCGTCTCCGAGCACTCTGCCCGCTATCATACCCTGTTTCAAGAGTCACCCATCTCCTTGTGGGAAGAGGATTTTAGTGCGGTAAAACTCTTTCTTGAACAACTGCACAAAGAGGGCATTGGCGATTTGGCAACCCATTTGC
>NZ_RXIU01000375.1 GCF_004217665.1 Candidatus Magnetaquicoccus inordinatus | reverse complement strand
CTGAGCCTGGGACAACTCAAACGCTTGATGCCCCATTTCCAGAACCTGCAGGGTGGCCAGTTTTCCATTGAGCAGATCGACAGTGCCCTCCAGGTGATTCATTCCGCTCTCTCCCGCAATTATCCGCAACTCCACGTGGAGGATGTCGAGGATCTGGTGGATCTGGCCACTGTGCCCATTCTGATGGAGGCCATCATGCGGGCCTCCGGGTTGGTGCGCCCGGGGGAAGTGAAGGCGGGGTAGAGGAACTCCACTGGGACGAAATCTATGCCCACGTCATCGCCTCGACCGGTTGGACCTGGGAGTATATCGACGACTGTCTCACTCTGCCCCGCCTGATGGCCCTCAATCAATACTGGTCAAAGAACCCGCCAGTCCACTGGCTGGTTGCCAGATACCTCGGTCTGTAACCAACCCACAGCACATGGATGAAAAAAATGCGCATCACAAAAACAGTCGATCTGGATGAAGGCCGGACGGTGATCCTGCACGAGTTGCGCCCCAGGGATGTGTTGAAGTTCCTGCGCACCATCTCCCAGGATCTGAAAAACACCGATGTGTTCACCCTGCTGACCGAGCGCCTGCCGCAACTGCTCATCCTTCTGGAGGGAGAAAACATCATCCCGCCTGCAGGCGAGACACTGGCGGATCTTTCGCTGTCTGAGTGTGAGCAGATTTGGACGGTGTTCCGGGAGATGCACCCCATGTTGTTCCTGATGGCCGGTGAGATGGTCAAAACCGCTCTGCTGGCCAATTTTCAAACGAGTGCATGACTATGGCCAACACCCTGGAATTTTTCCTGCGCATGAATGTGGAGCAGTTCGTTCGGGCCACAGCCCAGGTACAGCAGGAGTTCAACAAGACCCTCTCCGGCCTGACCGGTGCGGCTGCTGCCGAGGGAGCCAAGTTGAGCAACGCCATGGCTGGACTGGCAGACATCGATCGCTTGAAACAAGTGCGCCAGCAGTTGGTGGACACCCACCAGTCGCTGCGCTCTGCCCAATTGGCCATGGCTGACTATGCCCGGCAGATTGCCGAGGCCAATGCGCCATTGGAGAAACTGAAAGCCGACTTGGCTGGTGCAAAAGTATCCTTCACGTTGTTTACCGAGGAGCAAAAAGCCTCTGTGGCGGCCACGGTGCGTCAACGGGAGAAAGTGCAGGAGCTTGCTGCACAATTCCGGCAGACCACCAATCCGACTGCCGAGATGACGCGGGAGTTGGCAACGGCCCGCGCCGAATTGAAACGCCTGCAGGATGAATCCACCGGTCTCAGCACGGTGGTCAAACGGACGATGGCGGACATCGGTACATGCGGTTACTACGGCGTACACTGTCGGGCAGCTTGTCAAACCCGCTGCGGGCACCCACTTCTACAAGTGCAAAGTGGCCGGTACGTCAGGCGCGTCGGCACCTTCCTGGAAAACTGATGGTACCGACACCAGCGACGGCACCGTTACCTGGACGGGTATGGGCACCATGACCCTGACCGTCAGCGAATATGAGATCAACTCGGCTGGCCTCTTCATCTCGGCCAACTCTACCAAAATTGACGAGGATGGCACCCCGGTTGAGGTTTCCTACACCACCTCGGCAGGCTACAACATTCAGGCACTGGTTGGTGTCGGGGAAGAGTATCGGGTGGTTTTTGCCGGGAAGAACTTTGCCCGCAACGGCAAAGGACTGAAGGTGGTGATGTATCGCGTCGTTTTTTCGCCCACCAAGGAACTGGGCCTGATCAGCGACGAGTTTGCCAAGCTGACTCTGACGGCCAAGGTGCTGTCCGACGACACCAAGACCGGCACCGACATCAGTGCCTTCTGCCAGATTGACATGGAGGCCGTCTGATGAGTACCCCTCCGCACGAAGGCGTCACAGTCCATTTTGCAGGCAGTGACTGGGTGGTTCCGGCACTGAGCCTGGGACAACTCAAACGCTT
>NZ_RXIU01000374.1 GCF_004217665.1 Candidatus Magnetaquicoccus inordinatus | reverse complement strand
ACCTCTCCAGGTGTTGCCGATGGCGCAACGCTATTTTCTCTTTTAGGTGGAGAACGCTGCAATGATCTTTTTGACCGCTTTTGCGGAAGAGTCTGCCCCTCCTGCCTGTTTGACCTTGTCTTTGACTTGGCAGGAGCGGGCCTACAGTCGCCTGCAAAGCCGTCTTTCCAATGGGGAAGAGGTGATCGTGATGCTTCCGCATGGCAGCCATCTATACCATGGCGATCGTTTGTGGAGCGATAGCGGACAAGTGGTCGCTATTGAGGCTGCCGAAGAGTCATTATTGCGGGTCGAGGCCGCGCAGCCGCTGCTGTTGCTGCGAGCCGCCTACCATTTGGGCAATCGCCATACTCCGCTGCAGGTCACAGAGCAATATCTCTTGCTGCCGGAAGAGAAGCTGCTGGCAGAGATGTTGCGTCAGTTGGGCTGTCAGGTCAGCGCAGTGCGTGCCCCTTTTGAGGCGGAGCGGGGTGCCTATGCTGCTTCCCATCACCATCATGGTTCTGCGGATGAGGATGGCCATTCTGCGCAGATACATGAGTTTGCATGACTCCCCTGGCACAATTGCGTCTGCTGCAGTTGAGCAGTCCCTCTTTGCCTGTCGGTGCCTATAGCTATTCCCAAGGTTTGGAATGGGCGGTGGAGCAGGGCTGGGTAACCGATGAGGAGAGTGCCTGGCGCTGGATTGCCGAGCTGTTGCGCCATCCCCTGGCCCGTTTTGAGGCACCCCTGTTGGCGGCGCTGCAAAGGGCGCTGAGCAGGGGTGAGCAGAGTCTTTGGCGCGAGCTCAATGAGTGGTATCGTGCCAGTCGCGAGTGCCAGGAGATGGCCGCCGAAAGTCAGCAGATGGGCTATTCCTTGCTGCAGTTGGGTGTTGCTCTGGGAGAGGAGAGGTTGCCGATCGAAGAAGAGGAGGTAACCTATCTGTTGCTTTGGGCATGGTTGAGCGGCTGTTGGCAAATTGAACCACAGGCTGCAGTGACAGGATATTTATGGAGTTGGTGTGAAAATCAGGTTCTGGCCGCAGTAAAGCTGGTTCCTTTGGGGCAGACGGCAGGTCAGCGCCTATTGTGGCGTTTGGCGGCAGAGATTCCACTATTGGCCGAAGAGGCGCTCTCTTTACCCCAAGAGCAATGGAACAGTTTTGCTCCTGGTTGGATGATTGCTGGCTGTGGTCATGAGACACAATACAGCCGACTGTTTCGCTCCTGACAAAGGGAGAATGGGTGATGCAAAAGCCGGTATGGCGGGTGGGTATTGGTGGTCCGGTGGGTTCCGGCAAAACAGCGTTGACTCTGGCGTTGTGTCAGCAACTGCGCGAACGCATGCAGTTGGCAGTGGTGACCAACGATATTTATACGGCGGAAGATGCACAGTTTTTGCTGCGTCATGAGGCGCTGCCGGCAGAGCGGATTTTGGGTGTGGAGACAGGAGGGTGTCCGCATACGGCGATTCGTGAGGATGCCTCGATCAATCTGGCAGCGGTCAATCGTCTGTTGCGCCGCTTTCCCGATTTGCAACTGGTTTTGGTGGAGTCGGGAGGCGATAATCTGGCCGCCACCTTCAGCCCGGAGTTGGCCGATTTGACCATCTATGTGATCGATGTCGCAGCAGGCGATAAGATACCGCGCAAGGGGGGGCCAGGGATTACCCGTTCCGATCTGCTGGTGATCAACAAGATAGATCTGGCGCCCATGGTCAACGCCTCTTTGGAGGTGATGGAACGCGATGCACGCAAGATGCGTGGGGAGCGGCCTTTTATCTTTTCCAACATGAAAACCGGGCAAGGAGTAGCAGAAATTATTGCCTTTTTGGCTGGCAAAGGGGTGATTCCCAGCGTTTAAGTCAGCTTTAGCGACACATTTTGCAGGGCAATCGCATTTGCCAATCTCCTCACTGTTGCCACAAGCGAAACTGTGCATGTCGGGCGTCCGCCCTCCC
>NZ_RXIU01000373.1 GCF_004217665.1 Candidatus Magnetaquicoccus inordinatus | reverse complement strand
TGGGAGGGCGGACGCCCGACATGCACAGTTTCGCTTGTGGCAACAGTGAAGAATTTGGCAAATGCGATTGCCCTGGCAAGCATGGATTCAGGAACAGGGCAGATGGGACAAAATTGCCGCAATTTCCTGGCACGGTGCTTGCCATACCGATAGCCAAGAGGGCTGATTGTGGATCAGTCGGAGTTTTAAGCGCATCCAAAGAGGAACCAAAAGGTGAATATCTCCCGTATTGCTGATTTCTTGGTCAACCAGGTGGTTAAAACGGCTTCTGGCCTGCAGCAGCAGAGCAAAGATGCCTCACCGCAGGATGTTTCCCGGCCACAGCGGGAAAAACCCTTGCAAAGAACAGTCGATAACGAGCGTAAGGTCACTCCCTCATCGGCCTATCGGGTGACCATTTCCTCGGCGGCCATGCAAAAAATGGCCATGTCGCTTTAATAGTGCGCTGCCGATGGAGCGTTGCGCAATTTTGTACACGAGGCAATTTTTGCCTTCTCTTTGTGCAATGGTTCTAAAGTCTGGCAGGTTATGCAGTGCACCCTCCTGAACTATGGAGTCTGGAGGAGGGTGCGGAAAAAGAGTTGCACGCGCTGGCGACTGTGCGCTCTCTTTCTAGTTGTCGGCGCTTGGCATCATCCCCAGGGCCTGCTTATAGAGCAGAACCATGGTCTCTTCTTCGTCCAGATCTTCCTGATCGCGTTTGCGTTCGCGCAGTACGATGCGCAGGATCTTGACATCGAAACCGCTATTTTTTACCTCCTGGAAAACCTCTTTGACCTGTTCGCCCAGTTGTGTCTTTTCCTCTTCCAAACGTTCGATGCGTTCAATATATTGCAGCAAGTGAGCACCGGTGATTCCAGCGATCTCAATAGGGGTTGTGCTGAGGTTGGCTTGGTGTAATCCTGACATGAATGACTCCTTATGTTATATCATACTGACCTGCGGCACGGGGCGGCAAGCAGAGGTCATGGTTGCATGCTTGTCAGCAATTTGACATCCCTCCCCTGCTGGTAGGAGAAAGAGCAAAGCTCATGCCTATTTCTAACGTGGCGGCCATGCGTGCCGATGATTTGAAGCAACTCTATGCAGTATATGGTGATTTTTATCAGCTTGATCTGGGTGAAAAACAGCTCTCTTGTCGGGTTGTGTTGGAATTGGTGGCGCACGAGCGTGTGCCACTGTTGGCAAACCGACTTGCAGAGCAGCAACCGGATCTATTGGTGGTGATGATGAATCCGGGATCCTCCAAACCTATAGATGATACATATAGACCAAGAGTTGTTGGCTTGGAGGGGGCAGGTGCCAGACCTGAGCGGGTTTTGACTCGTCCAGACAATACACAATATCAGGTGATGCGGGTGATGGCGGCCCAGGGATGGGGACATGCGCGGGTATTCAATCTTTCTGATTTGCGGGAGCCGAAGAGTCTTTTGTGGCGGCAGCAGGTGGAGCAACTGGCAGATGTGCCAGGGGGGGAGCGTCACTCCTTGTTTTGTGCGGCGCGCCGAGAGGAGCGAGAGCGATTAATGGGAGAGAGGGGCAAGATACCGGTATTGGTTGGCTGGGGAAGAGATGCAGGCATGCGTTTTTTGGCGGAACAATGTTTGTCTGTATTAAGCGGTTGGCTGCTGCTGGGAGTGGCGACAGATGCAGAGGGGATCTTTTATGCCCATCCCAGTCCGATGCTGCAGCAGGCTAAAGAGCGTTGGTTGGCGGAGATATTGATGTGTTTGCAGTAACTATTCGCCACCCAAAACTATTGCGGGTCCAGGGAGGGCACCTCCCTGGCCGGGTCCAGGGATGGAATCCCTGGGATTTTGCTTGTAATCTTTTGCCTTTGGCGCGCTTTTCAAACTAAGCCGACGCGCTTTTTGCGTCGGCTTAAGCGCCTAATGGAAGCAAGCTGTGCGGATTGGCGCGCATTTTTGCGCCAATTCGTACAGCATCCCCATG
>NZ_RXIU01000372.1 GCF_004217665.1 Candidatus Magnetaquicoccus inordinatus | reverse complement strand
GTGCCACTTGCGAAAAAATAGCATCACAATACACTGATATTGCTTGAAAAATTTTGTAGCATGTTAAACATGGGTTATCAGCAGTCAACCATCCTGCTTGCCATGCCAGCCAGGCACCGGAACCATTTCTTGAATACGGATTCTCAGTCATTGGCTTGCCTGCCACGTGGGCGTCACCACCAGCGCAAAACACCATTTGAAATTCTCCGGTATTCATTTTTCCAGCCCTTCCACTGAGTTGCTGCACTGGATGTCCCAAAACCACGCAAAGCCGATCAATCGTCAACCTGCGGCCACCTCGCCACTTCCTTGAAATTCCCTCAGGGCGGGCAAGGAGAGCTTGAAACCACGCAAAGCCGACCAAGCGTCAATCCGAGGCTACCTCGCCACGCCTTGGAATTCGCTCAGGGCGGGCAAGGATGGCTTGAAATCACGCAAAGCCGATCAAGCGTCAATCCGTGGCTACCTCGCCACTCCCTTGGAATTCCCTCAGCCATTTCCGAGGGTGCTTGGAATCTGGCAAATCCGATCAAGCGTCAATCCGTGGCTACCTCGCCACTCCCTTGGAATTCGCTCAGCCGTTCCCGAGGGTGCTTGAAACCACGCAAAGCCGACCAAGCGTCAACCAGTGGCCACCTCGCCACTTCCTTGAAATTCCCTCAGGTTCGGCAAGGACAGCTTGAAAGCCCGCAAATCCGATCAAGCGTCAATCTGTGGCTTCCTCGCCACTCCCTTGAATTTCCCTCTGGCCGGACAAGGATGGCTTGAAACCACGCAAAGCCTACCAAGCGTCAACCAGTGGCCACCTCGCCACATCCTTGCATTTCGCTCAGGCCGGGCAAGGGTGGCTCGAAACCACGCAAAGCCGATCAATCGTCAACCAGTAGCCACCTCGCCACCTCCTCGGAATTCCCTCAGGTTTGGCAAGAATGGCTTGAAACCACGCAAATCCGATCATGCGTTATCCTGTGGCCACCTTGCCACGCCTTGGAATTCCTCAAACGTGTCACAGGCCGCCGGTTTGTCTTGCCATAAATCAGGCACGCAGGGTACTATCCGGGATAGGCAAACGTGCAACAGGAGGCTACTATGTCCGCTCTTTCGGAAACGATCCCTGTGTCTGACCTGCGCCATGACGCAGTCGCAGCCATCAATCGCTTGAAACATTCCCCGTTCCCCATCGTTATCACCCAACAAGGGGAGGCCACGGCTGTTCTGATGAGCATTGAGTCTTACGAGCGTGACGAAAAAGAACGGGCGTTGCTCCGGAGATTGGCCAGGGGTGAGCAGGAGATTCAGAACGGCATCGGATATTCTTTGGAGGAGGTATTCGCAGAGGCCGATGCAATCTTGGAAAAACAACCCTGAATGAAACTACGGTTTACACCTTCGGCTCAAGTTGAGTTCATTGAGGCCATCGACCACATCCGACAGGAAAATCCGATTGCGGCGCGAGGGTATAGCTCTCGTGCCAAACAGGCATTGAGACGGTTGGAGGTGTTCCCGAACTCCGGTCGCCGTTTACCTGAATTCCCTGACTCTCTGTACCGAGAAGTTATTATTCCTCCCTATCGTTTCATCTACCGAGCAATCGGGGCCGCCGTTTGGATCATCACCGTTTGGCACGATGCGAGGATCCTGGAAAATTTACCGGAAATGTGACCGACTGCTGCAGTTTGCACTCGTCGAGTTGCGTGACTCATTTGACCGTCTTCATAACCTTCTGCATTACCTTCTCGAAATACCCAGGCAGTTCCCGTTCCATGACGCTCTGGGCAATCTCGAAAAAGGCCAGTCGCTTGAGGTACGACACTTTCGGCACGAAGGCCAGCACCTGACTGAGTGAGTTGTTCGGTCCCCGCAACCAGACGCCCGGCTTCAGTTTGCTGTTCCGACCGGGTTGGATGACCACGTATTGCAGGTTGTTTCGCGCCCGACCTCCCATCCCTTTGTC
>NZ_RXIU01000371.1 GCF_004217665.1 Candidatus Magnetaquicoccus inordinatus | reverse complement strand
CTCCTGAAAAATGTGTTTTCTGGGATGGTCTCACCTCTCAAAATAAATGGATACCCTGGGGAGAAATGGACGCTTACGGTTTTTCGTTACCAAGCAAGTTGTTTTATCGATTGTACTGTGCAACCAATATATTGTGCAAAAAGCACTGTTGCACGCAAACCTAACAACAGTAGTAGCGTTCACGGGCAAGTTATAAGCCATACACAACGGTCAAACTGGATAGGAGGCCAATTAATATTACCCTGCCGCCTCCTATCCGCATTATCAAAACCCATATCAGCAGTGATTTTGTGCAAACCTTCATTCCTCCTCAATGTACCCATCTAAATTCACATAATAATTATGTTCTAAAATACTCTCACTATTCTGAACAGTTAAGTCGCTGGGAAAGTGGGAACGCTTACTTCTCATCTTGCACAAAGAGAAACAGTATTGAAGCTGTAATTATGTTTTGACAAAGTTTTCATAAAATGCAATATTTGAAAGTTATGATCTATTTCTAGAGATAACCGCATACCGCCTTTACCGTCTCTTCAGGGAGGAATAATTGAATATATGAACAACACAGGAAAAAAATTACTGTTGCCCCTCTCCCTTCTTTTCACTATGAGTGCAGAAATATGTCATGCGACTAATGGTTATTTTGCTACCGGTTTTGGTACCGCCAACAAGGCAATGGCTGGCGCCGGAGTCGCTGTCCCACAAAATGCCATGGACACGGCTGTTAATCCTGCTCTCATGGCCCATGTAGGCAACCGTTATGATGCCGGTGTCGCTTTGTTCATGCCTGCTCGGGGATTTACGGCCGATCAGCCAAGCGGTGCGGGAGGTACACCGACCATACCGGTCGGCACTTTTGAAAAAGATGATGATTTTTTTCTGGTACCCCATTTTGGCTGGAACAAGATGCTCGATAATGAACGCGCTATCGGCCTCAGCATCGGCGGTAACGGCGGCATGAATACCCAATATGACATAGCGGTATTTCGCAACTTTGCCACTCCCGGCAATGCAGCCACCGTTGCCAGCTCTCCAACCGGTATTGATATGGCACAAATATTTATCGGTTTGAATTATGCCCAAAAAATTGATGCACAACATACTCTGGGTATCGCACCGGTGTTCTCCGTGCAGCGGGTCAGTATCGAAGGGTTGCAACCTTTCAAGCCCTATTCTAATGCTCCTGATTCGGTGACCAATAACGGTTATGATTATTCTTACGGTGGAGGCATCAAGTTGGGTTGGTATTGGACCCCTACGGAGAGTTTGGCCTTGGGAGCCTCTTATCAAAGTCGGCTGTACATGACCGCGTTTGACAAATATAAAGGCTTGTTTGCGGATGGTGGAGACTTTGATATTCCCTCGATTATGCAGGCAGGTATAGCTGTCAAACCGATCCCGGAGGTTACCGTTGCCATGGATGTGCAGCATATTCGCTTCAGTGAAATTGCTGCTGTGGGCAACAATAATGGAGTACCAATGCCTCCCGGTTCAATCATTCTCGGCACCAAAAATGGTCTAGGCTTTGGCTGGGATGATATGACCATCTATAAGCTGGGTCTGCAATGGCAAGCCAATCCAGATTGGACTTATCGGGCCGGTTTCAGCATTTCCAACGAGGTTATTCCAGGACAGCAAGCCTTGTTCAACATCCTGGCCCCGGCCACAGTGACACAACATCTTACCATGGGTGCCAGTTGGAACATGGATGCCAACAACAGCCTCAATCTGGCCGCCACCCATGCTTTTGAAAAAAGAGTCAACGGTACCAACCCCAACACACCAACACAAACCGGTTCGTTAAATATGTATCAAAACGAATTGGAAATCAGTTGGAGCTATCGCTTTTAGGCGCACATCAGCAGGGCAATCGCATTTGCCAATTTCTTCACTGTTGCCACAAGCGAAACTGTGCATGTCGGGCGTCCGCCCTCCCAAAGAGTGCCCCTGCGGGGCACAAATCTGTGCGGCGTGCGCGAATG
>NZ_RXIU01000370.1 GCF_004217665.1 Candidatus Magnetaquicoccus inordinatus | reverse complement strand
CACCATGTCATCCACCAATGAGGTGACATGCTCATCCAAGCGTTCCAAAAGATGTTTATCCCCTTTTGCCTCTTTGCTGATGGCGTCCAGCAATTTACGATCATACATGGGTACTCCCAGACGCTCGGCCAGCAAAGTTGCCGTTTCCGTATCGGGCGTACCAAAATAACGGGATAGGGTGACTAGAGGTTTGCCAGGAATTGGCTTGGTCTTTTTTTGGTTATCCACCGGATACAATCCCGAACCAATGATGGACTGCACCAGGCCGAGCGACGCTGCTTGTTTTGCCATGAATCGTTCCCCGTCTGAATTGCTACGCGAAAATCCCCCTAGCGGCAGCAATGATGCACAGGATCATTACTCCACCAGACCTGTAGAGCAAACTGCCTGGAGCTGTTACAACACAGCCCCTTGGAAGCCGAGTAAAATACACTTGCGCATCTGTACTGGATTTTGCTTGCTGCGCCGAAGAGAAAAAGGGAGGCATACTGTGGGTATGTATCGCTTTGCAGAACGAGGCAGAGGCCAAAAGCCAAACCAGATGTTCACGTTATTTGTACCAAACTCCTCTATACAGATCACCCTCTTATTCAAAACCGATCTCTTCCTGCACACTGCGCTGTTGGCTGCACGGCAAGGCAACGGTCGGCCAAAGCACCCTATTCAAAACCGATCTCTTCCTGCACGCTGCGCACGATGCGTCGATCATACTCCAGCAATTTATGGTTTTTATCTTTATAATCCAGCATGCTCAAAAAATAGCGGATACTCTCCAAGCGTGCCCGTTTTTTATCATCCGATTTGATGACGGTCCAGGGACAAGTGGCGGTGGAGGTATAATAAAAAGTATCTTCTTTGGCTGTGGTATACTCTTCCCACTTATCCTGTGACTCTTTATCGACCGGGCTCAATTTCCACTGTTTGAGTGGATCGGTCATCCGACTGTTAAAACGACGCAGTTGCTCCTGTTTGCTGACAGAAAAATAAAATTTGAAGAGCAGGATACCAGATTGGACCAGCATTTTTTCCAATTCTGGCACGTTGCGTAGAAAATGCTTTACTTCAGATTCGCTGCAAAAACCCATGACCCGTTCCACACCCGCACGGTTATACCAACTGCGATCAAACAGGATAATTTCACCGGCGGCGGGCAAATGCTGCACATAACGTTGAAAATACCATTGGCTGCGTTCCAGGTCGCTGGGCTTGTCCAGGGCAACCACCCGGCAACCTCGCGGGTTCAAATGTTCGATAAAACGCTTGATTGTCCCCCCTTTTCCAGAGGCATCACGCCCCTCGAACAGAGCGACAATCTTAATACCATTCTCTTTTACCCAGTTTTGCATTTTGACCAATTCGATATGCAAAGGGGCGATCAACTGCAGATATTCATCCTCTTTCAACAATTTCAGCCGTGGCGGAAGGGTATGACGGGCATGCGCTGAACCCAGACCTAAGATGATTTCACTGCGGGCCGACGGAGTTGTTTTTTTCTGGGCAGGGCTCTTTTTTTCGTGGGCGTTGCCTATGGGAGAATGATTGTTTGCAGGATGAGGGGATTCCTTGCTCTCAGTGGATTCTGCTGCAGAGGCCACATGGTCCGTCATGCCGATCTCCCGATTTATCGGATGGTGAGAAAATCGCCAGGTTGTCAGCTTGCGGGTGCTTGGACTCCGAGCAAACAAACTCTCGCCAGCATAGAGGATCGGCCCACTCTTGTCCACCCAAATATTCACAGACTGGGCAAAGCACTATTCATTCTCAGGGCTGATTTTTCTGCATAAATTGCAAAAAATCGGCAGGAGGAAGGGGTCGGCTGTAGTAATATCCTTGAATCTCGTCACACTGTTCTTGACGCAGCAAAGCCAACTGTTCGGCGGTCTCCACCCCTTCGGCAATCACACTCAGACCAAGGCTGTGGGCCAAACTGATGACAGCGCGTATGATGGCCGCATCATCGGCATCTTTGGTACAGTTGCGCACAAAGGA
>NZ_RXIU01000037.1:11738-21916 GCF_004217665.1 Candidatus Magnetaquicoccus inordinatus | reverse complement strand
GGCTTTGCCCTGCTCCCACCAGGAGGAGATAATCTCCTCCTGGAGCTCCATAATAAGTTTATTGTTTTTATGGATTAGGGATCTTGCGAGGAGGGTCACTCTCTCTCTCTCTCTCTCTCTCTGGATTGCCAGCAGATAACCCGCCAGCCAAGCGTTGGGCAGATCGACGCTCACGCGCCTTTCCTCGATTGCAGCAGTGTAAAGAGAGCTTTGGGAGGTTGTGGCAAAGAGCCTTCATAATGGCTCTCCCACTGCTGCAGAGTCCGACAATGGTCGGCAAAAAGAGGGTGCAACGTTTCTGGAGAGAAACGATAGGGGCCTTTGATGGTGCTCTCCTGGAGGCTGAAACATTTGAGCAGCAACAGCCCTTGCTCCTGCAACAGACGGTAAATGGTCTGCACATAAGTGGCGCGACTTTCAGGAGGCAGCACATGGAAACAACCGCGATCCAAAACAGCGTCAAAGGGGCCCGTCAGGCCGCTGTGCAGAATATCATCAACCAGAGTGGTGACAGTAACCCCCTGACTCTGCGCATAGGCGGCAGCAGCAGCAACAGCCGCCGGAGAAAGATCGGTAGCAGTGACCTTTAGCCCTTGGGCGGCCAGCCAGGCCGCTTGGGTTCCCGGTCCCGTGCCGACATCAAGAAAATGGCCAGAGCGCAAGGCATGGCTCTCTATCACCCGCTGCAGATCCTGATCGGCAGCAGTGGTATACCAGGGCATTTTTTCTACTGGTTCGGTTTGATAGAGAGTCTCCCAGTGCGGAAAATCACCCTCCTGGCGTGGTTTGGCAAGTTCGGACATCGTGTAATCCTGAAGTTATTTGGTTTGGAGATAGCGGCTCTTCAGATGAAAGCCAAAAAAGAAAAACGACGCATCAAACAACTCCTTTGCTATCTGAACAGTGAAAAGATAAAAAAGGCCGCATTCGTGGCAGACGCCAAGCAAGCAGCACGAGCAAGAGCAACCCATGCAGCAGGGGCGTGCGCCAATCGGTGCGGGTCAGCAGGAAAAAGTGCAGGATTACCAAAAGAGAGGCGGGATAGATCAAGGTGTGCCAGCGTTGCCAGGCCCCCCCCAGGCGACGCATCCAACTGCGGCTGGAGGTGATGGCCAAGGGCAAGAGCAGTACAAAAGCCAAAAAGCCGACCAGGATAAAGGGGCGTTTGCGCAGATCCTGGAGGATCTCTGTCCATGCCAACCCACGTTCAAACAGCAGATAGATAGCCAGATGCAGTGAGGCATAAAAAAAGCTGGCCAGACCAAAGAGGCGACGCCAGCTCGCCCAGGTGGGTATGGACAGGAGGCGACGCAACGGAGAGATGCTTAAAGTCAACAGCAGCAGCCAGAGCGCCCAGTCACCGGTAAAACGCAGCCAATGTTCGACAGGATTGGCACCCAACAGATCCAGTCCACTTTGCAGCAACTGCCAAAGCAGAGGCAAAAGCATAAGCAGGAGAGGAGGAAAGTGCGGCACGGAAAGAGTCCGTTATTAAAAATAGTGATGCAAATCCATATCTTTGTATAGGCTGGCAACCTCATCGCCATAGCCATTGAACGGCAAGGTGGCACGACGCAACAGCTCTCCGATACGCCGCTCTTTATTTTGTGGCCAGCGGGGATGGTCCACCTCCGGATTGACATTGGCATAAAAGCCATATTCGTCGGGAGCCAACTGATTCCAGGTGGTCTGCGGTTGTTCATAGCCAGCGCTGATACGCACAATCGATTTAATGCTTTTGAAACCATATTTCCAGGGCACCACCAGGCGGATTGGCGCACCGTTTTGTGGGGGCAACTGTCGACCATACATGCCGACAGCAAGAATGGTCAGTGGGTGCATGGCTTCGTCCAAACGCAACGCTTCCCGATAGGGCCAAGGCAGCACTTTTTCTTTTTGTCCCGGCAGTTGGCTGGGATCATAGAGTGTCTCAAAAGAGATAAAACGGGCCGCTTTGGTCGGTTGCAACCGCTGCAGCAGATCCTTGAGCGGAAAGCCGATCCAGGGAATCACCATCGACCACCCTTCAACACAACGAAAACGATAGATGCGCTCTTCCAAGGGATGGGGTTGCAGCAACTCCGCCATGGAAAAGGTACCGGTTTGTTGAAAGGCACCAGCAATATTCACCTGCCAGGAGTCCAAGGGCAAACGGTCGGCATTGGCGGACGGAGTGGTCTTGCCGCTGCCTAACTCATAAAAATTGGTATAGGTGCTGACATCCTTGAAGGGGGTTTGTGCTTCATCAAGAGTGATCACCCCTTTGCGAACATCCGCAATCTCCTTTTGGGCAGCGGCCAAAAGCTGCTCGGTGGCTGCAGAAAAAACAGCGCTGGCGCTGGCGGCAGCCACACCCTTCATCAGCAAGCGACGTTGGCGAAACAGCGTTTCCGGGGTGACATCCGCCGCTGTCAAATCGGGATTCCAGCGCAAAGGCATGCAGCACCATTCTAGGCAAGAGGGATGAGGTCAATAATGGCTATCGGAGAAGCTGGGTAGACGCCCGGTCAGTGCCTCCAGCATAAACAGCTCTTCGTCGGAATGGTTGATCAGGGCTCCTGGACGCAGCGGTTTTCCGGTCTCCAGCAGGCGCGCTGTGTGGTGTTTTGAATCCAAAAACTCTTGGTAATTGGCAGCATTTTGAACTGCTATATCGGCTTTGCCATAGCAGAGGCAGAGATAATCCCCCAGCGGTTCCGCTTGCACAAAGATCCCGGTGCCACGGATACCGATGTGGATGCTGGGCAGTTGCAACTGTTTTTTGCCACTGGCAAAGACAGAGAGAATGCGACCACTGTGCAGAGTAAAGCCACTGCTTTGTTGGGGAAGAGCGTTCGTGCTGGGATGAAAGGTAAGGGAGGTGTGCGCGCCGATCAGATAGGCATCCGCCCCCATCACCAGCACAGTACGGCTTTCAGCACCGCTTTGCACAGTCGAGCCGGGGGCAATACGGGCACCGGCTGCAACCGCTTCTCCATCAACCAGTAGCTCTCCTTGCAGGCGACGGATTCCCTGTTGCCAGTCGCTGGCATTGCCTTTGCTTGCCAAAGCAAGGGTAGAGAGAAGAGTTTGCCACAAAAAGCGCCGTCGTTGCGGGGAGTAAGGGGGCATTGCGCGACTCCGCTGCCAAAAAGTGTCCGATTAGCGTAAGGAGAGATATAACAGAGAGGCTGGAGTGCGTCAATCAAAATTAGTTGACCGTTCGGTCATCATTAATAGAGTTTATCGGCAGCTTGTAGCCGCCAAGAAAGAGGGGAACATTGGGAAAAAATGTTGAAATTTTGATTAAATTCAGGTAGAATCAGCAACGGGTAGGAAAGAGTATTAAGAGGGGATAGGAGTTGTTGAGAGCAGTTTGAGCGGGAAAAAGCACATTCGCATGTTCTAACGTAATGAATGGCCATCTCCGCAATGCCACATTTTTTTGCAGCCAAGGTGACTGACATGTCTACACCGAATTTGACGCAGGGACTCGCTTTACCACAAGAGATGACCAACTCTTGGAGCGCTCACGGGAGTATTGTCCCGTTGGGAGGGGAGGCCCTGTTACCCCAGGCATCAATCTTCCTGGAAGGGGAGTTTGTACGGGAGGGTGATCATCTGCTGATCACTGGACCCAATGGGGAGCACTATCTGGTGCAAGACTATTTCAGTGGTGCCGAGCCACCGATTTTGACCGCACCCAATGGGGCCTTTTTGTTGCCGGAGACAGTCTCGTTGCTGTTGCCGCTGGAGGCCAGCGGTATGATGGTAGCCGGGCCGGTTCCTGCACCCGCTGATGCGGCGGCTCCTGCTGCTCCGGGAGCGGCTCCTGCAGCAGCTCCGGGTGGGGCGATTGGCAAGGTAAAAGGGATCACCGGTTCCGCTACCGCCCGCAGTCAAGGGGGGGAGAGTCGGACCCTCAAGGCTGGGGACAGCGTTTTTGAGGGGGAAGAGGTCAAGACCACCGATGGGGCGCAGGTGCAGTTGGAGTTTGTCGATGGTACCCTGTTCCAAGTGGGTGCGGCAGCCCGGGTGCTGATCAATAAATATCTCTTCAATCCGGCGGCCGGCCAGGGCGAGTTTGGGGCCACCGTGATGAAGGGGGCCTTCTCCTATACCAGCGGTAATTTGGCGACCCAACATCCGGGCCGTCACACCTTGATCAAAACCCCGACCGCCCAGATCGGTGTGCGTGGAAGTAAATTTCAGGGCAATGTGGGCGAAGATGGCAAGACCGACCTCTTGCATAACGAAGGGGTGATCGACGTTTCCGATAAAAATGGTAACGGCACGGTGACTTTGCTGCAGCCGGGTACCGCAACGGTGGTGACCCTGGATGGTGGGCCATCACCCGCCTTTGTTGCTACTGCGGATTTTATCAATCGCTTAAAATCGATGCTGCCCACGGTGGCGCCCAGCCAGACCCCACAACAGGATAGCCACGCCCCGACCGATAATGTCCAACAAACAGCGCTGGTGCAAAATCTGTTGGATGGTTACAAAAATAGCAATCTTGACAGCAGCATGGTCAAGGGTACTCTGGGTATCAACCTGGATAAGATGACCGAGGCTGAACGGCATGAGTTTGTCAGTGATCTGTCGCAATTGGCGCAAGCGCTGCCTCCGCTGCCGGCGCCCAAGTTAAACCTCAGCCATGGTGTCTTTCTCGACAGTGCCGTTGCCGGCATCCACTACAGCACACCTACCCACTCTGGGGTGACCGATGCGACGGGTGGTTTTTCCTTCCGTCCCGGTGAAACAGTGACCTTTTCGGTTGCTGGGGTGGTGATTGGCAGTGTCAGCATGGGTGCAGATGGCAAATTGCCGATTGTCACCCCGGACCTGTTGGCCAAGGCGGCTACTGCGGATGAAACGCTGCAGCATAATGTGGCGGTAAATATCGTTCGCCTGCTGCAAACCCTTGATCTCGATGGCAATCCTGCCAATGGTATCGCTCTGAGCGATGAACTGCTTGCCAACGCAGCAAAAATTGATTTTACCCTCTCCACGGAAGACTTTGCCAACAATGAAGCGGTCAATAATCTGGTCAAAGAGTTGACCGATTCAGCGACCGGCGAGTTGATCTCCGAAAAGCTGGCGCTGCAACACTATCAGCAAACCTTGGATATGTTGACCGCTTTGAGCGATGTCAAGGTGGAGTCGGCCAGCTTTTTATATGCGGTAGAGGGTGAAGCTCTCTCTTTTCATCTGTCGCCCGACACCTTTGTTGCCCCCAATGGTGCGACTGTCAGCTATGAGGCAAAACTGCTTGGTGGTGGTGGCTTGCCCACTTGGCTGACCTTCAATGCCGCAACCGGAGAGCTTGCCAATCTCACCGGTGTGCTGCCTGACGATGTCGATACCGAACAGGCGATTGTGATTCAGTTTTCCGCTACCATCAATGGGGTCAATGCCGACTCGGCTGCGGTCAACTATGTGTTGATGGTGCAAAATGTCAATGAGGCACCAGAGTTGGATGCGGCACATCCGCTGCCGGATCTGTTGGCCTACCAATCGGCCAACGGCATGCAACTGCATCTGGCAACCTATCTCATCGATCCCGATCCACATGATCAACTCAGCTTTACGGTCCATTATGATCAGGGCAGTCTCCCCTCCTGGCTGCATCTGACAGACGGGGTGATTACCAGCAGCAACACTGAATTGGCCGCACACCAAGGGGTGCATCATCTGCATGTGATGGCAGAGGATCTTTCGGGCTTAAGCAAAGCGGTTACTGTTGATTTTGTGGTGGATAACCATGCGCCCAGCGTGGTCCAGGCGTTTGCCGATCAAACGGCTACCCAAGGCAGTGTCTTCTCTCTGTCCAGCAGTAGTACCTTTGCCGACCAGGATAGTGAGGTCTGGAATGATGCTTTGACCTACAGCGCCACTGTATTGGTGGGTGGACAGACCCAAACGCTTGCTGCTGCCTCCGATACCAGCAACAGCTTTTGGTTAAAGTTTGATTCGAGCACCGGCCTCTTTTCGGGTACTCCGCTCGCTGCGGATATTTCTACCAATGCGCTCGTTGTGACCGTTACTGCGGCTGACCGGGCTGGGGTAGAGGTAAGCGACTCCTTTACCTTGACCGTTGCCAATGGCAATGATGCACCGCTATTGGTCACTCCCATGGCTGACCAGAATCTGATTCAGAACAAGCCTTTCAGTATTGCTGTTCCCGCCAACACCTTCAGCGATCCCGATCTTGTTTTTGCAGATCAGCTCAGCTATTCGGCCACCCTGAGCGACAACACTGCGCTGCCATCCTGGTTAAATTTTGATGCGGCCAGCAATAAATTTTATGGGACAGCTCCGGCAACGATAGGTGATATTACAGTCAAGATAATTGCCACCGATCTGGCGCAACTGAGCCAGTCTGACGAGTTTGTGATCCATGTCAACTCGTTAAACCAGAGTCCCACCTATGTGGGTGGGGCGTGGAGCAACAGCACATTGGCACAAGGGGCCGGCTCCTGGAGCTATACCCTTGCCACCAGCGATTTTCATGATCCCGATGCCGCGGATACTCTGCAGTATAGTGCCAAATGGTTGCGCAATGGTACTCCGACTACCTTGCCGAGCTGGCTGCAATTTACGGTGGATTCGTTAAGCGGGCATATGGTTTTTTCCGGTATTCCGGGCAACAGTGATGTGGGGCAATATACCATTCAGGTGAGCGCCAGCGATGCTGCCAATGCCTTTGCCGATAACAGTTTTCAAATCAACGTAACCAATGTCAATGATGCGCCGACAGTGGTGGCGGGAGGTTTGGTCAGCAAACCGGTCTCCTTCAACCCCAATTCGCTTGATCCGGAGTTGACCATCAGCAGAGCCGACATGCAGGCCGATTTTCTTGATCTGGATGAGAATGTCGGTATCGATCATGCGGATCTGGATAATTTGAGCTTTACGGTGACTTTGCAGGATGGTTCGGCCTTGCCCTCCTGGGTGAGTTTCAACACAACGACTGGTGCCTTGACCATCAATCCGACAGAAAATGAGATTGGTATGTTGTTGGGGGTGCGCCTCACCGCCACCGACACTCATCAGGCGAGCGTCAATGATAATTTTCTGATTTTGGTGACCAAAGCCAATACCGCTCCGACATTTGCGGCAGAGATTGGCGATGTCAAACCGGCAGACAGCACGGCAACCGATGGGCGCATCTTTTTGTATGAACTGCCGGTGGCTGCTTTCCGCGATGCCGACATGCCTTATGATCGTTTGAGTTTTTCTTTGGTGGGCAGCTTGCCAAGCTGGTTGCGTTTTGATGCCGACTCGCACACCTTGATCGGTACGCCGGGTGATGCGGATGTGAGCACTCCGGTAACTGGCCTGAAGTTGCGGGCTACCGACTGGGCTGGGGCAACCGTCGATTCCGATCCCTTCTCGGTGACCATCAACAATGTCAACGATGCACCGATCGTAAAAAATCGTATGGGCAGCGTGACCTTTGAAACCGGCAGCACCCTTTCTTATGCCTTGGAAAAAAGCAATAGCGCCCTCAATGTCTTTACCGATGAGGATGTCAAATATGGGCTGACGGTGACCAACAGCAGCAATGCAGCGGTGGTCGATGCCCTCAGCTATCAGGCCATTGCTATCGGTACCACCCCCAGTTGGTTAAAGTTTAACAGCACAACCAACTCCTTCTACATTGATACCACTCTGCATAGTGCCACCACCTTGGGCAGTGATGATATTGGCACCTACACCTTCCGGGTGGAGGCCAGCGATGCGGTGGGGGCCAAAGTTTCCGATGTCGTCACCTTTGTGGTCAAACAGCAAAATACGGCGCCGCTCTATCATGCCAATCTGTTCAGCAGCACCGGCCATAATGCGGTGGAACAGGGCTCTTCCTATCTTTGGGTGCTTGACAAAGGGTTGTTTACCGATAGCGACGCCGGAGACAGCTTGACCTGGGAGGCAACCTTGGTCAATGGCCAGGCTCTGCCCTCCTGGTTGGTCTTTGATCGGGTTTCCCAAACTTTTGTCGGCACACCACAAAATGCCGATGTGGGAACCTTGCAGATCAAGTTGACGGTCCATGATAAAGCGGGAATCTATCCCTCCAGTTCGGCAACCTTTGATTTGACAGTCGGCAACAAGAATGATGCGCCGACCTTGACTGCTGGCAAGGAGATTCCAGATCTTTTTGCCACGGTGGGGCGGGGATTTTCCTATACGGTGGATGGCAATACCTTTACCGATATCGATATGGCGGTGGATCCCAATGCCACTTTGAATCTGAGCGCCACCTTGGCGGATGGCAGAGCACTCTCCACCACAGGTTGGCTTGGTTTTGATTCCGCCACCCGTTCTTTCAGCAGCAGCGGCAATGTACCGGTGAGCGCCTCTGGGGCGCTGACCGTGCGCGTCACTGCCTCGGATGGCAGCCTGTCGGCCTCTGATCTGTTCAATGTGGTGATCAACCATGCGCCGAGCGCCACCCTGGGCAGCATCTCCATCAGCAAACATGCCCAGCAAGGGGGCAGCTTTTATTATAAATTGCCGACCACTCTGTTTCAGGATAGCGATTTGGGCAGTGGCGATGTGCTGAAACTCTCAGCCACTCTGCTCAGTGGACCGGGCGGCTTGAGTGCTGGCAGTTTGCCCTCCTGGCTGACCTTTAATAGTGGATCGGGTATTTTGGTGGGTACTCCTGACAATGCCCAGGTAGGTACCTGGAGTGTGCGGGTGAGTGCCACCGATCAGGCAGGTGTGCAGGCAAGCACGGATCTGAGTTTTGTGGTGGATAATCTCAACGATGCGCCAACGGTACAGAGCAGCATTGGCAATGTCTGGAAGGATAGCAGCCACAATACCGGTGTGTTGCTGCAAAAAGATTTGAGCACGGTATTCAGCGATCCCGATAGTGGTATTGATCCGAGCAATACCGGCAAGTTGAGCTACTCCTACACCTTGTTGGGTAGCACCGGTTTGAGCGATGCCAATCGGCCCAGCATTGCCATCAGTTCGGCAGGAGTTTTGACCATCACTGCCGGAAGCGCACTCCCGGAGAGTGAACTCAACCTGATGGTCAAGGCAACCGATGGTGGTGGTTTGTCGGTATCGGAGTTGGTTTCCCTGCATGTGATTCCCAGCAGCGGTTTGCAGAGTGGCAACATTTCCACCCAGGTGGCAACCCAGGATAAGGGTTTTGTTTTCAGCCTGCCGAGCAACGCTTTCTCGGTAAACAGCGGCTATGCCTTGAGCAAATATCCGTTGCAACTCTCCACCAAGCTGGCTGATGGCAGCAGCTTGCCCAGTTGGCTGCAGTTTGATGCAGATTCCAACACCTTCTATGGCAAACCGAGCTCGACAGATCTGGCCTCTTTGCCGCTTTTGACTCTCTCCACTGGCGAGAAGGTGGGCAAGTTGAGTCTGCAGGTGACAGCCACCGACAAAACCGGGGTGAGTGCGACCGACAATTTTGATTTGCTGGTGCACAACAGCAACGATGCGCCGACCATCAACTCCGCTGTTACCTTGAGTGTGCCTGATTTGACGCAGGGCAGCGCCTTTCAATATATTTTGCCCCAGGGGCGTTTTACCGACAGCGACAGCAAGTTTGGTGATCGGGTCGATATGAGCGCTTTTTTCAGCGGTGGCAGTGCGATTACCACCAGCAATGCCGAGTGGTTGCACTTTGATGCGGCGACCAATCGTCTCTACAGCACCAGCGGTCCGACGGTTGCTGGCGATGTCAGTATTCGTTTGACGGGCACCGATCAATCCGGGGCTTCGGTTTCGGAAGTGATTACCTTGCACATTCTGCCGCCCAACAATGCCCCGACCATCAGCACCTCCTTGAAGGGCTATTTTGAGGCGACAGATGGCAACAATGCCTTGGTCAACCCACTGGAGGTGGGGACGCTCTTTTCCAAACAGATACCGAGCAATACCTTCAACGATGCGGATGGCGACAAGCTGACCTATTCGGCCTTTACCATGGATGGTCAGGATTTGTCGGCAGCCGATTCCACCTTCTGGCTCCATTTTGACAAAGAGACTGGCACCTTTTTTGGTACTCCCAGCCTGCAGGTGCAGAGTGATGGCACCATTTTGGATGATACCGGAGTGGTCAAGGTCAAGTTAATCGCCACCGACTCCCGCAATGCTTCTGTTGCCGATCTGTTTGACATCACTGTACAAAACACCAGCAACCATGCTCCGGTATTGGTCAAGCCGGT
>NZ_RXIU01000037.1:0-11639 GCF_004217665.1 Candidatus Magnetaquicoccus inordinatus | reverse complement strand
CTGGGAGGCATTGGAAAAACCGGCTTGGTTATCTTTTGATGATGTGAGCAACACCTTTTCGGGTGTTGCCGATGCGGTCGGCACCTATACGGTACGTCTGAAGGCGAGCGATGGTGAAGGCAGTGCCTATGATCTTTTTACCATTCGTGTGGTTGATCAGAACAAGGCGCCAACAGTACAAAACAGCGTCGCCAGCCAAAGTGGTATCCAACAGGGAGATACGGTTTTCTTCCAGTTTGCTGCCAACACCTTTGCTGATGAAAACAGTGTTGCCGGGGCGGCTTATACCGGGGATAGCCTGAGCTATGAGGTGAGTTTGCTGGGACAGGGCAGTGCGCATGCCCTGCCGGATGGTTTTTGGCTGCAATTTGATGCCGATACCCGTACCTTTTCCGGTCAACCGGGTAACGATGATGTGGGAACCTGGAGTGTTCGCCTGACTGCCATCGACACCTTGAATGAGAGTGTTTCCACGACATTTTCCTTTACGGTGGAGAATGTCAATGATGCGCCGACTCTGGAACAGGCGTTGGAAGACAAGAGTGTGGTTTTGGGTAACTCTTTCAAATATACCATTCCCAGCAGCGCTTTTGCCGATGTGGACAGCCAATATGGGGATAAGCTGCACTATACGGCTACCAACCTGGAGACCGACAGCGAAGGCAATTATAAATCATTACCCAGTTGGCTGCAGTTTGATGAACAGACCGGTACCTTTAACGGCACCCCGACCAGTATCGATGAGGTGCAATCCACCTATATCCAGGTGTCGGCCATCGATCAGAGTGGTAAAAGTGTCTCCGATACTTTTCGCTTGCAGGTGGCGAAGGACAGCTCTGGCATTCTGCTCGACAGCAAGGTGGTGGGGCTCAACTATGTGATCAAGGATGTCAACAATGCGGTGGTGCATCTGACCGCTGGTGACTCCGGGCTCTATAAGACGCAAAGCGATGGTTCGTTCCAGTTCAAAAACACCACCGACACCATCCATTTTTATCTCGGAGATCCCAATAGCGGCATCTCTCTGGGTTCGGCCAAGGCCGATAGCTATATCACCCCGATCGATCTGGCGGGCAGCAGCAATACCACTGCCTTGACCAACATGTTGCGTCTGTTGCAGAGCCTGGACGCGCAAGGAAGCACTGCGGATGGCATTCAGATTGACAGCACGGTTTTGACCGCCTCCAACGGTAAGAGTCTCAACTTTTCGTTGACGGAAAGTGATTTTACCGTACAGGCCAATCAATATCTGACCGCCATGAATACGGCTCTTGGCGTGCCCAACAAGCTCAGTTTGGTCTCCTCGGAGAGCGCCTGGAGCCATTTTATCGGCACTTTGGAGAGTCTAAACAGCAGCAGAGATCCGCAAGGGGTGCTCGGCAGTGAGGAGCCGTTCAGCCAAATTGCCATCCAAGACAAAGCCTTCTCCTATCAATTGAGCCCCTCTCTGTTTGGTTTGAGCAGCGTCAGGAGTTATACTGTGCTCTCGCTGGATGGCAAAAAATCGGGTGCAGCGGCTTTGGCTGGAACCTGGTTGAGCTTTGATACCCAGACGGGTCTGTTTTCCGGGAAGCCGGGCAACAGTGATGTGGGGGCACAAGCCTTTATGGTGGTGGCCCAGGGTGCCGGTAAATCCACGGTCAGTCAGTTGGTCGATTTTACGGTTCTCAACGTCAATGATGCGCCCAGTTATCTCTCGGGAAGCATCCAAAAACAGAGCACCTTGGCCAACAAGGATTTTGTCTACAAAATTCCTGGCACCGCTTTTACCGATAAAGATCTTGCCTTTGGCGACAAGCTGACCTACAAAGCGCAACTGTTGGTCAATGGTGTGGCGCGGGATCTGGCGACTACAGACTGGCTGAAATTTGATGCTGATAACGGTATTTTTACCGGCACGCCCACCTCTACCGGTAATGTGCTGGTCAAATTGATCGCCACCGATAACGCTGGTGCTGCCGTCTCCTCGGTCTTTGAGATTGATGTCACCCGCAGCAATAGCGCCCCGGTTTTGAATAAAACGATTGGCAATCTGACGGCGACCGAAGATGGGTTTTTCAAATTGCAATTGGTCAACAATGTCAGCGATGCCGATTTGCTGAATGCCACCGCCGGAGAGGCGTTGACCTATGCAGCGAAAGTGACCGGCAGCAACAACAACAATCTGGGCTGGTTGACCTTTGATCCTTTGACCCAAACCTTCAGTGGTACTCCTGGTCGCAACGATGTAGGCAGTCTCAATATCACTCTGACGGTCACCGACAAGATGGGGGCCAAGGTTTCCGATACTTTTGTTATTGATGTCAAGGGGGTGCACCATACCCCGACATATGACAGCACCCACTATTCCGTTGAGAGTCAACTGAGCAACAGGACGGTCAAGGAGGGAGATTCGTTAAACTTCAAACTGCATCCTCAGACCTTTATTGTCGATCCGGGCGATAAGTTGCAGTATACCGCACTGGTCAAACTGCCGGGGGAGAGCTCTTTTCATGCGCTTGATTCCAGCATAGTGGGGTTGACCTTTGATGGCGAGTCGGGAACCTTTACCGGTAAACCAAAGGTTGCAGGGGCGTTGGAGTTTCAGATCACTGCCACCGATACCAGCTTTACTGGGGCGAACAGTACCACAATCAACTTTACCATGAATGTGGCGGCGGTCAATCATGCCCCACAACTGGATTCGCAAGTCAGTCTGGCCAATGTTGCGGTTTCCGATGGTCTGACTACCCCTTACACCTTCAATTTGCCGACAGCCCATTTTGTCGATACCGATGCCAATGATCATCTGGCCTTTACGGCAACCCTGTTGACAGGAGGGGTGTTGCCCAGTTCCTGGCTGACCTTTAATCCGACGCAGCATACCTTTACGGTTGCGGCTGGTGCGGGCGGTTATTTGGGCAATCTGGGTATCAAGGTGACCGCCACCGATGATGCCAGACTTTCGGTATCCGACAGCTTTTATCTGACGGTGACCCATCAAAACCATGCCCCAAGCTTGAACAGCGCCTATTTGCCTGCCCGGATCATCACCAACGATAAAGCCACTCTTTTTCAATTGGATAGTCGGGCCTTTACCGATGTCGATGCGGGCGACAAGCTGACCTATACCTATAAGGTGATGAGTGGGGGGAGCGATATTACCAGCAGCGCCACTTGGTTGAGTTTTGATGCCAACACCCGTTCGTTTTCACTAAGCCCCACCACATCCACCACGGCATCGGTGAGTGTGGTGGTCACGGCCAAAGACAGCTATAACGCCACTACCGAGGGCAGTTTTGATCTTACCTTGATCAATAGCAACCATGCTCCGGTGTTGGGAACGCTGACCGGTTATAAGAGCCAAACCTTGAGCTTTGATAGCACTAACGAGCGCTATCAGGTGGAGATTCAGGCTTTGGAGAGTCGGCCCACCTCAGGCTCCACCGTGGCCGGTATCTTTTATGATCAGGATGCCAATGATCCTCTGGCGGTAAGCGCAGTCAATGCCTTGAACAATACCGCTTTGCCCTCCTGGCTGCACAGTGATTATAGTACCAGCAGCGGTAAGATGCTCTTCTGGACCACCGCCGAAGAGTTGGCGGCGGTTACCTCTACTGCCAGTTCGCTTTCGGTCAAACTGGTGGCCAAGGATCAGGGAGGCTTGAGCATCTCAGACAGCTTCAGCCTGACTATTCCGGCAATCAACAAAGCACCATTGGTCAAGGTGTTGACCCCGGATCAAGTGTTGACAGAAAACAGTGTCAAGGTGATCCAACTGGCCAGCAACACCTTTGCTGACCCCAACCCCGGCGATACCCTGACGGTAATGGCCAAACTGCTCAATCAGTCTGGCAGCGAAGTGGCTTTGCCCTCCTGGTTAAAGTTTGACAGCAAGGCAATGACCTTTACCGCTCTGCCCACTGCCGGCAGTATGGGCAGTTATACGATTGTCCTCACGGCAACCGATAGTGGCACACCCAGCAAGTCGGTGAGCGACAGCTTTGTCATCGATGTGCAACATGTCAATACTGCTCCGGTGGTGGCCAATCCCATCGGCAAACTGACCATTCAGCAAGGGGTGGAGTTTACCCATACCGTTACTGCAGCAGGCAGCACTGGTCTTTTCAATGATGCCGATTTGGGTTTGTCTGGGATTACCGAGCAGTTGAGCTATGCGATCAGCAAACCGGCGTGGCTGACCTTTACCGTCAATTCTGACAATACCCTGACCTTTTCCACAGCCTCCGACAGCCTGAGCAATGAGGATGTGGGGAGTTATTCGGTGACCCTCACAGCCACCGATGCGAGCGGGGCTAAAATTTATGAGATCATCTCGCTGACCGTTGCCGATACGCCTGAACAACCGCTGTGGCTGAAACCGGTTGCTTCCGAAGCATTGGCTCTCACCATTGGGGAAGATTTTTCCTTCACCATTCCCAGCGACAGCTTTATGGATCCTGATAAAGGGGATGTGGTGAGCATCGAGCCGGTGGATATGCCTTCATGGCTCCATTTTGATGCGCTCAGTCAAACCTTCAGCGGTATTGCGCCGACTGGTACAGCGGTTGGTGATGTGATCGTCACCATGAATATCAAGGATCTTTCAGGTCAATATGCCGAGACGAGCGCCAGCTTTACTATCAATCTGCAGAACCTGAATCATGCCCCGGTGTTGACGGTAGAGGGGCAAGAGGTGGTTTCTCAGCAGGCAGATGAGACACATCCCCTGTCGCTGACAACCGCCACTTGGTTTACCGATATTGATAGCAACGATACCCTGACCTATAGTGCCAACCTGGATGGGGAAGAGTTGGATGCAATTGCCAATGCCTGGCTCTCCATCGACAGCGATACAGGTTTGTTGAGCACAGGGGATCTGACCGGTGTGACTGGAACCCATGTGCTGCGGGTGACCGCGACCGATAGCTCGGGCAGCAGTACTGCTGTTGTTTTCCAGATGGTGGTCAACAATCAGGCTCCTGTGGCCGTGGATCCCTTCCTGGAAAATATGGTTTTGCAAACCGGTGAGCTGTTGTATGTGAATGTCAGTGACTATTTCACTGATGCTGATCTGAGCGGTGGCGATCAACTGGAGTTTTCCGCCACTGTGAACAGTACTACCTCGCCCTCCTGGCTGCATCTGGAGAATGGCATTTTGTCTGCTTCGAGCAGTGAATTGGCAGCCAATCCAGGAGCATATCAGATCGAGCTGACTGCTACCGATCTTTCCGGAGCCACTGCAACCGGTAATGTGACGGTGTTTGTCGGCAATCATGCCCCCACTATCAACTCTGCTTTATTGCCTGATCGCAGCCTGGATTTTGGCGATAGCTTCAATTTGACGATCTCTTCTTCGCTCTATGGCGATGTGGACAGTTGGGATCTGGGCAATCTGAGCTATACCATAACCGGCATTGACGGGGGTGCCTTGCCCTCCTGGCTTACCTATGATGCCAACAGCCATACCGTGAGTGGGACAGCCTCCAGTGATTATGCCGGAGCAACCACTGTGGAGCTGCATGTCACTGATATGGCTGGAGTAAAGAGCACCGAGCAGTTTGTGCTTACGGTAGAAAATATCAATGATGTGCCGCAGGTCCATACCCCATTGCCCGACCAGACCATTTTTGCCGGGCAGAGTTTTTCCTTTACTATGGATGCGGCGACCTTCAGCGATGCGGATCTCCCCTATGGCGATTCCTTGAGCTACAGCGTCTCTGGGCCTGCTTGGCTGCAGTTTACCCCCTCTGGAGATTCCATTCTCCTTTCAGGTGTAGCACCCACCGGCAGTGGCAGTGCGACAGTGACAGTGTTTGCCGTTGATCAAGCTGGGCAATCGGTCTCAGACAGCTTTACGGTGACCTATCTTGCGCAAGAGGCGGTCTCCTGGAGCTCTTTGAGTCGCAGCATCTGGAACGGTGGCGCCGAGGGAGAAAATCTGGCCATAGACAGCCATGACAATGTCTATATCTCTGGCAACTTTTTTGGCAATGTGGCTCTTGATTTCGGCCCCGACTCCTCTGAGTTTGTGCGCAGTGGCGCCGATGCGGCGTTGGTGGAACAAAGAGATGTCACCGGTCATCTGCAGTGGGCAGTAGAGTTGCAGCAGATGGGCAGCGGCCATGTCGATGCCGGGATGTTGAGCCTCTCCACAGAAAATGGCCATGATTACCTGTATAGCATTGGCCGTTTTGCCGGTTCGCTGGATGTGGATAGCGATGGAATAAGCGATATTACCAGCAGTTTGACCAGCAGCACGGGACGAGCTTCCAATGATCTCTATGTGTTGAAAATAGATTCACAATATGGAGATATCGTCTGGAAAGCAGCGGTAGGTGATGCCAATAACCAGGATGGTGGTGTGATCCTGGTCAACGGCGACAGCGCTGTGGTTTTTGGTGTGACCCAGGGCCAGACCTTAAATCCCGATGGTACTCTGCCGCAAAATCTATTTGCCCACTCCCTCTCCACCAGCACTGGACAGAGTACCGGTGTCAGCGATGTCAATATTGCCTGGTCAGCAGACAAGTCTATTGAAGGGGTCAGTCTGGATCATGCCGGTCATCTTTTTGTGGTCGGCCAGCAAGCAACCTCGTTGAACAGTGGCATGGGCTATGTAACCTCCATTGATCTCGCTACCGGCAGTATCGCCTGGAACAAGAGCTTTGCAGGTACCAATGTTGCGGTCACCGATCTGATTAGCGACGGTGCGGGCCATCTCTATGTCGCGGGCACCTTTGCCAACTCCATCCATTTTGATGATGGTACGACCAGTGGCCAGACCATCGAATCCTCTTCGGAAGCCAACAAGGGCTTTGTTGCCCGTCTGGATGGCAGCGGAGTGGTGACCTGGGCAACCGCTATTGGTCTTGAAGATCCCATCAACCTGGATCAACGACTCTCACTTGTCCTAACCGACACTGGTTTGTTGGTGGCTGGTACCAATAGCGTCTCCGACTCAACCGGTTTTCATGAGCATGCCATCACCTTCTCTTTGGATCTTGAAGGGACGGTGCTGTGGCAACAAGAGATAGAGGGTAATCAAAGTCGGATCAACGATCTGGTGGTGGATAGTCAAGGCAACCCGATTATCACCGGTAGCTTGTCAGGGCAAAACTTTATCGGTTCCAGTGCAGATCAAAGCAGCCTGAAGATTGTCAATGGCGGCCAAGAAGAGCAGATGTTTGTGGTCAAATTGGAGGGACAAACCGGCAATCTTCTCGATTCTGGAGATGATGTGGTGACCATCTCCGGAGAGGCTTTGTTGGGTGAGACATTGACGGCTATGGTGACCATCCATGGCTGGTCCGCCCAAGATCTGCTGCCTCTCTTTGAATGGGGGTATTATGATAGTGGTGAAGTCTGGCAGCCTTTGACCAATAACAACAGCAACCCGGCTGAATATGTGGTGACGACAGCGGCATTGGGACAGGCAATTCTGGTTCGTGCCTATGATGATAATGATTATAACTATGAGCTGGAAAGTGCCGCGACCGCCGTGGTGACTGTGGGCAATCATGCTCCCGAAGTGCATGATTTTGCGCGTGCTGGCAATGCCACAGACTGGTTCCGTTTCAAAGCAGATGCCTTTTCTGGACACGTTGCGGATCAGGATGGCGATAATCTGGTTTCGATCATGATCGACCAGTTGCCGAGTGCAGCAGCGGGTGTGTTGCAACTGCATGGAGTGGCAGTAGGTATCGAACAGGAGATCGCTTTGGCCGATCTCAATGATCTGGTTTTTGTGCCCACGGCTGGTTGGACAGCTCCGGTGCAGTTTAGTTGGCAAGCTTTTGATGGACAAAATTGGTCCTCCCAAAGTGCGGTGGTTACCCTCAATCCAGCCGCAGTACCGGCGACAGGAACAGTGGGTTGGTCGGCTGCCCATATGGGCATTTCGGGAGTTCCGGGTGGTTCCTATGGTCTCGATCTGGCGGTAGGTGGCGGATCGGTCTATGTGGTGGGTGGCTATCAAGGTTCGGTACAGGCGGCTGCGACGACACTGCCCATGAGTGCGACCAGTAGTGGTTTTCTGCAAGGATTCAGTACCGGTGGCAGTTGGAGCAGCACTGCTTTGGCCGCCAATGGTGCCGCCACTATAACCGGTATCCAGTTTGTCAACGAAGGGGCCAATAACTATCTGTATGTTTCTGGCACCTTTTCTGGCACCCTCAATCCGGGAGCTGGCAGTGGTCGGGAGTTGACCAGTGCCGGTGGTTTGGATCTCTTTGTGGAAAAATTTACTACCAGTGGCACTCTGCAATGGGCGCAGCAATTGGGTGGTACTGGCAATGAAAATGGGCAAATTGTCAAGATTGACACTGCTTCTGGTGTTTTGCAGGTTGGATGGGGCAACATGGTTGATCCCTATGCCATCTCTGGTGCAGAGGCCCATTTAACGCAGTTATCCATTGTGGATGGTGCAGTTGGCAGCAACACAGTGATGAGCACGGAAGGTTCGATCAACACGACCATGGTGGATACCATCCGCTCGGTATTGTTTGACAAAACCGGCAATATGGTAGTGATGGGCAACCATACGCTCGAAAATGGCTCTGTTGTACCCTATGTGGAAAAGATCGGTTCCGATCAAAGTTTGTGGTACAAGGTGCTGAATAATTTTAATTCTGTTTCAGATACAGGTGCTGCAATCTCTGTCATGGCCACCGATATGGTGATCAATAAATCCGGCAATATCTATCTGACCGGGATGATGAGCAATGGCAAACTGTTCATCGAAAATCTGGACGGCAAAGGCGAGCAGCAGTGGCATCGGGAATATGCAGGCAATGTGACCCAGGTTGCCATGACCATGGACAGCAATGGTGAGTTATATCTGACTGGCAGCTTTGTCGGTCAGGCGCATCTGGGTAATACCTTGAACAGCGTCAACGGCGGCTCTGATATTTTTGTCGCCAAATTGGATCATGATGGTCGTCCGCTTTGGGCCCGTTCCTTTGGCGGGCAAGGCATGGAGCAGGCCGGAAATATTACCGTTGACAGCTCCGGCAACATCTATGTGACTGCTACGGTGGCGGGCACTGCCGATCTGGATCCTGGTTCGGGAAATCTTTCGGTCAACACCGGTTCTGATTTGCATTCTGTGGTGCTTAAACTGAACAATGCCGGTATGTTGGACCATCTGCCGAGCGGTTTGGTTTCGCTGAGCATAAGCGGCTCTACCTTGACCGTCAATAGCCAGTTGAGCGATGCCGATGGTCTGCCTGCAGGCACGATCTCCTATCAATTGCAGGAATCTCCCGATGGAAGCACCAACTGGTATAATGAGGGTACACCGGTTATAGCCAGTTCGGTTTCTGGTGCTGGCACGGCGACAATGTCAGCGCCGTTCCTGCAATCTGGTCAGATTGAGATGGGTTATACCCGTGTTGTGGCCAGTTTTACCGATGCCCTTGGCATTACCGAATCTGTTGGTAGTAATGTTTTGCGGGTGGATTATAACTATGGCATATCCACAACAGACAGCTTGGCCCTGGGGGCCAGCAAATCGGGGATGATCAACTATCAGGGAGATAGCGATTGGGTCTCGATCTCCCTGCAAGCGGGACAGAGCTATACCTACCGTTTAAGCAGTATGAATCAGCAAGCAATACCGGAATTGTTGTTGCGTGATGCCAGCGGTCAGATTGTGATGGCAACAGAGAGCAGCAACGCTGGGGTCGCGGAGCTGATCTTTATGCCGTCGAGCACAGGCACCTATTTCCTGGAAGCTCAGTTCCAACATGGAACGATGGGACAACAATATACCCTGCAAAGTGTCTACAACTTTGCGCCGACCTTGAGTCAATTCACCTCTTCGGTGGCACAGACCGGGCAAGAGGCCGAGAGTGTGATTACCTATGCCGACCTGTTGTCGCATAGTGATGCTGCGGATGCCAACAATGACCTCTCCTCCTTTGTGGTCCAATCGGTTCTCTCTGGAACGCTGAAAATTGGTGGGGATATGAATACGGCCACAGCTTATCAAGCTGGGGTCAATGATACCATCGATGCCACCCATCATGCCTACTGGACTCCAGCGCAGGGTAGCATCAATGCAATCAATGCCTTTACCGTGGTCGCCAAGGATGCTGGGGGCTTGCAATCGACTACACCGATTGCGGTTCCGACGACGATTCTGGTGCTCAATGATGCTCCCTCCTTTGTGCAAATCAATCCCAATATAGCTCAGGGCAAGAGTGTTGTGGGTGTTTCCCTGAATGGAAACGATCCGCAATGGGGTGTAGCAAAGCTGGTTGATGGTTCCTATGCGGAAAATGGCAATCCCAGTGATTATTGGTTGTCGCCCGAAGATGGCAGTTGGGTGCAAGTGGATCTTGGGCAGTCGCATCTGATTGACAAGATTGATCTGATCAATACCCACAATGGTGGCAGCAACGAACGCAGCACTCAAAACTGGCGGTTGCAGATTTTTAATGCCGATAGCATTCAAATCTATACAGTTGACGGAACCATGGCGAACACAGGTGCTTTGCAGCTTCCTGCGGGGGCGCCATTGCCGGTGACCACAGTGGACATACCGGACACTATGGATGGTCGGTATGTGCGCTTTACCGTGCTTACGCATTATGATGCCGGTGGTGGTTTGAGTGAATTGCTGGTTTATGGGGCAGCTCAGGCTCCTTCCTACGTTGAAAACAGTCAGCCTGTGGCTTTGCTGCCCACTCTGCACCTGCATGATCCGGAATTGGATACTGCAAACAATTATGATGGTTCCACTTTGACCTTGGCGCGCCAGGGTGGTGTGAACAGCGATGACCATTTCTCCGCAGCGTCCGGCTCTTTGCTTGATGCTCTGAATGAAGGTGGTGGTTTGTTCTATGATGGTCTGCAGATTGGTGTGGTGGTCAGCAACAGCGCTGGTATATTGGAGTTGCGTTTTAACGACAATGCCACTGCCTCATTGGTAAACAGCATTTTGCCCTTGATCCAATACAGCAATGCGGCGGTAGATCCGAGCAATCAGACCGTAGCAATCGATGTCATCTTCAATGACGGCAATCTGGGCGAACAGGGTAGTGGTGGCGCCCAAACAGTAACCCACACGGTCAGTGTGGCGGTCAGCGGTGACAATATTCCCACCAATCATGGTGCTTCGTTTGCGCTTGCTTCCCACAACATTGCCCTGAACAAAACTGTTACTGGTGTGAGTTATAACGATTCCTATGCACCAAGCAAAATTGTCGATGGTTCAGCACTTGAGGCAACCAGTCCCGGTGACTATTGGTTGACTCCAGATGCCAGCACTGGTTCGGCGCAGATCAATCTGGGTGGTGTGCATTCGATCAACAAGATTGAATTTTTGAATACCCATAACAGTTTTGTCAATGACCGCACGACCCAAGACTGGTCATTGCAGATTTTTGATGCTGCGATGCAGGTGGTCTATTCGACATATGGTACGCAAGGTGATTTGAATCTGGAAGCGGGGATGGAGATTCCGGTCAATACGCTGACCTTTGCGCCGGTGCTTGGGCAATATGTGCAGTTTAATGTTTTGTCTTACTGGGATTTGGGCGGTGGTCTCAGCGAGTTGCGGGTGTTTGAAAACGCGCCACTCTATGTGGAAAATGGGAACGCCATCAGCTTGAGTCCCACCTTGACCCTGCATGATGCAGAGCTGGATGCTGTTGACA
>NZ_RXIU01000369.1 GCF_004217665.1 Candidatus Magnetaquicoccus inordinatus | reverse complement strand
ACCATTGGGATTGCTGAGATGGAGGCGTAGGCGTTGGCCATACCCGTCCAGGCCGACATCATGATCGAGGACGAATCTGCCGTGGCCTGCGCACCCAGGCCGGTGGCAGCGGCAGTCGCTTTGGTCTCCTCCGTGGTGGCAGCCACCACACCTTCTTGCACCTTGGCGGCATTGACTGCGGTGGAGACGGTTGCCTGATTGGCAATGCGTACCAAACCGAACGCCTTACCCAGTTCGGTTTCTGCCAACTGGTTTTCTGCCCACATGCTGAACCGCTTGGCCAGAAAGCCGGTAAACTGGTCCAGTTGGGCCTTGAGCAGATTGTTCATGGTCTGTTTGACCGTGGTCTGATGGGTGATCAGACCGGACAGGGAACTTCCCAAGGCGTTCTGGATGGGTGCCACCATGGCCATGAAATCGTTGTGCGCCTGAATGGCCAGTTCGTTGTTGCTCTTCTGAATGGCCAGATTGTGTCCCTGCACAGCCAAGGCAATGTCGTTTTGCATCTTGATCTGTTCGCTGCTGCCCTGCCGCTTCAGCGCCAGTTCGGCCTCCATGGTACGCATGGTGTTCTGGAAACTCTGCTCCTCCAGCGCCTGCTTGGCCACCAACACCTCACGGACAGACATGATTCCCATTTCCTGGTTGAAACGGAGAGCCTCCTGCTGGCTGGAAATCTGGTTGTCAACGCTCTGTTTGCCAAAATTGTTATTCAGGATGGTGATTTCGTTGTTCTTGGCCTTTTGTGCCCGCTGCTCGGACTCGATGACACGACGGGCCCGAATGAACTCTTTGGACTCATAGCCGTAGGCGTCACCGATCTCCCTCGCCGCCTTCCTGGCAATATCGACACGCTTCTGGCTACCCTCCAGGGCCTGATCCATCTCCTCACGGAAGGTTTCCAGTTTGGCATTCAGTTCATCATGCGCCTGCTGCTTGTGGATCTGGTAGATTTCGTGATCGATATGCGCCAGATCCTTTTCGCTCAGTCCCTTCAGATTCCGTTTTGACTGCCAGAACTGCTCCTCCATCTGCAGGGTTTCGCGGAAATAGTTGCCAGAGGCCTCTTTTTGGCGGTCCAGTTCGGTCTTGAACTCCTGGAAACGGTCCTCCGGATCGGGCACATGGGGTTTCCCCGGTGGATTGGCGGGACTCTGCAGCGCAGCCACCTCGGCATCAGCCTTTTTCTTGCGCTCCGAGGCACGTTGGGTAGACTGCTCCTGCTCGCCAATGGCCTCAGCCAGTTCGGGAGAGGTGACCTTCAGCACACTTTTCTGCCGCTCGAATTCGCTTTTACGGCGGGCTTTTTCCGCTTCCTGCTGTTTGGCGCGTTCGTTTTGCTGTTTGACCGCATCATCCTGCCGCTTCACCGCGTCGGTGAGATGGTCCATCTTGCCAGCAGTCTCACTGGCCTCCTCTCCCCAGAGATGGATGTACTTGCCAGCCTCATAGATGCCCCAAACAGCCAAGCCGATGATGCTGGTCTTGACGGCTCGGTTCAAAAGCACTACGGAGGCAGTGGCACCCTCGCCTGCCACAGCCAAACCCCACAGCGCACTGGTCAGGGGGATGACACCCAGCACCATGGCGGCAAAACCGGCAACCAGCAGGGCAATGCCTTCCAGGTTTTTGCGGGTCTCATCATCCAGGGAAAGAAACGCCTTGGCCAACCCGTGAATGACGGAACTGGTGCGCTCGGCATTGGGTGCCAGATCCTCACCAACCTTCTGGATGAGCACGCCGGTGATGGCTGACAACCGCTCCATGGCACCACCCAAGCCGCCTTCAATATGCTCGGCAGCCTTTTCAGAGACTCCACCGGCAGAGAGCAGTTCTTTTCTGAACGATTCTATGCTGGACACACCCTTGTTCAGCACCACATTCATGGCATCGCTGTGATGCTTGCCGAACAGGATAGACATATCGGTGGCGTTGGCACCGGCTTTTTCCAACTGCTTGAAAATGTCAACCAGAGGGATCAGCTTGCCCGGACTCGATTG
>NZ_RXIU01000368.1 GCF_004217665.1 Candidatus Magnetaquicoccus inordinatus | reverse complement strand
GTTCGCTTTTTATGGCTGGCAAAGAGGCTGGTTTGTCGCAAAGCATGGTGGTTAAACTGGCCAAACTCTTTGAGTGGGATTTGGACTTTACCCGAGACATCCATGCGGGAGATCGATTCCGTGTGGTCTATGAGAGCAAATATTTTCAGGGCAAACGGGAGCGCGATGGCGAGATAGTCGCGGCTGAATTTGTCAATCAGGGTCGTGTTTTACAGGTGTT
Organism: Candidatus Magnetaquicoccus inordinatus; assembly: GCF_004217665.1. Classification (GTDB taxonomy): domain Bacteria; phylum Pseudomonadota; class Magnetococcia; order Magnetococcales; family Magnetaquicoccaceae; genus Magnetaquicoccus; species Magnetaquicoccus inordinatus. Next base: position 1,817 of record NZ_RXIU01000368.1, on the reverse strand, counting down.
CCGTTATACCGATCCCTCTGGCAACAGCGGTTATTATGATGCCAAAGGGCAAAGCATTCGCAAGATCTTTATTCGCACGCCGGTTGATTTTACCCGCATCACCTCGCTTTTTACCAAACACCGCAAGCATCCCATATTTGGTTTTACCCGTGCGCATAAAGGGGTGGATTATGCGGCACCGCAAGGAACGCCGGTGCGTGCTTCTGGTGATGGACGTGTGACATATATCGGCCACAAGGGGGATTATGGTCAATTTATCACCATTCGCCATAATGATACCTACAGCACAGCCTATGCCCATTTGAGCAGCTTTGGCCGAGGTTTGCGTGTTGGTTCACAGGTCAAGCAGGGAGAGGTGATCGGACGGGTTGGCACCACAGGAGCCTCTACCGGTCCTCATCTGCACTATGAAGTGCGGGTACATGATGAACCGGTCAACCCGCTTTCCATCCAACAGATTATGGCCAACCCAGTTTCGCCGCGTTTTGCTGAAGATTTTCGTCAGCACAGTCAGCGGGCAGTGGCCATGCTGCATACCGAAAGCGCCCCACGGGTAGCCGCATTACACAGTAGCAATGAGAACGACGATTGACGACAACTCTGTGGACCATTCAGGCGTTGCAGGCATGGGCGGTTCCCTGGCTGCAACAGCGGGGGGTTGAGTCACCGCGTCTGGATTGTGATTTGCTGCTGGCAGAAGCGTTGGGAGTGGAGCGGCTGGCTCTTTTTTTGGATCCCCAGCGACCGGTTATCGGTGAAGAGTTGGCCCGTTTCAAACAGTTTATGCAGCGTCGTGCCCGTCGTGAACCAGTTGCCTATATTTTGCGCCGTCGCCAATTCTGGCGCCATGAATTTTTGGTCACCCCAGATGTTCTGATACCCCGTCCTGAAACTGAACTGCTGGTTGAAACGGTTTTAGATCTCTTCCCTCCCGCGCAGCAGAGTGCTCCTTTTATGATATTGGAAGTGGGCATTGGCAGTGGCGCTCTTTTATGTTCACTTCTTTTGGAATATCCCACTGCAACGGGAATTGGTATTGATCTTTCGGCAGCAGCTTTACAGGTTGCGCAAGAAAATGCTGAGCGTTTAGGGTGTGGTGCACGTATGACCCTGCTGCAAGGGGATCTGGTTGCACCGCTGGAACTGGAGCGCTATCAAAACCAATTTTTAGTTATTGTCGCCAATCTGCCCTATATTGCTCCTGAGGAGCTGCTCACTTTGCAGCCGGAGGTGGTGCAATGGGAGCCCAGTTTGGCTCTGAATGGTGGTGCGGATGGCGTTGCTGTCATCTGCCCTCTACCCGCTGCCAGCACTCCCTTGTTGGCTGAGAATGGGCTTCTGGCGCTGGAGATTGGTGCCACGCAAGGAGACCGGGTAGCAGAGATGATGCGTGCGGCAGGTTTACAGGAGGTGATGTTACGCCTGGATTATGCGCGTTTGCCACGGGTGGTTAGTGGACGGCGTTTGTGTGCAAAGGTGGATTAATCTCATTTCCAGCTAACAGTTTGTTGCTGCATGCTATACACCACCTAAAACTGTTGCGGGTCCAGGGAGGGCACCTCCCTGGCCGGGTCCAGGGATGGAATCCCTGGGATTTTGTTTTTAATCTTTTGCCTTTGGCGCGCCTTTCACAACAAGCCGACGCGCTTTTTGCGTCGGCGCGGCGCGCCTAATGGAAGAAAGCTGTGCGGATTGGCGCGCTTTTTTGCGCCAATCCGCACAGCATCCCCATGGGAGTAGAGCTGGCAAGCCATCACGCACCTGAATAGTTACCTGATATTAGAGGATTTTTTATATTCGTTTTAAGATATATTACC
>NZ_RXIU01000367.1 GCF_004217665.1 Candidatus Magnetaquicoccus inordinatus | reverse complement strand
ATCAACACCCGTGTCAACTCGCCATTTTGCAGTGCCATCATAGGCGTAATGGAGCCTGTTTCTTCAGAGCGATGGAGACGCTCCACCTCGCGATGATAGGCCCCAGTGGCATCGAGCAGCAGCAACGAATGACCTGTGGGTGCGGTATCCATGACCACAAACTGCTCTTGGGCCAGATGAATCAGGCGGGAGAAGGCTTGGAATACAGCAATCTCCTCTGTACAGGGTGAACGCAGATCCTCCTCCAACAAAGCCCGACCTTGCGCATCCAAGGAGGCTCCCTGTTTTGCCAACACCTCCTGACTGTAACGCTCTGTCTCCTCTTTGGGATCGATGCGGCTGATGCTGACTGCACTATGTTCCTGGCCAATAGCCTGTTCCAGATGTGCTGCCGGATCGGAGGTAGTCAGATGCACACGATAGTGACGACGGGCGAGTGCCAAAGCAATCGCTGCCGCCAGTGTGGTTTTGCCCACACCTCCTTTGCCCATCAGCATGATCAAGCCACGACCCGGAGCCGCCAACTGATCCATCAATGAAGCCAACGAGGGAAATGTTGTTGTATTCTCCCGTTCTGGCGCAGAAGAGCTCTGCAACTCTCCAGACTGCTCGGAAAAAAAGGCGCGCAAGGCGCTGATACCGACCATGTTAAAGGGACGCAAAGGCAGTTGTTCGACTGGTCAGAGCAGCAGATTTGCTGCATGATATTGGAGTGCAGGTGGCATAAACCTTGATCGCAAGAGCAGGTGAATGGGAAAAGGAGTCGAGAAAATGCACAGTGAAACAGATGTTCGTCCTCCGGCGGTGGCCGGTTCCTTTTATCCCAATGATCCTCAGGTATTGCGTTCCATGATTCGGCAATTTTTGGAGCGGGCGCCCAGTGGGGCCGCCACTCCTTGTGCCATGGTTGCCCCCCATGCCGGATATATCTATTCTGGCTATACGGCCGCCTGCGCCTATCGCAGTTTGGCCAAGGCCAAGCCAGACAAGCCGTTGCGGGTGTTTTTGTTGTCTCCAAGCCATCGTTTGCCTTTCCATGGCCTTTCGGTAGGCAACTATCGGGCCTACCGGACCCCTTTGGGAGATGTGCCGATTGATCAGGCGATGGTTGAGCAGTTGGCTCTTTTGCCCGATGTCAGTCGGGATCCGGCTCCGCATCAGCAAGAGCATGCGCTAGAGGTGCACTTGCCATTTTTGCAGGAGACGGTGGAGCATATCCAACTGGTGCCAATTATTTTTGGTCGTATCAGCGGGGGCCATTTGGCAGATATGTTGGCGCGGCTCTGCCAACCGGAGGATCTCTTGTTGGCCTCGACCGATCTGTCGCACTTTTATCCCTATGACGAGGCGCGTCGCCTGGACAGTCAGGCGTTGGCTGCTTTGGCGGCAGTGGATCCGCTAGCCATGTCCAAAACCGAGGCTTGTGGCAATACCGGAGTGTGTGCAGTGCTCGAGTTGGCGCGGCGCCGACAGTGGCGCTCGGTGTTGGCCGATTATCGCAACTCCGGGGATACAGCCGGGGGCAAAGATCGTGTGGTGGGCTATGTCAGCTATCTCTTTTACCCTGCAAAAGGGGCGGAAGGTGCAACGTCGGTGAATACATTACCAGGGGTGGCGCGTTTGCATTTGCAACGGGTATTGCGGGGCGAACCGGGAGTGCAGGCAGAGGCTTTGACCTCCCGGGTGGCCGAGTTGGCGCAACCGGGTGCCTGTTTTGTCACCTTGACCAAGCAGGGGCAGTTGCGGGGCTGTATCGGCAGTTTGCAGGCTTACAGACCATTGGCGGTGGATTTATTGGATAACTCTCTTTCAGCAGCACTGCGGGATCCCCGTTTTCCACCGGTAACCGCCGAAGAGTTGGCTGAATTGCGTATTGAAATCTCCCTGTTGACGCCAGCGCAACCTTTTCCCTACAGCTCAGCAGAGGATCTTTTGCGGAGATTGCAGCCTGGGGTGCATGGCGTCATTTTATCCAAGGGAGGTCGCCGGGCCACCTTCCTGCCACAGGTTTGGGAGCAGTTGCCCGATCCCAGGCAGTTTTTACAA
>NZ_RXIU01000366.1 GCF_004217665.1 Candidatus Magnetaquicoccus inordinatus | reverse complement strand
GGGTAAACTGACCGCAAAGAGCGTGAAGGACCGCCACAAAGCCATCCTGAGAGACCGGGAAGCAGCGGAAGAACGTAAACTCCTGGAAGCGTATCTGGGCTTGATGGAGAAGGAATCCGCTGCCACACGCAAGGTAAGGGAGGCACAGAAGGCGCTTGAACTGAAAGTCACCGAAAAATACACCCAATTGACCGAAGCTGAGGTCAAGAGTCTGGTAGTGGAGGATAAATGGCTGGCGACATTGGCCGCACGGGTCCAAAGTGAACTGGACCGGGTGAGTCAGGCACTCACCGGTCGCATCCGTCAGTTGACTGAACGTTATGCTACACCACTGCCCAAACTGGCTGATGAGGTAGAGAGTCTGTCTGCTCGTGTGGATGAACATCTGGCGAAAATGGGGTTTGTATGGAACTGACCGTCGGTGATGGTTACCATGATCTGTTGGAACAGATTTCCCGCACCTATACCGGGGGCCGTGTCCAGGCCGTACAAGCCGTCAACGCCCACATGACGGAAACCTATTGGCAGGTGGGTCGGCACATCGTTGAGTTTGAACAAGGAGGCAACGTCAGAGCCGAATATGGCAAGGCACTGCTCGCCCATCTGGCCAAAGACCTTGGCCTGCGCCACGGAAAAGGATTCAGTCACAGCAATTTGGTGTACATGCGGTTGTTGTACCTGCGTTATCCAATAAGTCAGAAGCCTTCTCACCAATTGAGCTGGTCGCATTATGTGGAGCTGCTTAAATTGGACGACGATCTGGAACGCAGCTTCTACGAAAAGCAATCCATCGCCGAACATTGGTCTGTGCCAGAACTCAAAAGGCAGAAAGCGAGTTCGCTTTTTCTGCGCCTGACCGCCAGCAAGGACAAGGCGGGCATTCTGCAACTTGCGGCACAGGGGCAAATCGTCGAGCAACCCGCTGACCTGCTGCGCGAGCCATATGTCTTTGAGTTTCTGAAAATTCCTGAGCCTTGGCAAGTATCGGAAATCCAGCTCGAAACGCTGCTCTGCAACCATTTGCAGCAATTCCTGTTGGAACTGGGCAAGGGGTTTACCTTTGTCGGACGGCAATACCGTGTCACGATCAACAACACCCATTACAAGATAGACTTGGTTTTTTATCATCGCATCTTGCGTTGTTTCGTATTGGTTGATCTGAAGGTAGACGATGTGCAGCACCACGACATTGGCCAGATGAACATGTATCTGGGTTATTTTGCCAACGAGGAAAAGGTCGAAGGAGACAACCCGCCCATCGGCATCATCCTCAGTCGGAACAAGGATGAATTGCTGGTGAAATATGCCACATACCAGATGAACAGCCAGCTTTTTGTGCAAAAATATCAGCTCTATCTGCCTGAACGAGAAGAGTTGCGACGAGAACTGGAACGCACCTTGCGCGAAATAGAGGCATGAATATGGAAACAAGACCGGGGTACAAGCAGACTGAGGTGGGGGTTATACCGGAGGAGTGGGATGTTAAATCCTTAGCATCGCTATCTGAGAAAATCATGGTTGGCATCGCGAGTGCGGCTACACATGCTTACAGAGACAAGGGCATTGCACTCCTAAGAAATCAGAACATAAAGTCTGGTTGTCTGGATGATGCAGACGTTCTTTATGTTGACCCAGCATACGAATATCCATTCAAGAACAAACGACTTAAACAAGGTGATTTATTAACTGCAAGAACAGGCTATCCTGGAACGACGTGTATTGTACCTAAAAAATATGATTCAGCCCAGAGTTTCACTACTCTGATAACCAGGCCTTATAGAGACATCATTGACAGTTTTTTTCTTTGCTTCTACATAAACTCAGAGCATGGTCAAGGATTCTTTGAACAAAGTCAAATTGGTGGAGCGCAGAAGAATGTAAACGCTGGCTCCCTTCAGCAAATGCCCATTCCTGTTCCTCCCCCCCCCGAACAACGCGCCATCGCCACCGCCCTGTCGGATGTGGATGCACTGATTACCAAGCTGGACCAACTCATCGCCAAAAAACGTGACCTCAAACAGGCCGCCATGCAGCAACTGCTCACCGGGAAGACTCGGCTACCGGGGTTTGAG
>NZ_RXIU01000365.1 GCF_004217665.1 Candidatus Magnetaquicoccus inordinatus | reverse complement strand
CACATGGAGGAACAACGCATCAGTCGGGTGACACTGGCTGAGACATTGGGCAAAAGCAAATCGTATGTTTCTCAAGTGTTGAGCGGTAACCGCAATATGACGCTTGCCACTCTGGCGGATGTTGCCTATGCCCTGCGTTTGCAGATCAAAATGCAGCTCACCGATGCGCGACAGACCGATGATACGTGGGAGGATTTTGCTTTGCCGAAAAATAAATCCAGCAACATCGTAGCTATCGGCAACCAACACCAAGTCGGCCAGAGTTGCACCTATGAAGAGGGTGGCATGATCGTGGATCGTTATACACAGCAGGTAGCAGCATGACAGATACCGTATCCCGTGCCGTTGAAATCGCTCAAATTGTCAACGTACTCTTGGATGGAAGTTTTGTACGTTATGCGGATGTTAATGCAGCGCACATGGAACAAGATTTGGAGGGTGCCAAGTTCCAACTCAAAAGAGGAGTCAGGGATAGTTGGTTTGTGACGTCCGATGATGACACAGAGGTGCTGCTCTGTGTGAGGTTTGATTTCGGTCTCCGCATTATGCACAAGAGTGCTGCTGCTGCGGAACAGGGAGAAGAGCAAGGAGAAGGGGAGGAGTTTGGTCGCATTGAGGCAAGTTTTGTCGGCCACTATCTGTTGACTGGGGAAAAACCAGAGCCTGACACAGTTAAGCAGTTTTCCCATACCGTTGGCATGTTGAATGTGTGGCCTTATTGGCGAGAGCACGCACACAGCTTGGCACGTCAGATGGGGTGGAAAAACGTCATCGTGCCACTGTTCAAACTACGTTTCAAGAACGACGAGCCATAACCCATTCACGATAGGCCATGCAACCGCTCCAGAAAAACCGGGTGCATGGCCTATCCGTTATTCACCCCCGCAACGTGGCGGCAAACTGTTGGGCCATCTGGGCCACAATCCGATCGGAGATATTTTGCGCCTCCTGGTCGGTCAAGGTGCGATCATCCGCTTGCAAAACAACCCGTACCGCCAGACTCTTGCGGTCGGCTGGCAGATGGGAACCGGTATACAGATCAAACAGATCCACAGAGCGAATCAGGGTGCCATCCACCATACGAATGGCCTCCAGCAGGGCCATGCTGGGCAGATCCTGGGCAACGACAAAGGCAAAATCCCGCTCCAGGGCCGGAAAACGGCTGGCCGCTGCCGGTGCAACCGTGGCATGCAACGCATGCGTCAAGGTCACCTCTTCCAATTCACAAATCTGCACACTCTGCGGCAGATCCCGTTGCGCCTGCACCGTGGGGTGCAACGTCCCCAACCAGCCCAAATGCAGATCACCGGCCAGGATGATTGCCTTGCGGCCCGGATGCAGGAAGGAGGGACCACCCGCTTCAAAACGTACCTCTTCCCAACCCATGCTGCGCAACAGAGCGGTCACATCCCCCTTTAAATCAAAAAAATCCGCCTCCCGATCCGGGGTATGCCAGTTGCGACCATGCAGCGGTCCCGACAGCAGAAGGGCCAGACGTTGCGCCTCACGCAACTGACTGCCACTGAGCGGCACAAAAACACCTCCCACCTCATAAAAGCGCAAAGCATGGTTGCCCCGACTGACATTGCGGCGGGCAGTGTCCACCAAACCGGTCACCAGACAGGTGCGCAACACCGCCTGCTCGGCAGAGATGGGATTGAGCAGGGCTGTACCACGCAGGGTCGGATTGAACTGTTGCTGCAACTCCGCACTGATGAAGGCATAGTTGATCGCCTCCAGATAGCCACGCCCCCCCAGACAGTGGTGGACAGTGGCCAAAGTGCGCTCGATGGCTGGCTTTTCCGGGGCGTTCACCTCCAGACGGGGCAGACTGACCTGAACCCGATCATAGCCATACAAGCGGATCACCTCTTCCAACAGATCCTCTTCCCGGCGCAAATCATGGCGATGGCTGGGCGGCTGAAAGGTCAACTGTTGCGGCAAACCATCCACCAAACGACAGCCCAGATAGCCCAACATGGTGGTCATTGCCTCTCACATGGAGGAACAACGCATCAGTCGGGTGACACTGGCTGAGACATTGGGCAAAAGCAAATCGTATGTTTCTCAAGT
>NZ_RXIU01000364.1 GCF_004217665.1 Candidatus Magnetaquicoccus inordinatus | reverse complement strand
TATTCACCACCCAAAACCATTGCGGGTCCAGGGATGGCACCTCCCTGGCCGGGTCCAGGGATGGAATCCCTGGGATTTTGCTTTTAATCTTTTAATCTTTTAATCTTTTGCCTTTGGCGCGCTTTTCAAACTAAGCCGACGCGCTCTTTGCGTCGGCTTAAGCGCCTAATGGAAGCAAGCTGTGGGCATTGGCGCGCATTTTTTGCGCCAATGCCCACAGCATCCCCATGGGGGTAGAGCTGGCGAGCCAGCACGAACCTGAATAGTTGCGTTTTTTGCCTTTGGCGCATTTTTGCGCTGGCATTTGCCCCTTTTCACACCGTTGCCACATGCGAAACTGTGCATGTCGGGCTCCGCCCTCCCAAAGAGTGCCCCTGCGGGGCACAGATTGGTGCGGCGGCGCGAATGCTGAAGCATTCGCTTCTGGTGAAACGCCGCACAAAAGCAGGGCTTCGCCCTGCACCCACCAGGAGGAGATAATCTCCTCCTGGACCTCCATAATAATTTTTTATTCTTTTTACTGCGTTTGCCCTGCAAAAGGCCGGGCGCACTGCAGCGTTGCATTGGTTTGTGATCTCATTTATTTTATGCTTGTGGTATAATGAATTAATAAAAAAGTTGTGCAGCGAGAGGGCAGGCACGGATGTTATCCCGGGATCGAGTCGGCGAACATTTGTTGACAATGGGCGAAATTACTGCAGCACAGTTGCAACGTGCTTTGAACAGCCAGGCGGAAACAGGGGAACGGCTGGGCGAGGTTTTGGTGCGTCTGCAGATAATGGAAGAGGGTCGCTTTTTGCGTTGCTTGGCAACCATTCTGCATCTGCCTCTGGTCGATTTGCAGACAGTACGCCTGGAGAGTGAACTGGTGCGTCTGCTGCCAGAGTCGGCGGCACGACGCCTGCAAGCACTGGTCTTATCCCGCTCAGCAGAAGGGTTGCTGGTGGGAATGGCCGATCCCAGCGATGTTTTAGCCTGTGACGAACTGCAGCGACTGTTGGGAGGCCGAATCCGCTGGGCCTTGGTGGCCTCTTCCTTGTTGCCCATCGTGCTGGATCGCCACTATCAGGGGGTGGAACGGGTGCAAGAGCAGGTGGCGGTGCTGGATGAAGCTTTGGGACGCTCGCCGTTTCACCTGGATGGCGTGCTGCAAAGCGAACTGTTCAGCGATGCTCCAGTGGCACGGATTCTCTTGGCTTTGTTTGAGGATGCAGTGCGTTTGCATGCCTCGGATATTCATATTGAACCCGATTATGAGGTGCTGCGTCTGCGCCGACGCATCGATGGCATTTTGCAGGAGCAGGTGATTCCAGAGCGGCGTATTGCAACTGCTTTGGTCTCCAAATTAAAGTTGATGGCCGGTTTGGAGATTGCCGAACGGCGTCTGCCGCAGGATGGCCGTTTTGAGCTGGTGGTGCGCGGGCGCATCATCGATGTGCGACTCTCCACACTGCCAATTGCCCACGGGGAGTCGGTGGTACTGCGTCTGCTGGATCGGAGCAAAGAACATACAGCCTTGGAAGCCGTTTTGGAACCAGAGCTGTTGCAGCGCTTTCAAGCAATATTGCAGCGCCTGCATGGCCTGGTGTTGGTGTGTGGTCCCACCGGCAGTGGCAAAACCACTACCTTGTATGGAGCCTTGCATCGACTCAATACCTCGGACCGCAAGATTATTACCGTAGAGGATCCAGTGGAATATCGTCTCCCACGGATCAGCCAGGTGGCGATTCAGCCACGCATCGGTTTAACCTTCTCCTCGATTTTGCGCACGGTGCTACGCCAGGATCCCGATGTGATTCTGGTGGGAGAGATGCGTGATCAGGAGACTGCTGAACTGGCGATGGGGCTGGCCATCTCCCTGGAAAAGACCGGGCGGTTGCCATTGGCGCAAGCTGCCTATCGGCAGGCTTTGGCGGACAATACATTGAGTGGCAATTTACGTCGTTTTGTGGAGAGTCGTATAGAAAAGTTAAATTGATATACACCACCCAAAACAATTGCGGGTCCAGGGAGGGCACCTCCCTGGCCGGGTCCAGGGATGGAATCCCTGGGATTTTGCTTTTAATCTTTTAATC
>NZ_RXIU01000363.1 GCF_004217665.1 Candidatus Magnetaquicoccus inordinatus | reverse complement strand
TTCTTGTAAGTCTTCAGGTGGTCTTTGAAGAAATCCCGACACAGGTAGCGACGGATAGTATCCAGTGGGGTTTCACCACTCTTCTGGCCAAGGGATTCAGCAACAAAGATAAGGTTTTCTCGTGTATGTTCTTTTGACCATGCTACGGTCAGGAATTCTTCAAATCGCTTAGTGGCATCATCCTCGAACCATTCGGTATCGGTCAGAGGGATGATTCCATCATCGTCAGCTTTGAAGGTGGTGTAGCGGTTCGGGTCAAATCCCTCATTCCCGGAGTGAGCATAGATGAGTCCGGGTTCGTCCAAGCTGTAACGACCCATCATGCAGCCGATGGCGTAGCTGACCAACTCCTTCATGGTGTCTGTTTTTTGCAAAACTTGCAACTCTTCGGCAGTCTTCTCACCGCTGTAGCGGTAGTAAGGATTGCAGGTCAGAGTGATTTCACGAAGAGGCACGTCCGGGGTAAGTTCGTCCTGGAGACCGTAGGCATCGATGAAGAGTCGATTGTTCTCCTCTTCCAAGGACTTCATGGTCAGAGTGTTCTCTTGACTCTGCTTCAACCATGCTGCGTAGGAATTTGAGATGGTAGTGAGCTTCAGAGGTGCTGTGAGCATTGGGAAGGATTGGAAGTCCCAGGAGGTTTCATAGGAGTCCCAGTCAAATTCCGTTATTTTTATACACCTATTTGAATTTTCAGTCACGCAAATATTTATTTTGTTCAAAATCGGGATGGACGCAACATCCTCAATATTAATATTCAACGTTGGATTGATTATCTTCATGAAGTATGTGGAAGTTTTTGAAGTTAGAGCACCAAGTATATCAACTGTTTTTGAAATTTCCGGGAAGACACATGAACCTCCGGTCCCAAAAATTGCACCACATTTAAAATATCGCACTCCAAAAAATGAAGAGCTCACAGCAGTCCATGTTAGTCCACTTTGAAAATAGAATGACTCATTGGAAATTTTCCATCCTAGATTATCTAGAGACAGCTGAGGGTAATTAATTAATGTATTTTGTTTGATTTCTTCCCCATCATTTTTCCAGTTAACAACCCATTCAAGATTTCCAAACCACTTTCTGTAATCTCCTCCTTTTAAAAATGGAAACCATTTTGCCCTAGAATTTTTAGCCTCATTTCTTGTGGAAGCGTTTCTATTGAAATTGTTTATAGCAATCTCATACCAAATCCTTAAAAATCTTAAATTATCGCCAGTTCTCATACCAACACGCGGTTTGTATAATTTTCCAAGTAATTTGTTTGATGCAAAATTTTCCACTCCATCTTTGTTGGCCCAATACGCCACCGGGCTGCCAGGGATTTTTTGGAAGTCGTCTTGCCTTGCTGTACAGAGACGTTCATTATTTGGTGGGAAATGAAATGGTACACCATCCTGAGAAAGTTCAGAATATCTAGCGCAACAGAAATTTGACAAATATTGATGCTGGCTACTGTTTCTTACTGAAATTACTGCTACTCCAAAGTTAATGCCCATCGCTGTTGGAGAATGCCCATCATATGGAAAATGAGCAAGACATATCAAGGTGTTCTGCTTTAATAATTTGTTCCTAAATTGTTCGTAGCTGGAAAGAAACATCCAGCTTTGCATTGTGACCATGCTATTGAAGCCAGCCTTTGTGGCCATTTCAAAGCCACGTTCAATAAAGCAGGCAAACAAATCAGATTTGGCGTTAGGAAATCTTTTTTTGACAAAATCCTTAACGGATAAATTCATTCCGTTATTGCCCATATACGGAGGATTGGCTACTACACAATCATATTTCTCTGCCAAAAATGCAGCTTGAATCACGAATGGACGCAGAAGCTCAATCGCCTTATTCTTGTACATATCTTTACCAGTTTCCTGGGATACCAATTCTTGAAGCTGAGGCAATGCTGAAATCAGATTTGCTGGAACCTGGATGAGTGAGCCGAAGGTCTTGGCTTCATAGAACAGCTCAATCAAAGAGCGTATGGCAGATTTGGTTGATAAGTCATCCAGACGCAGATTATCAATGACATCCTCAACCTGCACGCCTTGTGAGGACTGCAAAGACAGCACATTCAGCTTTGGA
>NZ_RXIU01000362.1 GCF_004217665.1 Candidatus Magnetaquicoccus inordinatus | reverse complement strand
TTAGTTTGAAAAGCGCGCCAAAGGCAAAAGATTACAAGCAAAATCCCAGGGATTCCATCCCTGGACCCGGCCAGGGAGGTGCCCTCCCTGGACCCGCAATAGTTTTGGGTGGTGAATAGTTACAAACTATCATAAGCGCCCTGATTTGGCACGCGCCAGGGAGAAGGCGGCGGCAATGCTCTTATCGGGCTGGGCTGCCTGTTTCTGGCCCTTATCCGGCTGGGCTGCCTGTTTCTGCCGAGGGGCAACTGTGGCGGCAGTGGCGGTTATTCCTGTTGTCGGCAGCTCCGCTGACTCCTGCAAACGCATCGACAGCGCAATCCGTCGTCGCTGCACATCCACCTCCACCACCCGCACCTTGATCACCTCTCCTGCTTTGACCACTGTATGCGGATCTTTGACAAAATGGTGCGCCATCGCCGAAATATGCACCAGACCATCCTGATGCACCCCCACATCAACAAACGCCCCAAAATTGGTCACGTTGCTCACCACACCCTCCAGGATCATCCCCGGTTGCAGATCCTGCAACTGCTCGACCCCCTCACGGAAAGTGGCCGAACGAAACTCTGGCCGGGGATCGCGGCCCGGCTTTTCCAACTCAGCCAAAATATCCTTGACTGTGGGCGCACCAAATCGGCCATCCACAAAATCATCCACCACCAAACTCTGCAACAGAGTCCGATTGCCCAGCAAACGGTCGATACCAACCTCCAGCCGCGTCAAAATCCTCTCCACCAGCGGATAGGACTCCGGGTGCACTGCTGAGGCATCCAACGGAGTGCGGCCGTTGCGAATGCGCAAAAATCCTGCAGCCTGCTCAAAAGCTTTGGGACCAAAGCGGTTTACCTTGAGCAGTGCCTGGCGCGACAAAAATGGACCATGCGCCTCGCGATGGGCGACAATATTTTTGGCTATGCTTTTGTTCAAACCAGAAACACGCTCCAGCAAGGGCACCGATGCGGTATTCACATCCACCCCGACCGCATTCACCGCATCCTCCACCACCCCATCCAAGGCTGCCAAAAGTCGCCGGGGGGCGACATCATGTTGATATTGACCCACCCCAATCGCCTGGGGATCGGTTTTTACCAACTCTGCCAGCGGATCCTGCAAACGCCGGGCAATCGAAACCGCACCACGCAACGTCACATCCAAATCCGGCAGCTCTGTCGCCGCATACTCCGAGGCGGAATAGACTGAAGCTCCCGCTTCACTGACCACCACCGCACGCAAGGCCAACTCCGGCAGCGCACGACTCAGCTCGCTGACCAGCCGTTCCGTCTCACGCGAGGCAGTACCGTTGCCAATACTCAACAGGTGCACACCATAACGACGCGCAAGCTCCGCCAACTTTGTCAGTGCCTCCTGGCGCTGGTTGCGCGGCGGATGCGGATAGATGGTATCGGTAGCAACCACCTTGCCGGTAGCATCCACTACCGCCAGCTTCACCCCTGTGCGCAAGCCTGGATCCAAACCAATCACCGGCACCATGCCCGCTGGCGCCGCCAACAGCAGCTCCTTGACGTTGCGTGCAAAAACCTGAATCGCCTCTGCATGCGCCTGCTCCTCTGCCTGCTTGAGCAGATCATTCTCCAGACGCGGTTTACACTTTTTCCGCCACGCCTGACGCACTGTCTCCTCCAGCCACGGCTCTCCCGGCTGACCACGCGGAACAAATTGCAGATGCTGCCGGATCACCCCTTGGCAGGTGACCGCCTCGCCCAGAGCCGAAAGCTCCTCTGGATGATCCAGCGACAAGCGCAGTATTCCCTCCTCCTGGGCCCGCAACAGCGCCAGCAGACGATGTCCAGGCAGCTTTTTCAGCGACTCGCTGCCTGCAAAATAGTCGGCATATTTGGCACCGCTCTCTTCCTTGCCCTTGACCACCGTAGAGCGCAAAAGAGCCTGCTCGCGAAAAATCTCCCGCAACCTGCCTGTCAACTCTGCCGATTCGGCAATCCGCTCCAGCACAATCTCCCGGGCACCCTCCAAGGCGGCCGCAGGATCGGCTATTTTGCGTTCGGGATCGACATAGGCCAGAGCCACTCTCTCTGCAACTTGCGACCTGTCGCGCAGCAACTG
>NZ_RXIU01000361.1 GCF_004217665.1 Candidatus Magnetaquicoccus inordinatus | reverse complement strand
CCAGACCCACAACTCAAACAACAACACCGACAGAGCATGCAAATCGCTTTGTGTAGAGGGTTCCGCCTGTTTGAGGATCAATTCCGGCGGCATGTTTTCCATGGTGCCCAACACCTGACAGGTCGATTGATTGCTGATGCCGACATTATCATTATCGCAAATCAAAATATCGCCATTTTTGGGATCAAAGAGCAGATTTTGTCGAGAAATATCCCGGTAGCAATAGCCGGCCATATGCAGTTGTTTATAGCTGCTGGCGGCCAGAAAGGAGATGCGGCACATGGTGCCATAGCCGGGTGGTGGTTTGCGTTGTGCTTGCACTTCCCCCAGAGTGGCAAAGCGTTGGCTGTCCAGCAGGGGCATCAGATAGCCGAAACGGCTGTTTTTTTCCTCTTCCACCAGATCGATAGGCCATAAAAAGCGGCTGCCGGCCAAACCTTTGGGGCGACCATGTTTGAGCAGAGCGCTGATGGCGGCTTTTTGTTCGGGGGTGGCTTGGCGGGGATGATACCATTTCAGGGCATAGTGTTGTTTGCCGGAGGTGACCTGATAGATTTCGCCCTGACCTCCTTCCGCCAATTTTTTGCCGACGCGGAGGGGCAGTTGCAGCTCTTTGGAAACAAGCGTATGGCCGCTGGGCAGGGACATTCTTAAACTCCTGTATGGTGCAAGGGGTGAAGCAAGAGCAGGGTCATATCATCGCCGCTGCCCTCTTGCGAGTAGCGATCCAGCCACTGCGGCAGATGTTCGGCGATGGTCAGGGTGCCTTGTTCGTTCAACAAGGGGGGGAGACTGCTGGCAAAGCGCAAAAACTCCTCCGGGCTGGCGAAGGAGTCGGAGAGGCCATCGGTGGAGAGCAGCAAGCTCTCCTCTTTTTGCCGATACCAGACGGCGCTTTGCCAGAGATGTTCGGCCGCCTCGGAGCAGAGGGAGTGGGTTTCGCTGCCGAGCAGGGCTGGATCGGCGGGCAGCGGTTCACAAGGGGGGCCGTTGGCGGGGATGCGCAGCAGTTTGCCATCGCCGATCTGCCCGGCAAAGACCAACTCCTCCTGGCTCCCAGGAGACCTGCTCCACCGGATAGTCTGCACCCTTTTGAAAATAGGCGGGGTTGTGGCCCATCACCTGCTGCCATTGTCCCTGGGTGACCGGATATTTGCCCAACCAAAAACCATCCAGAGTCACCTCATGTACCGGCTGCTCATCCTCTCCCCCCTCGTCAAAGAGGTCGCCCAACAAAAAGGTGCCCGCAGGAACCCAGACAAAGGCCATGCCCAACAAGGGATCGGTCCAACTGCATTCGCTGGGCAGAGGTTGCGGATGGATCGGATAACGGTCATCAACAGGAGTTTTACGCTTGTTGGCGGGCTGTTCCGGTTCGGGTAGCTCATAGCCCAAGGCCAGACACCAACTGTTAACACACCATTGGGCCGCCTTGGCCGCAATATGCGCCTCTTCCAGACGCAAGACCAGGCGCGGCAGAATGGCGCTGGTGGGTAGGCCACGAGTCACATCTTCCACTATTTGTGCGGGGATACCGCTTTTCAGGCCCTGCATCAGCAGGTGCAGATCCGAAAGGCTGCTGCCATCGCTCAGATCCCGCAACAACGCTTCCAAACGACGGGGATCCTGCAACAGAGCACCGCCTTGGCTGTTGAGCAACTCGTGCAACCGCACACGAAGCATCTCATTGAATGCCGCCATGCTAAACCCTTTTGGAAATATATGATGCTCTAAAGTAGTAATAAAACAACCAACACCGCCCCCGCTGCTGGGCGGGGAGGGCTTCATGATTTTCTTTAAGCCACAATGTGGCCGGATAAGCCGATAAAGTCAAGTTCCAACCCGATGCTCAGAGGTGCCGAACGTTCGGGTGGTACCTCTTTGCGGCTGCCATCGGGAAAACGAATCTGCCAAGGCTGTTTGCTCAGGTTGCGAATTCCCCAGATGTGCGGATTTTGCGGATGCTGAATGACCTCGCCAAAGGGATAGGCTTTTTCCTCCTCTTCGGGGTTGGTAAAGAGGGTGGAGAGCTGTTTGCCCAGCAACAGGGTAAAGGTATGGCTGCCGCGTGCATGTTTGACCTGCAGACGCGG
>NZ_RXIU01000360.1 GCF_004217665.1 Candidatus Magnetaquicoccus inordinatus | reverse complement strand
TAAAATTTTCTCCCGATGGTCGCTTTGTCTATTTGTCTTCGCGAGATGGTTGGATCAGTAAATTTGATCTGCACTCCTTGCAGTTGGTTGCGGAGATCCGTGCCGGTTTGAACACCCGTAATCTGGCGGTCTCTGGAGATGGCAAGTCGGTGATGGTCGCCAACTATTTGCCGCACACCTTGGTGGCTTTGGATGCCGAAAAGTTACAACCCTTGCAGGTGATTCCGGTGCAAGGCGAAATAGTTGGAGAGAGTTCTCGGGTCAGTGCGGTCTTTTCTGCTCCCCCGCGCAACAGTTTTATTGCTGCTTTGAAAGATCTGCCAGAGGTGTGGGAGATTCCTTACACCAGTGCCGCATCGGCCAATGCCCAAACAGTGGCCGATGCCAGCGGCAAGCCTGCAGTCGAGCAAAGAGCTTTTTCGGTGCGTCGTATCCAGGTGGATGACTATCTGGATGATTTTTTCTTTGATCTTTCCTACCAGCATCTTTTGGGTACCTCGCGCAATGCTGGCAATGGCCAGGTGGTGCAATTGGATATCGGGCGCAAGATCAAAGAGATCGCCATACCGGGTATGCCGCATCTCTCTTCCGGGATTTTGTGGGATTATCAGGGCACACAGGTGATGGCCACGCCCAACCTGAAGGAGGGGATGGTCACGGTGATCGATATGCAAAGCTGGGATGTGGTGAAAAGGATTGAGACCAAAGGTCCAGGATTTTTTATGCGCAGCCATGAAAACACCCCTTATGCCTGGGTGGATGTGTTTACCGGGCCGCACAAGGATCTGGTGCACGTTATTGACAAGAAGAGCCTGGAGATTATCAAGACCCTCAATCCCGATCCAGGTAAAACCTCCGGTCATGTCGAGTTTACCCGTGACGGTCGTTATGCGCTGTTGAGCATTTGGGAAAATGATGGCGCCTTGGTGATTTATGATAGCGAGACTTTGCAAGAGGTCAAACGCATTCCGATGCGCAAACCCTCTGGCAAATATAATGTGTACAATAAAATTACCCGCTCGTCAGGAACCAGCCATTGATGGTTTGGGTTGGCCCACTGGGGGTGCTTGACTGTTCCGTCACTGCACCAGCCACGCCCTGATTCTGTCTGAGATGGAGAGCAGAAGCGCTCTCTTGTGTACAGCGTGTGGGTTGGGATACAAGAGCTGCTGTTGGCAATGCAGTTGTTTGGCGATGTGCTGCGGCAGCTCTATTTTTTGGAAAAGGTTTTGTTGCGCCGAATCTCCCGTACCAGAAAGATCACTACCGCCAAAATACACAGAGCACCAATAAAGATTCCCACAAACAGAGAATAGTCATAGCGATAGGTGTCGTCGCGGGGATCATAGGTGGTACAGAAAAAACGCACGCGCCGTACCAGCAGATCAACAGCAGTTTCCTCCTTTTTTTGCGGTAAACCAAGGATCAACTCTTTCAAAGGTTCGATCAGTTGTGGGGTAGGAATGGTCTCCCCATAGGCTTGTTGATAGACCTTGCCCTCCTGATCGACCACTGTTACCTGCGCCAAATGATCATATCCGCGTGGTGAAGGGTAGGCCACAAAACCAATATGTTCCATCAATTGTTGCACAGATTCGGCAGTGCCGCTCAAAAACTGCCAACGCGGGTCTGAGACCTTTTGTTGTCGCGCATAATAGTCCATGGCCTTGGGGGTGTCGGCATGGGTGTCAAAGCCGACTGTCAATACCTCAAAAGCATCCTCGCCAAATATCGTTTTGGCTTTGGCAACCGTTGTTGCCAATGAGCGGGTGGCAATGGAGCAGGTATGATAGCAGGTGGTATAAATCAGGTTGATCAGTAAGGGTTTGCCACGCAGTTGCCCAAGTGATACCGGTTCATTGCGCTGATTGACAAAGGCGAGGTCAGGGAGTGTTTTGCCAATGGCCGCCTGACTGAGCCGCAACAGTTGTTCCGGGTCAGGAACGGTACTCTCTTCGGCTTGCGCAACGGGTTGACAAAACAGCAAGAAAAACAGCGGACAGATCCAGAGAGCAAACAACAGGGGGGCAATCCGCCTCGGTTGTGTCAGAAACCGTGCCTGCTCCTGTTGCACACTGTCTGGTCCTTTGTTTTTTGCTACCTGCC
>NZ_RXIU01000036.1 GCF_004217665.1 Candidatus Magnetaquicoccus inordinatus | reverse complement strand
CCAGCAGATGCAGGATCCGTTTATTCCCCCCTTCCGCATCAGCAGAGCCAGGAATGCTCTGACGAAAAGCAGGGGTCAGCAACAACCGTTTGCGTAACGGCAAATGGTTATCCTGGAGAGCAAAGGGGTCGCCTGCCAGATCACGTGCATCCAAAAAAATACCCAGATCGATAGGCGCGCCACCGATCATGGCGCGTGCCAACAGACGCACGCCAGACAGAGTGCTGAGAATCACCCGCACACCCGTAAAACGACCATTGAGAAAACGGCGAATCCCTTCGCTCTCCTGCAGCAGAGGCAGATCCCAATCGGCCTGTTTAAGCTGACTCACATCCACACCATTGGCCACCTCTCCCGCCAGCCAAACAGCCGACAGATCGGACCAGGTAACCAGACGCCGCCAGTACAATAACAGCTCGCGCAAGGCGCTCAGAGTGGAGGCAACCACCAGAACAACAGCCCCTCTTCCCTGACTCTCTACCCATTTCAAAGCCAACAACGGCACATCGAGCCCGGTGGCAGTCAATGCCAACAGACGATCCTCTTGTTGCAAAGCTGTATTGACCTCCCCAAACAGTCGCGCCAAAGGTACAGGAAGAGGATGGCGCTCTGGAAACAAACCTATTCCCTGCAACCAACGACGCATCATCATAAACTCGCGACTGTCCAAACGATCCAAATCGCTGCCCAGGATGGCATGAAAATCGGAGCGGTTGCGTACTGTGGCGGGCAAAGTGTTGCAATTGCTGACCAAAAGAGGTTGGGATACCCGATCGGCCAACTCCAAAAAGGGTGTCAGCTCTTTGCGTGTCAACGCCGGGCGTCCCGGACGATAGAGCAGTTGATAGGGATGCACATCCCCGGTCAGGGTGCGCAACAAACCATCCGCACCGGGAATACGCTCCGGCAGACCATAACGACGACGCGCCTCCGCAGGCACCACCCCTTCCGGCCAAATATCTGTGGCTTGCGGCAGGGTGCGAATCGCCAACAATGCCTCAACAAACACCGCGAAAGAGAGCTGTTGCTCCTGCTCCGACAGACCAAGCATCCGCTCTTCCCATTGGGCAAAACGGGAGAGGCCATTGAACAAACCGCGTTGCAGACAGAGCTGCGCTTGCGAATGGTTGGGCAACATGGTCTTGGCAAACTCTTCAAGACGGGAAAAAATTAACGCGGCGTCGCATCCGGCAACCCCCCATCGACAGGCAGGGTCACTCCCGTACAAGGAGCTTGGCGGGTAGCAAAATAGAGCACGGCATGAGCCACATGGGTTGCGGTAATACGTGCTTTTAACAAATTACGATTTTGATAATACTCCTGCAACCCTGCTGCATCCAAGCCACGGGCACGCATGCGCTCTGGTCCCACCTCAGCCCACAAGCCAGAAGGACGCTCTCCATCGGCAAAGACCCCATCCGGGGCCACCATATTCACCCGCACCCCCAGAGGCGCCAATTCCAAAGAGGCTATGCGCGCCAACTGATGGGCTGCCGCCTTGGTAGCACTATAGGCAGCAAATTGAGCTCCCGGAGCAAACACATTCTTGGTGGAGATCAAAACCACATCACCACCGGTTGCCTGCTGACGAAACAGTCTGCTCACCGCCGTCAACAGATGCAACGTCCCCTCCACATTGACCCGCTGCAGACGTTGAAAAGCTGCAACCTGCATCTTTTCCAAAGAGGAGACATGAGCCAACCCCGCATTGAGCACCAACAGATCCAATCCACCCCACTGCCCGACAATCTGCTGCAGCCCTTGAGCCACCGCTTCTGGATCGGTGACATCCATCCCGACTGCCATCACCCGCTCTCCGTGCAACTTTTGCAGCTCTGCCCGCAAGGAATCCAAGCCCGGCCCAGGCAAATCGGAGGCCGCCAAATGGACTCCTTGGGCCAACAACTCCCGACAGATACCTGAACCAATGGCCCCGGCAGCGCCTGTTACCAAAGCCACCTGACGCCCTAAAGCAGCTCTTGGCGCCGAGGAGAGTTTTGCCCGCTGCGGCGCATAATATTCCATGGCAAAACAATCGGCCTCAGCCAACCCCTGGTAGCGCCCACCCATACGGAAAATAGTCTCTTTCACCCGCAGAGTATGGCATAACAGATCCCGTACCCGCTTGGCCTCTATAATATCTGCTCCCACACATATTGCACCCACTTCCGGTATCAAAACCACCCGCGGGGTCGTATCATAACGCGCACTCTCGGCAAGAGTTCCTGCCGCCTGCCGATCGATATAGGCACTATAGGCTTGGCGATACTCCACAATCGCCTCTCCCAACCCCTCCACGGTGGCAGACTCCCCTTGCAACCACAACGGCAATGGCTTGAGCCGAATCAGATGATCCGAGGTCAGTGGCGGACTGACCAGACTCGTACCTATTCCCTCCTGCCGCAAAATCGACAACACCTCTTGATCGATCCAGGGCAGGAGGATAAAACGGGCAAAAGGTTGATCGACGTTACCGCTGTCACAGGCCAATGCGCCTCGCAGAACCGGGGCCAGTTGCCGATAGCGCTGCCAGGCGCTCTCCACCTCCGCTTCACCCACCTCGGTTGCAGGAGCATAAGCTTTGCCAAGATACTCCTCTACCCGATTGACCAGAGCAATCATCCTGCCATAAGACTCTTCTGCACTCTCTCCCCAGGTGAGCAGACCATGCTGCATCAACACCATACCCTGAGTGTTGGGAGCCCGCTCCCGCGCCTCTGCCACCGCTTTGGCCAAGGCAAATCCCGGATGGATATAGGGCAGAATCAACACATCCTCTCCCAAAGCTTCCGCTAATAAAGCAGCGCCATTCTCCTGATTGCTCAAGGTCAGCACCGCATCGGCATGGCTATGATCGATATAGGTATCTGGCAAAAAGGCATGCAGTAAGGTCTCGATGGAGGGAGTGGCACTCTCTGGATCCAGTCGCTGCCCACGCAACAGATGGACCATGGCCGCATCGCTCAGCTCCGGCAATTGTCGCACCTTGCATAAGAGATCCAAGGCTACCGCCGTATGCTCTTCCGGTTCGATCACAGCAAGATCCCCACCGGAAGCTTTGACATACAATGCGGCAATCGGTTCCCCCAACAGGTTGTGCCACACCCCTTTGACAGAGGTATTGCCACCCCCATGCAGCACCAAAGCCGGTTCACTGCCCAACAAACGACTAGCATAGGTACGCAAGGCCAAAGCTTCACTAAAACGTGAAGCATAGACGGCACACATTTGCGCCGCCGCATCGGCAGACCAGCGATTGTGCATCACCCACTCCCTTCATTCAGCAACGCATGCCCCTGCAACCGACCTATTGCCCTGCCAAAGAGCGAAACAGGTCATACGCCTCTTGTGGTTTCATCCCCGCGTGCACCACCTGACGTACCGCCTGGATCATCGCCGCCGGAGCCACCGATTGAAAAATATTACGCCCCATATCCACCCCGGAAGCACCCTCCTGAATCGCCCGATAGGCCATGGTCAAGGCATCTTTTTCCGGCAATTTTTTGCCCCCGGCAATGACAATCGGCACCGGACAGGAGGCGGTCACCGTCTCAAAACCCTCTTCCACATAATAGGTTTTGACATAGGTTGCCCCCAATTCAGCACAAATGCGCGTCGCCAAACGCATATATTTGGCATCACGCGCCAATTGCTTGCCCACAGCCGTCACGCCCAATACCGGCATCCCATAACGCAATCCGGCATCAACCAGACGGGTCATGTTGTGTACCGACTCGGTCTCCCCTTCCCCCCCAATAAACACCTGCACCGCCACAGCCGCTGCATTCAAACGCAAGGCATCCTCCATATCCAAGGCAATCCGTTCATCGGAAAGCTCCTTGAGAATGCTTGGACCCCCGCTGGCACGCAACACCACCCCTTTGTTAAAGGTTGAGGGAGTCACTGCACGCAAGATGCCACGGGTACACATCAGGGTATCCGCATAGGACAACAGCGGATTGATTGTGACATCAATACGCTCCAACCCGGAAGTCGGACCCATAAAATAGCCATGATCCACCGCCAACATCACTGTTTTGGCCGTCTGCGGATCAAAAATATGCGCCAAACGATTCTGCATGCCCCAATCCAGCGCCTGACACCCCTTCAGTGGAAAGGGTGCGGCGACCTGCGCTCGCCCCAAATGATAATCATGGGTATCCTGTTGCCCGTCGTTATCTGCCATGCTCTCCTCTCCTTCAGTGTGGTGTTGGTTATGCGACTCCTGCCCGTTGGCGCACCAACTCTTATTCAGACACAGTTGCGCCAGCGGAACAAGCCCTCTTCAAGCAAAAGGATGACTTTCTTGATCATCGCTTCTCTGTTATATTGTTCGATTGACTGGGTTGAACCGCCGATAGTAGCAAAAAGAGTATGAAAAAAAAATTGCCTCCTGATCAACTTTTTGTGGCCGCTGCCTCTTTGCAAAGCCAGCCGATGCCACCTTGGGAATATCATGTCCATTCCCAATATTCGGATGGTTCTGCCACGCTCAGCAACTTGATCGCCCGTGCCAAAGAGTTGGGACTCAGTCGCCTGATTTTTACCGAGCATACAGAACCAGGATTGGTGGCGGGCGAAGATTGGTTCCAACAATATATCAAAGAGGGTGTCCGCTTACGCCGCCTGCACCATCTTTTGGCTATTCATCCACATAAAAAGCAAACCGCACCCCATTTGGAAATATTTTTTGGCGTGGAGGTGCCGGTGACAGATTTTAGCGGCGGCTTGTTGATGGATGCACAGATTGCTGAACAGGCAGAGTTTATCCTGGGCGCCGTCCACGCCTATCCCGGTTATGGCTGGACCATGGGCCAAATTGCCCCTGAATTGGCCATTGAACTGGAGTTCAAAGGCTTGATGGCGCTGGCAGAAAATCCCCTGGTCGATGCCATTGCCCATCCTGGTGGTATCTGTGAAAAATTTGCCACCCCTTTTCCTCTTGCTCTCTTTGAAGAGGTGGTCTGCAAAGCTACCAACAATGGGATCGCCATCGAACTCAACCCAGCCTACCATGAACCCATGGCCCCCTATCTGGCCATCTGCCGCAAACATAATGCCTGGATCTCTCCCGGATCCAATGCCCATCATCCAAACGATATGGGACGTGCCATACAGGTGTTAAACGAATTGGGCTCCTCCACTCCCACTCCCCGCAGCCTTAACAGGAAAAAAAGATGAAAGAGATGCAATTTTTGGTGCAATACAGCAATGAAGAGCCCCATTATACCGTCACCGTGCGCAAGGAAAAACGCAACATCACCGCCCTGTGCACCTGTCCGCAAGGTGGTGCTGGCCTGCTCTGTAAACACCGTCTCTCTCTCCTCGCCGGCAAAGCCAAAATTGTCATCGGAGACAATGCCGATAAGATCAAAGATCTTGTCTCCTGGATTGCCTGGACCGATGTGGGCAATGCCATGAACAAAATTGCGGAAATACAAAAAGAGATCAAAAAAGCGGAAAAAGAGCTGGCAGATGCCACAGCCAACTTGGCAAAACAGCAACAAGAGCTCACCGAGGCCCGCAACAAGTTGATCAAGGTCATGGGTGATTAAAAAAGAGTTCTGCAAGAGCAGAGATCGATCCAGCACACTCATTCAGCGCGGTGCACGATCCATACCTCCATGACCATTCCGTTGTGCACCAATACTGCCCAACGCCGGCCATAGTTCCACACCTCCCTATCGCCAGCCAACGGACGAATCTGCAATGGCGCTCCCAACTTGTTGCGCAAAGAGGAGGCACTGCCTAGGCGACCATCGCGCAATACCACCATCGCCGCATATCCATCGACATCCAACACCTCTACATCCCCCCCACGCCGATAGGCAATCCCTTTTTGCTTGTCCGGCAACCAGCCCAAATGGGTGGCATGCCAACCTGCAAACAGTTTTTGTCGATCTGCCGCATCCAAATCCTCTCCTGGCTGCACCGGCAGAGGCCAAATCGGCTCCTTCTCCTTGCTCTCGACCAGACAATGCAAACGGGCCACCGCACAGGCAATGCGGGCATATCGTGGTGGCAAAGGCTCCTTGCGTGCGGCCACTCGTTTCCACCAGCTTCGAGCATCACGCCCCAGCTTGCGCAGCACAATCGCCTGATTAAACAATAAAGAGGTCGGTGCCTCTTTTTTGCGTGCCTGCCGTTGCCAATGGGGCAAAGCAGCCTCGCCCAACCCTTGCTCCTCGCTATCCAGATAGGCCATCAACCCTTGCCATCCAGAGAGATCGGCCTGCCCCGGCTTGATTCGCAATGCCTCTTGCAAAGCCAAACGGGCCTGTAAAATCTGCTGGCGATAAAAATAGGCGGTGGCCAAATTGAGTCGTGAGGGCAGATACTCTTCATCCATTGCCGCAGACTGTTGCAGATATTCGGTCGCCTGCTGCAGATCCTCGCCAACGCTATCGGTCATCACCGCAGACAAACCACTCTCGCTCTCCCGTATCTGCCTCGGATAACCTGCAATCAGTGCTTCCGCCCGACTGTATCCATCCAAGACAATAGGCAACCAATAGGAGGCCGCGGCTGCCATCGAGTTCATCCCCTTTTGTGCGCGCTGCAGATGACAGGCTCCCAGATTGTTATAGACCTCTCTGGACGGAAAAATCTGCAGAAAATGACGCAACAACGGAATAGCCTGCCCACAGCGGCCAAAATGGGCCAAACGCACAGCAAAACGAAAAAAGGTAATCCCCTCCGCCAAACGGTCCAGGCGCGCCCGCAACAAAGCTTCACGCTCCCTGGCCAACGGATGGTGACCGGCTACCTTTTTTCCCGCATGCTGCGACTCTCCCCACAAGGTAAAAAAATTGTCATGCTGTTGATCATCACTCTGATCCAACAGCAAATGCACCCCATATCCCGCCATCCCGGCATAGAGAAAACCGAGCTCATCTGCCTCCCGCTCTTTGGCCAAAGAGGCGGCTACAGTCGCGGTATCAACCGCCTTTTCCGCTTTGCCTTGTGCTACGGTCGAGACTTCAACCGCCTTCTCGGCTTTGCCTTGTGCTATGGTCGAAACTTCAACCGCCTTCTCGGCTTTGCCTTGTGCTACGGTCGAAACGTCAACCGCCTTCTCGGCTTTGCCTTGTGCTACGGTCGAAACTTCAACCGCCTTCTCCGCTTTACCGTGTGCCAGAGTCGCATTTTCAACCCCCTTCTCCGTTTTACCGTGCGATGGCGAAACATCGAGCAACTTTTCATTTTTACTCTGTTTCTGCGGATTGCTCTCTGTTTCCGCTCCCTCTTTGGTCAGCGCATGATAGACCTCTTGATCCCAAAAATCATTATTGCCCAAATGGGCCAGCTCATGCCCTAAGACAAAGGCCAGACGCGCATCCCCCTCATTCTGTCCTACATGCCGGTAACAGAGCTGAACCGCCCCCAAAGAGAGCAAAATATGGCCATCCGGCAAAGTAAAGGCCCACGGTTGCTCCACCTGGTTTACCACTGTCAGTTGCGGTATACGGTTGGCACGCCTGTCGGCAACATCTTGCACGCGGGCAAAAATCTGTTGAGCCCGCTCTACTTGCGGATTGGCAGAGCGCTCAACCACTCCATATTTTTTTTCCAACAGGGAGAACAACAGATTGGGTGTTGCAGCAGCTTCTGCCCATACGGGCACCAACAGGCTGATCCAGGCCACCAAACAACCCAAGCCCTGGATCATGCCTGCTGAGAGATTCACAATTGAAACCCTTCATGGATGCTTAAACAGGCTTTTTGCAGTTCTCGACACAAACGAGCCGCCGAATCCTCTGCTGCACCAGGCAAAGTCAACCATTGACGAATCGTCTCAACCTCCTGCGCCGCAATACGTGCTTCCACCTCGCCGGCAGCAGCACGCTTGCGCAATCGCTCCGCCAAGGCACTGCTGATGGGAGCTTGTTGCCGCAACAGAGCTGCTTGCGGTGGGGGATCCAACTGACAACTGCCCTGCAACAACGCAACCCATCGCCCCAATTGATAATATTCAACAGAGTGGGTTGAGGCATCTCCTGCCCCACCCTCCGCACCCGTTTGCAAACGCTCCCAACCCGCTTTGACACCAGACAAATAGGCTTGGCGCAACAGATTCTCTGCCCGATTATCGGCAAAGCCCAAGGCCATCTGTGCACTGCCGCCAGGCAATAGAGAAGCCAGTCTCTCCTTGTCGAGCAGACGACCATCGGCCAGAGTATTGCGATAGGCCGCTGTCACCATATTGCCCATATCAGGAGCCAGCGGATTCCACTGCACCCAAACCAAGACCAACCCTGCCGCCAGGGCCAAAAAGCCCCACATTTTTTTTCTGCGCCAAAGAGCAAGATTGACTATATTCTCCGAGTGCTGCCCACCCTGTAGAGCGGCACCTCCCAACCAGCTTTGATAACAGACCGCACAACGATCCAGATGCTGCAACAACGCCTCTCGTTGGCGAACAGATAAAGCTCCCTCCAGCAGATCACTCAACTCTCTTGCCGAGGGACAACTCTCCGTCCGTTTTTCCTGACCGGCCGCCAGGCTCAACAGCACCGTCAGATGCTCCGCTGCCTGCTCCCGTGGTGCACTGTTTTGTATAGATAATGGTTTCATCGACCGCTATTCCCATATGGAGAAGGGGAAGTTGATCCCGCAGCAAGCACGGAATCCCTTTTAACCCTATAGACGGCAAAATGGGCACTCATTGTCGTTCTCTCATTCTGAACCCGGCTCCTCATCCAAAAGCGCATGGACAGTTTCCGTCACCCCAGCTTGATCCAGAGCTTTGCGAATACGCGCCAATAAACGGCGCTGACGCCCATAGAATTGATTATTGTTCAAACCCAACAGCCGTGCCGCAGCCTCCACCTCCAGACCATCCTGATAGAGCATTTTTAACATCAAACGCTCTTCACTGCTCAGCGAAAGAACGGCGGCTATTTTTGTCAATACAGCACGCCCGGCAGCCCCTTTTTCCTCCCCTTCGCCTTGGGTCAAAAAACGATGCAGAGCCTGCATGATCTCTTCCCGTTGTTGCACCATCTGCCGCTCCTCCGGGGAAAGACGATGCAAGGTTGTACCGGGTCCAGCCAGATCATCCAACAGTTCGTTTTCGGTTGCCACCTCGGCAACTGCACCTTTGCCACAATCGGTTGCCTGTTTCAAAATAGTGCGTATACAGGCCCAGATGGTCGCCTCGGAGCGACCTCCCGGAGCACTCTGTTGCAGATATTCCACCACCTGCAAAACCGGCATCCGCTCCAGACAGAGCAAACGGAAGATCTCACTGCATAACCCTCCTTGGTCAACAACCCACTGCGGAACATGTACCCGTCCAAAGCGACTGCGGGAAAAATCCTCCAGCATGCGCCAAGCAACCTGTGTAAAATAGGTAGCAAACGAGGCCGTGGCCCGCCCTTCATAGGCACGTAATGCTCCCCAATCGTTGCGTGACATCGCCTCCTGGGTATAGAGCATCGCCTCATCGGCCAGATTGGCATCGACAAAACGGCGTTGGGCAAGGATTTCCAAACGCTGCCACTGCTGCAAAAACAGTTCACGAAAATCGGGCACGGCTCAACTCTCAGCACCTTTCTCTCACCAGGCAAACCCTGGCAGATCCAGAATCCATTCTCTATCGACATTGGCAAGCTTGCACACAAAGCCAGCTCTAGTCTAGTCACATCATAAAAAAAAGAAAAGCATTGCTCCACACAGGGCAATCGCATTTGCAAATCAGAAAACTATTATGGAGGTCCAGGAGGAGATTATCTCCTCCTGGTGGGTACAGGGCAAAGCCTTGCTGGTCATGTGCGGCGTTTCACAAAAGCGAATGCTTAAGCATTCGCGCACGCCGCACCGATTCGTGCCCCGCAGGGGCACTCTTTGGGAGGGCGGACGCCCGACATGCACCGTTTCGCTTGTGGCAACAGTGAGGAAATTGGCAAATGCGCTTGCCCTGTTGCTCCACATCTCTCCCCTGGATAGTTTCTGCCGCACCGCACAGGGAGAGCGCTACAACCCGTCTGTACTGTTCAAAAGAGCCTGTGCAAAAAAAATGGCCACCCCCCCGACAAAAACAAAATCCGCCGTCGTCCATGTAGGCAAGAGCGACGCTGATCACTCAAAACCAAACCAAACAAACGAATCATCGTTCACCATAGTGAAAGGAAACAGACCATGAACAAAGCAATCATCTATCTGACCGTGGCCCTCTCTGCAACCGCTTTGAGCAGTGCCACCTTTGCTACCGAAGCTACCCCGGCCAACAAAAACAGCGTGGTCGCCAACAGCGAAAGCAAGGCCATCCCGGAGAACAACAAAACCAAAACCGCTCCTGCCAACAAGGAGGTCAAGGAGAATAAAGCTGCCGAAACCGCCCAGAAACCGGCTGCACCCGCTGCCAACAACGAAGTGAAAAAATAAGCTCCCCAGCCTTCCGGCGGGGAGAGCACTAGAACGATTTACAACATTTGTCATATATTACCACACCAAGGAGAGAGTATCATGCACAAAGCATCCCTGTATCTGACCGTTTTCCTGGCCTCCACCGCTATCAGTGGCGCCGCTTTGGCCAACAGCACCACCCCCAACCAACAGCCCCCGGCAGCCGCAGCCGGCAAAGAGCAAAAACCCGCCCAGGAAAAAAACAAGGCTGAAAATAAAAACCTGGAAGAGGCCAAGAAAGGGGAAACACAGCAAAAGGGTCACGAAGTCAAAAAATAGTGGCCCTGCAAGCAGAGCCGCTGCGCCTGTGGGGGCCACGCGCCCCCACAACAGGCCACCAACGCATCCTGCACCTCCCCCAGCCCTATTAGGCACCCCATACACAGGCTTCGACCATCCGCCAACAGATGGTCGATTTTTTTTGTCACGCTCTCCGCTTGACTCCACGCGCCTCAATCACGACCGCGACCATGCACCATCAAGTGGTCGATTTTTTCTTGCCCCCCCGTACCGGTTTGGCAACAGTCTCGGCAGCAGCTTTGCCTGGAGGGTCAGTTTTGAGATTTGGTACAACGCTCTTGGCAGACACAGAGGCTGTTTTGCCTGGGGAAGAGAGCGCTTTTCCTGTACTGACAGTTGTTTTTCTGCCGCTTGCAGGCTCCTTGCTGGGATTTGCCGGCAAATCGCTTGCAGCTTCTCCTGCTTTAGGGACAACCCTTTTGTCCTGGGCTGTTGTTCTGACCACAGGGGCTGCTGCTCCATCCGCTGACACCTTTACTGGCCCAGCAACCGCTTCTACTGCCGGTAACGATGCAACAACCACCCCCGATGCCTCAGTCTCTGCCTGTCGGCTCTTCCCTCTCTCCCTTTGCAAGTTTGGCAAACGCTCCAGTTGCGCCAACGAAAACAAGTGCGCATAGATTGCCGGAAGATAATTTTTTTCCCGCAACTGTATAAATTGCTCGACAGAAAGATTTTGCAACCGCCCTTCATTGATGACAAAACAACCGGCAATCGTCTGCTGGCGTTCATTGTTGCCAAAACGTAATTGCATGGGCACCAACAGATCGCACATCTCCAGGGTACGGACAAAAGCAAGCGTCAACTGCTCCAAATGATACAGCTCTGCCAAATAGCGTTTGACATTTTCCAAAGGTACCGCCGGTTGCCCAGCAGCATCAAACAGAGCAGCTCCTTCTGTTTCACTTAACAGGTCACTGCTTTCATCAACACACACCACAAATTGATCCTTGCCCGCAGAGGTCAGGACAAAGGGATAACGCCGGATTATCGCTGGAATATAACCTGCCTGCCATTTTCCCTGACCATCAACAAACAGATTTTCTCCCTCATGCAGCCCCAACAACACCACCGGTCGCCAGGAATCATTTTGCCGGTCTTTAATAAAGACAATCGGATAATATGCCGCTGCGCGCATAAACTCCTGCTGGGTTACATAAGCGATATGAAATTTTGCTGCATAGTGATAGTGCTGTGTTTCCTTGATCCGGGTCGAGGCATGACGTTGAAACTGCACTGGTACAACATTTTGCATCATGGGTGTGCTCTCTTTCGTTCAATTGACAAAAATCAACGATAAAACGGGGTATAAAAAGCGCATGTGCAATACAGCATGGTTCTGGACTTCACCGCTACCCTGTGCAATACTTGACATATTGTGACGCCAAGCTTGAGGATGAGGGTGTGCTTCCTGCAAACTTCTGCCCTCCCGCCTAATGTTCACCCTGTATCAGCCTCACCTTGAACCGATGATCATGCTGACTAACTGCTTTGACTGTATTCACTTCTTCTCCTCACCACCCGTCGAAACCGGCATTCCGTTATTAAGCTGGCGATTTTTATGGTGCAATTTTTATCAGGTACCATTTAACGGATTTGCCCGTTTTCACTTGGTGTTCTGCCCGGATTTTCAAGGACAGAATGCGCTGTCAGCCATGGATTCTCTCCCTGGCAGTGAAGATCAAGCACAAGAGCCTGCAATCGAGGATTAAACCAGCCTCAACAGCCTGACAGTAAAGATTTAATCAGACACAAACCCTGAACAAAATGATGAATCAGCGACTATCCAACAATCGATTGGCCTTCTCTACCTGCTCCAAAACAATACGCGCCATGTTATCCGGGGTAAATTTGGGAATAAAATCATCCGCACCGATCTGATGCGCCTTATCCTCATTGGATTTGTTGCTCAAAGAGCTGTTTACCGCCACATATATCTTGGCCAAACGGGGATCGCTTTTCACCTTACGGGTAAAGGTAAAGCCATCCATAATCGGCATTTCAATGTCGGTAAAGACCATGGTATAGGAGCTGTTACCGTTTTTATCGAGAGATTTTTCCAACATTTCCAAAGCTTTGGGCGCTTCATCCACAACGGTATGGCGAATACCCATCTGGTTTAATACCGCCTGAATCAAATGACAGGCCGCTTTGGAGTCATCCACTGCCAAAATATGATGCTCTTTGCGCACAATTTGTTGGCCTCGGGCAATCAACTCCCTGGAGATGGTTATATCAATACCCACAATATCATTGAGTATCTTCTCTACATCCAACATTTGAATCGGCTGGCCTTCATGATAGGTAATGGCAGCCAGGCAACTCTGTTCATAGACATCCCCAACCGGCTTGATAATCTCATGCCATCCTTTGGTAATCAAAACATTAGGTCGATGCACCAAAAATCCCTGGGTAGTTGTGCTGTATTCACACACCAGGATATAGCTGAGATCTTGTCGGTAATTGACCGGTTTCATGCCCAAATATTCGCCAAGATCAATCAGATTGATCGGGTGTCCGCGAAAATTGAACGCCCCTTTGATAACCGGATGCGCCTGGGGAACAGCGGTAATCTCCTTTGGCGTTTCAAGGATCTCAATGATTTTGAAGACATTCAACCCATACAACTGCCCATCCATGAGAAAAAAGGTCAGCATCTCCACCTCATTGCTCATGGCCAGATTGGCCCGCTTGTCCACTTCGGCAAAGAGTTGATCTTGTGTCATGGTTTCCTCCTGAAACCGGTTGATAATCTTTTCAACAATAAATGCGTGTACACAACCCCCACAATCTATGAAACCAACTTGCGAAACTGTGGATTGGGCGACGAACGCAACAAGCGATCAACTATCTGCCGGAAGGTGGTTGCTGGAGTATTGCGATCAGTCAAAGCCATTAGCAGTTGCGTCATGGTCTCCTCCCGCCGACTGGACTCCCGATAGGGATGTTCGTGCAACAATCGAGAGATCACCGCCAAATAGGCTGCCATACCACCTTCCAGACTGCGCACCTGGCTCTTCTTGGAAAATTTACCGACCAAATAACGGCTTCCCTCACCTTTGGCACAGTAAAACAACAAGGGACGTGAGGCCATTTGCGCGGCAAAACGCTGTTCAAACTCGGCACAGCGCTCCTCAATATCCAATATGTAAACCCGGTGCGATCCCGGAATGGCCGGATCGACATCCGTGCTACCCCGTACATCAATCAAAATGGGCATAGCCGGATTGGCCAAAAATTGCTCCATAGGCATTTCATGCTTGTGATGTGTACTGAAAAACACCTTTTATCCCCCAAACATATCATCCATGACCACTATTCCTGCAGAGGAAGAGTCGCCAATACAGCGACTCCTTCCTCCAGACAGAAATAATCCTCCTAAAAACTTATTCCACCGGACGCAAACGCGCTAAAGCTGCGGCTATCTCCTCCTCAGGATAGGAATAATCCTCCAACTGACCAGCAAAATAGCGATCATATGCTGCCATATCAAAATGGCCATGCCCAGAAAGTGTGAAAAAGATGGTTTTTGCCTCTCCCTGCTCCTTGCAGCGCAGCGCCTCATCGATAGCCACCCGAATGGCATGGTTTGATTCTGGCGCCGGGAGAATCCCTTCACAGCGCGCAAACTGCACCCCTGCCTGGAATGTGGCCAATTGCGGTACCGCTACCGCCTCCAACAATCCCAGATGATGCAGATGCGACACCAATGGCGAATCACCATGATAACGCAAACCACCCGCATGAATGCCTGGCGGAATAAAATCGTGCCCCAGAGAATACATCGGCATCAAAGGTGTCAGACCAGCACTGTCCCCATTATCATAGCAATAGCGCCCTTTGGTCAGGGTGGGGCAAGAGTCGGGTTCGACAGCAATCAAGCGTATCTCCTTTCCGGCAGCCTTGTCCATCAAAAAGGGAAAGGCAGTACCACCAAAATTGGAACCGCCGCCACAGCAGCCAATCACCACATCCGGCGTCACCCCAATTTTTTTGAATTGCGCCTGCGCCTCCAAACCAATCACCGTCTGATGCAGCACCACATGGTTCAACACCGAACCCAACGCATAATGGGTGTCAGCCCGTCCCGCCGCCTCTTCCACCGCCTCAGAGATGGCC
The DNA here is from genome assembly GCF_004217665.1 of Candidatus Magnetaquicoccus inordinatus. Lineage (GTDB taxonomy): Bacteria > Pseudomonadota > Magnetococcia > Magnetococcales > Magnetaquicoccaceae > Magnetaquicoccus > Magnetaquicoccus inordinatus. The sequence goes on along the minus strand of NZ_RXIU01000036.1, from coordinate 7,222 downwards.
AAACCCAAAGAGCCCGGAGTGTTGGGATCGTGTGCCAACGCCGAACGTCCCGCATGGGTCAACTCCGAAGGACTGGAAAAAACCTCTGCCCCCCAGGTCTCGATTAAAGAGCGGCGAAAAGGCTTTTGTTGATAACTGACCCGTACCATATAAACCCGCACCGTCAAACCAAACATGGCCCCAGCCAGAGCAATCGATGATCCCCACTGTCCGGCACCGGTCTCTGTGGTCAACCGTGAAATACCTGCCTGTTTGTTATAATAGGCCTGGGCAACCGCCGTGTTGGGCTTGTGTGATCCCGCAGGACTCACCCCTTCATATTTATAATAGATCCGTGCCGGAGTGCCCAAAGCCTCCTCCAAGCGGCGGGCACGAAACATCGGGGCCGGACGCCACTGCCGGTATACCTCACGTACCGCATCCGGTATGGCAATCCAACGCTCCGTAGATACCTCCTGGAGAATTAATGCCTCAGGAAAAATCGCTGCCAAGGCATCGGGTCCAATGGGTTTGCCATCTGGACCTAAAGGAGGAGGTAAGGGTGTCGGTAAATCCGCCGCGACATTATACCAATGGCTGGGAATCTCCGCTTCCTCCAAATTGATTTTAATATCTTGCATCCACGTTCTCCTCTGTTTTCCTTCCGACTGACCTGACAGCGCGATTTATCCGTTTCTATTCGCTTTAACTTCCCCTCGCAACGGATGGTAACCTGTTGTCTCAAAACAAAGCAAGGTCTGCCAACCCATGCCACTTGCTCCAGGACAAAACATGCTTTCTTTGTCTGCCTCCTCCTCTCGGCAAGCAAATATAAAAAAATATCATTCTGAGAATGATTCTCATTTACATATTCTCTCCCCTCTGCTATACACCATTCTATGCTCTGCAGTAGCAGACACAATGCGCCATATTTACCACCTTTTTTCCAACCATAGGAGAGTTTGCCATGGAGATATGCTATATTGTCGATGCTTGGCTGGAACGCGCCGACCCACGAATCACTGTTTGCAGTGCCCACAATGGCAGCGCTGTGCTTGACTGGGACCAACATACCATTCATAAACTTTTTGCCAGCGGCGCCCTCTCCCCAGAAGATTTTCGCCCCTCCTCCAGTCAGGAGCTATGGGAGCTGCTCTGTGAACTCTTCTATTGGCAAAACATCTTGGGATTATCCTCTTCTCCTGCCAACTCACGTCAAGAAATGTATGGAAACCTTGCTGGGAAAGAGACGATCTCCTAAAGTAGAGTGGTGGGGATAAAAGCGAGCAAGGAGAGATGATGCGTACCATTCGTCTACAACAGATAATAGCAGTTGCTATTCTGTTTTTACTGAGCGGTTCTGGTAACAGTGACACCAATAAAAATAGCGAGGGCAAAACAAACGCACCTCCCGCACCAGAGGTAGAGATGGTTGCCGCCGTGCGGAAAACAGTTGCCCTGCAACAACAGGTGCCAGGACGTTTGCAAGCAATCCGCAGCGCTGAAATTCGTGCGCGCGTGGCAGGTATCGTGGCGCAATTGCAGTTTGCCGAGGGAAGCGATGTCAAGGCCGGTACTCCCCTCTATCGGCTGGATGATCGAACGCTGCTCAGCCAAGAACGCAGCGCACAAGCCGCTCTGGAAAAGGCGATTGCTGAACGACAACTCAGCAAGCAAACTGTCGAACGCTATAAGCAGTTGGTCGGCAAAGAGGCTGTCAGTCGCCAGGAATATGACCAGGCAGAAGCCCAGTATAAAAAAGCCGCTGCCGAAGTCAGCAGTGCCGAAGCACTCCTGCAAAGGGCGCGTATTGACCGGGAGTATGCCCACATCACCGCCCCCATCGATGGGCGGGTCGGGCGCTCTTTGGTCACCGAAGGCGCCCTGGTTGGGCAAAATGAACCGACCCATCTCACCACCATCGAACAACTCGACCCAATCCGCGTCAATTTTACCCAATCGGGACCAGACTGGTTCCGCCTGCAACGCGCCCTCCGCGAAGGGGGCGCCAAAGCGTTGGAATCGGTAGCCATCCACCTTATCCTGGATGATGATCGACCCTATCCACACGCCGGTACACTCAATTTTACCGATATGGCCATCGACCCGCAAACCGGTGCAGTGGCCCTGCGTGCCGAGTTTCCTAACCCAGAGCGTATTCTACTCCCCGGACAATTTGTCCGTGTGCAATGGGCACTGGCCAGCAGCGAAGGAGTTACCGTACCACAAAGAGCGGTACAAACCGCCGCCCAAGGGCAGATCGTTCTGATGCTGGACGAACAGAATAAAGTGATCACCCGCGCCATTCAAACCGGTGGCTTCTCTGGACAGGATTGGATCATCAACCAGGGCGTGAAAGAGGGTGAAAAGGTAATTGTCAGCGGGATCCAGAAAGCCCGACCCGGAACTCTGGTCACCCCCAAAGATCTTACTCCAGAATCCCCTTCTACCGCCGTCAAGCGTTAGGATACCGGTCATGTTGCCTCGCTTTTTTATCGATCGACCGGTCTTTGCCTGGGTCATTGCCCTGGTCATCCTGCTGACCGGCCTGCTCTCCTTGAACAAACTGCCGGTCGCACAATATCCCGATGTGGCCCCACCAGCCATCGCCATCACCGCCACCTATCCAGGCGCCTCGGCACAAGTGGTCGAAGAGAGCGTCACCTCCCTGATCGAACAAGAGATGAATGGTCTGGAAAATCTCTTGTACATGGAGTCCGCCAGCGACTCCATGGGAACCATGACCCTGACCATTACCTTTGCTTCTGGAACCAATCTTGATTTTGCCTCGGTCGATGCGCAAAACCGAATTAAACGGGTCGAAGCTCGCCTCCCTGAAGAGGTGCGGCGGCAAGGCATCACCGTGGTCAAATCACGTCGCAACTACTTGATGTTTATCACGCTCTTCTCTCCTGACCGCACCCAGGATGCCGTTGCCCTGGGTAGCTTTACCGCCAGCACCATCCTGGAGCAGTTGCGTCGCGTCCCAGGTGTCGGAGAGGCCAACCTGTTCGGTACCGAATATGCCATGCGTATCTGGTTGGATCCTGCACAATTGACGGCTCTCAACCTCACCCCCGGCGACGCCCTGCGCGCCGTCAGAGCACAAAACAATCAACTGGTTACTGGAGAGTTGGGACAGCTTCCCGCTCTTCCCGGACAACAACTCAATGCCCCCATCCTGGTCCGCAGCCGACTCAATAGCAGTGAAGAGTTTGGCAATATTCTCCTGCGCACCAACAGCGATGGCAGCACTGTCCGCCTCAAGGATGTGGCCAAAGTGGAATGGGGTGCCCAGGAATATACCATCCGCGCCCGCCTGAATGGTCAACCGACAGCAGCCGTCGGCATCAAAGTGGCGCCAGGTGCCAATGCTCTGGATACCGCAGAGCGGGTTAAACAGCGCATGAAACAGTTGCAAACCTACTTTCCTGCCGGCATCTCCTGGGATATTCCCTACGATACCTCTACCTTTATCCGTATTTCCATCCAGGAGGTTATAGTCACCCTTGGCGAAGCCATGGTATTGGTTTTCTTGGTTATGTTCCTCTTTTTGGGCAATTTGCGCGCCACCTTTATTCCCGCCATCGTCGTCCCCATAGCCCTCACCGGCGCTCTGGTCGGCATCTATCTGCTGGGATACTCGATCAATGTCTTGACCCTCTTTGCCATGGTCCTCTCCATCGGTATCGTCGTGGATGATGCCATTGTCGTGGTGGAAAATGTGGAACGGGTGATGATGGAAGAACAACTCCCTGCCCGACAGGCAACCCGCAAAGCCATGACCCAAATCTTTAGTGCCATCATTGGCATCACCTTGGTGCTCTCCTCGGTCTTTGTGCCCATGGCCTTTTTTAGCGGCAGCGTCGGTGCCATCTATCGGCAGTTTGCGGTCACTCTGGTCTTGACCATGCTCTTTTCCGCTCTGATGGCCTTGACGCTCACCCCCGCTCTTTGTGCAACCCTGCTGCACAACCCTCAGGGCCATGCTCACAACTCTCCCGGTCTATTGCGGCGCTTTGCCCAATCCTTTTTACAAACCAGTGAAAGTTATCGCCTCTCCATTGCGGGTATCCTGCGTCGTCCTCTGCTCTATCTGACGATCTATCTGGCTATCGCCATCACTGCCGGCGGCCTTTTTCTCCGCTTGCCCGGCGGTTTTCTCCCCGATGAAGATCAAGGCTATTTCATCAGTATTATCCAACTACCACCTGGTGCCACGCAAGAACGCACCCTGGAAATTCTCTCGCAAGTGGAAAATTATTATCTGCAACAATTTGAAGTTGCCAAAGTGGTGGGAGTCGCCGGTTTCAGCTTTTTTGGCAAAGGACAAAACTCTGCTATCACCTTTGTGCGTCTGAAAAGTTGGGATACCCGCAAACAAGCGGAAGAGCAGGCCTCGGCACTGGTATTGCGCGCCAATATCGCCCTTTCGCAAATTAAACAGGCCCTGATTTTCGCAATTAATGTTCCGCCGATCCCCGAACTATCTGCCGTTGGCGGTTTTGATCTGCGCCTGCAGGATCGCAGCGGCAGCGGTCGCGATGCGCTTCTGGAGGCCAGAAATCAACTGCTTGGCCTGGCCTCTCAAAACCCAAACTTGGCTGGAGTCCGTCCCGAAGGGTTGGAAGCCGGCCCCCAACTGCTGATGACCATCGATCGCACCAAAGCCAGCGCCATGGGCATCGATTTGGCCGAACTGAACGAAACCATGCAAGTGGCTCTTGGCTCAGCCTATATCAATGATCTGATCCGTGAAGGTCGCATTCTCCAGGTGCAAATGCAGGCCAATGCCGACACCCGCAGCGACCTGCAACATCTGCTTACAGTGCGGGTGCGCAATCGCTCTGGACAACTGATTCCGCTCTCTGAATTGGTACAAAGTCGCTGGGTGGCAGCCTCCCCTAAACTGGATCGATACAATGGTCTGCCCTCCATGAAGCTGGCCGGCAACCCGGCACCGGGACACAGCACCGGAGAGGCCATGACTACCATGGAAAACCTGGCCCAACAACTGCCCCCTGGTATCGGCTTTGAATGGTCTTCAACCTCCTTTGAAGAGTCTCTCTCTGGGGCCCAGGTGCCGATGCTCTTTGGCCTGTCATTGCTGGTGGTCTTTCTCTGTCTGGCAGCTCTTTATGAAAGCTGGTCGATTCCTTTTGCCGTTTTGTTGATTGTCCCCATTGGACTATTTGGTGCCGTCCTGACCGTCCTGGCTCTCGGCATGCCCAACGATGTCTATTTCAAAGTGGGATTAGTGGCGGTGATCGGCCTCTCTGCAAAAAATGCCATTTTGATTGTTGAATTTGCCCGCACCTTGGCCCAACAGGGCATGCCGCTGCTGGAAGCCACTTTGGAAGCCTGTCGGATGCGCTTTCGGCCTATCGTCATGACCTCAGCAGCTTTCATCCTCGGGGTCATGCCACTGGTCTTCTCTACAGGAGCCGGAGCCGCCAGTCGCCGCGCCATCGGCACCGGTGTCATGGGCGGTATGTTGTCGGCAACCCTCTTGGGTCTCTTTTTGATCCCAGTCCTGTTTGTCACCATTCGCCGCATCTTCCCAGAACAAAATATTGCTGCGGATCCACCCTCCCCGCCCATTACCCCTGTTGCCAACGGAATCAGCCATGAATAAGCCTCTTTTCTTCGGCCTGCTCTGCCTGACAGTTGCCAGCGGATGCTCATTTATTCCCAATCTTCCCTCTGCACAACCGCCAATTCCAGAAAACTGGCAAGAGGTAAAAAATCTCCATCCCACAACCGATCCCCTTGCCCTGCCGGTGGCAACCAACAGTGCCACTCTCCCCTGGCGACAATTCTACCAGCATCCGCTCTGGCAAGAGGTGATCGATAGCGCTTTGCGCAACAACCGGGATCTGCAGGCAACTGTGGCACGCATGGCCAAAAGCAAAGCGCTGCTGGGTATCACTGATGCCGCACGTCTGCCAAGCCTGCAAGGAAACCTGCTGCATCAGGAGAGTCGCACCCCCGCCGAACTGGCGCAATCTGGAAAAGCAACACGCAGCACACGAGAGGATCTGCAACTGGCCATTCCAGCCTTTGAGTTGGATTTTTGGGGACGCATCCACTCTTTGCGCGAGTCAGCCAAAGCCACCTATCTGGCCAACCTGGAGACAGTCCAGGCAGTACACATTCTCTTGATCGCCCAAGTGGCAGAAGCTTTACTCCTGTGGCGGGAAGCGGCGGAACGCAGCACTTTGGCCCAACAACAAGTGGCTCTTCAGCAAGAGTTGCTGGAGTTGATGACTGAACGGCAAAAAGTGGGTTTGGCCACTGCACAAAGCCAATTGCAGGCGGTTACCGCCTGGGAAAACGCAAAAGTGGAGTGGGCCGAATGGCAACGTCAAGAGGGAGAAGCGCACCATCACTTGCAACTGTTGAGCGGCCACAATTGGGATCCCGACCGTCATTGGCCTTTATTGGAGGAGTTGATTCTCAGCGATACATTGCCAGAAGGAGTTCCCGCATTGGTATTGGCCAGTCGGCCAGATGTGCGTGCCGCAGAATATCGTTTGCAGGCGGCCAATGCCGATATTGGCGCCGTCAGAGCTGCCTTTTGGCCCCAAATCAGTTTGACCGGTTCTCTGGGTGTTGCCAGTAAAGGTTTGCAAGGTTTGTTTCAAGCAGGTGCAACAACCTGGAGTTTTCTTCCCTCCATTGAGATTCCGATTTTTTCTGCTGGTCGGCACCAATTTGCCCAAGAGGCGGCGGAAGCGGAACAAGCAGCTCTGTTGGCTGAGTATGAAAAGATTGTGCAGCAAGCCTTTCGCGAGGTTGCTGATGGATTGCAGGCACGAAAGGTGTTGGCCGATAAAGTGGCAGCGCAAAAAAGCAGCTATCATGCGCAATGGGCGCGCCAGCAACTGTTGCTGGAACGGTGGCAGGCGGGAGTGGACAGCAAACAAGAACTGTTGCATCAGCAACTGCTTGTCTCGGAACAGGCTCAACAATTACGCAGTGTGGAACGACAACTTTTGCGCAATCAAGTGATGCTCTATAAAGCGTTGGCTGGGGGAAGCACTCCCACCCTATCGCACTCCTCCCCATAAAGAATCAGCAAGAAGTACAAAGGGAAACAAAATGCACAGGTCATACTGCAGACAAATATTTTTATTGAAAGCATAGCTAAATATAAGTAAAATTATTCAAACAAAGCAAACTTGGTTCCTTCAACAGGATACATAATCTGGTTCGCCCAACCAATCGGCTTACCTGCAAATGC
>NZ_RXIU01000359.1 GCF_004217665.1 Candidatus Magnetaquicoccus inordinatus | reverse complement strand
GGTACAAAATCAGGACTAAAACGCGCCAACCTATTGTTTATAAATGTGAATTATTTGTTTTCTGTCCGAAAGTTCCGCTTAAGCGCCTAATGGAAGCAGGCTGTGCGGATTGGCGGGCATTCTTGCGCCAATGTGCACAGCATCCCCATAGGGGTAGAGCTGGAGAGCCTGCAAGAAGCTGAATAGATCGGCGGCGAGAGATTGTCTCTGCTGCTGTCAGAGAAGCTGAATAGATCGGCAGCGAAAGATTGTCTCTGCTGTTGTCAGAGAGGCAAATCTCCCATGCCGTTTTTCATCATAATGCGACTCGATTTGCAACTATTGTTTATAGATACGCATAATCGGATCTTTCATTTCCACCTTGTCCAGCAAAAAGCGCAGACTTTTTTCAGCATCGGCCTGTTGCAAAAAGGGACCGATACAGACGCGCATCCCTGGCTTGTTTTTTACCGTCATCACTTGCAAGAAGGCGGGGACACCAAGTGATTCAATGTTTTTAACCATGGCATCCGCCTTTTCCTTGATTTCAAAAAGGCCTATGTAGGCGATATAGCGTTTGCCATGCAGTTGCAGTGCCTGGGCAATCTCTTGGTTGCCGGGATGCTCTTTTTGGGCAAGTTGCAGTTTTTGTAAGATGCCATCGCTTTCTGGTGGCGGTTCGCTGCGTGGTGCACGAGGCAGACGCAGATAGCGTTTGGCCTCGTTCAATACCGTGGCCAGAGAAGGATCTTCAGTTGTTTTGCTGCTACTGACTGCAGCCTCTACAGGGGGCTTTTCCGGTGCTGGAGTCGCTGAAAGGAGAGTTGGCTGAGAGCTCTGTGCGGAGGGTTGGGCATGTGTTGTCACACTCTCCTCTCCTGCAGGTTCTTGGGGAGAGGGCGATGCGGCTAATGAAGTGGAGGCGGCAGCAGGAGTTTCTGCTGGGCTGGCTGACTCTGCGCTTTCACGTGCCGGTGTGGTTTCGACAGCAGCCGCTAACGGTTGCAGGACTGGCACGGGCGGAGGTTCAGCAATGGGTGACACCTCTTTGTTGAGTTTACTGCGTGGTATGGCCTGAGGAGCAGGTGTGGGAACTGGTAACTCACGTTGCTCGGCGATGGTTTTTTCAGTCAGAGTTTTTTCGGTGACTGTTTTTTCCGCAGGATTTTTGCTTTCACTGTTCAGAGGTTTGTCCGCACTGATTTTGCCATCAGCAGAGGGTGCGGAGGCGAGGCGCTTTTGCGCATTTTCCCACTCTCTGCGTTTTTCTTCCAGCTCTTTGCGTTGTGTTTCCAGTGCCGCTTTACCGTTTTCCAGCTCTTTCCAGGCCAGTTCCAGTTTTTCTTTGTCGCGATCCAGGTTTTGCTTGCTTTTGGCAAGCTGATCTTTTTCCCGCTTGATCTTTTGCCACTCTTCTTCGATACGGGCGGCCACGCTCTCCTCTTGCTCCTCCCCCTTGGCAGAGCCGCTCATGGGCAGCAGGACTACCTTGCCTACCCAATCCTGATCGGTAACATCTATGAAGCCTCGTTCGGTGACATGATTGGGAGCGGAGACAGCGATGTGGTAGCGTCCAGGTTTGAGGAGCATTTCTGGTTGATAAGGGGTTTTCAGATTGAGAATGTCCACTTTGGCATGTGCTGGTTCTACCAATAATGTGAAGCGGCGAGGCGGTGCATCGCTATTGGTTTTATTGGGCTCAGAGGCATGTAGCGAAGCAACAGAACATAACACGGCGCACAACAGAGCCATCCACAAAATAAACCGGCGATGGTTTTGGCGAACGATCAACACGGGCATCCTCCCTGGAGCAGACGTTTGCGAGGTATGCAAAATGCATTAGTGAAGGATAGCCGATTTTTTTCGCAGTTACCATGCCTGCTATTAAAGAGGATAGGGCAATCGCATTTGCCAATTTCCTCACTGTTGCCACAAGCGAAACTGTGCATGTCGGGCATCCGCCCTCCCAAAGAGTGCCCCTTCGGGGCACAAATCTGTGCGGCGTGCGCGAATGCTTGCGCATTCGCTTTTGTGAAACGCCGCACACTACCAGCAGGGCTTTGCCCCATAAGCGTTAACCTAACATCCCCAGAGTTGCCATCTGACGCTTTCGTTTCCTTGGTGAAT
>NZ_RXIU01000358.1 GCF_004217665.1 Candidatus Magnetaquicoccus inordinatus | reverse complement strand
CTGCCTTTTGACTGGCGATGTAGGATTCGCAGGCTTCCCGCTGGGCGTCGAGGGTGTTAAAATCCATGGATAGTCCCTCTTCGTTCGACTTGCGCGTGTAGATGGCGCAACGCACTTTTGGTGTTACCACTGGCTTGGTCTTTGTCATGATTATTATCCTTGTTTCTTCAGCTTAAAGAATGTGTGCCCATTCCACTTTGTGCCGGTGATGGCGTTGGCCACCGCCGACAGACTGCCGAACCGGCGGCCAAGATATTCGAACCCGTTGTCCAGCACCGTGCAGCAATGCTCCACACCTTTCCACTCTCGCACCAGCTTGATTCCAGGCATGAGGCGATCGGCTGGCAGCTTTATCTGTTCTGGTGGCTCTTCATCCTCTTTGGCCAGTTTGTCCCAGCGCCGTTCATCGCTGCTCGGCAGGGTGCCATGCACCAACTCCTGAATCCGCTGGGCCAGATTGCGGACAAGGTAGGTTTTGTTGAACGATGGCGGTTCCGATTGAAAAAGCTCCGTCCACTTTGTGCGCAATTCAGATGTTGACAGGTTTGGCAATGCGGCAAGCTGTTTCAAGACGTTGATGTTGTTCATGGTTTTTCTCCGGTTGGTCGTAATTTCCGACCATGGAGCCATTGGTTGGGCGAGTTATCCAGTGAAATTTTCTCTGTTTTTTCTTTTTCTATCAGGCGTTTGGTGCCGGTGGCGAGAATGATGGCCACTTCATCCAGGCGCTGGTTGGATGTCATGTCGTTGGGGTGGGTGGTGTTCATCGATTTCATGCTCTCCTTCTGTTTCGATTCGAATTCGAGGACAAGCATAAAGACATGGCAGATAAAAAGTAAGCGATTATAATGGATTATGGGTGATTTGGGATATGGTAGGGTATTTTGGGTGGTTGTGGGACATGGACAGGAGGCTAACGACGGAGGCGAATGTCCATAGAGGAGCAGAGAAGTGATGCACGTGGTGCCAAAGCGATGCAGCCGTCATTCCCATGGCGGTTTAAATTTGATGAACACGCCGCCGATAGCGAATTATCACACGTCAAACATGTGACATATCGCGTTTGTTGATGGGTCGCAATCGTCGCATGTCGCAATGATTGTTTGTGGTGTATCGCAACATCTGAACATCACATTCTTTTGCCTGCCCAGACAACCCGCCCGATAATGCGCAGCGTTTCTGAATTTTGCGGGTCGAGCACGATGGTTCTGTAGAGCGGGTTGTCTGATAGAGCTTCAAATAAATTTCTTCCTCGACGTTGGATACGTTTCACGAAAAGCCCTTCTTCCCAATGGAATGCATAAATTGCGTCTTGTGTGAAGCTCACGTCATTGCGGTCGATGACGACTACATCTCCAGGCAAAAGGGTTGGAGCCATGGAGTCGCCATGTACACGCAGTGCTGCTGCCCGATCTGATTGAATGCCAAGTTCATTCACGGCCAATCCCCTATCAAAAGCCAGTAAATAATCTGATACTTCAGAATCAACGACACACCCGTTTCCGGCGGAGACACATACATCGCTGTAGCCGGGAATGAAAACAAAATCGTTATTTTTCAGAATGTCCAAGTCATCTTCCGAGACCAAGTATTGATCAAGCGGTTCCCGGAGAGGGTCGTGTTTGCCACGCATTTTTGGTCCCTCTCCGGTAGCCAGCCAATCGAGAGAGATGCCTGTTGCTGCTGCGATACGCGATATCGTATCGAAACCTGGGTTTACGCCTTTCTTGATGCTTTGCAATGTGGACATTGGTATGTTCGCAACTTTCGACAGTTGCGCCCAGTTTCCTATATCCTCTTGATTAACAACGTCATTTAGTCTTGACAAAAAATCTTCTGACATATCGTATTTTTTCCTTGTGAATTGCTAATCATCGCACTATGCTTGTAGCCATACGTTGCCAAGTGCAGTCAACTACCACGCAAACTCTATGCCGAGGTGAACATAATGAATGACTTGATTTCTGCAACCCAGGCCGCAGCCATGATTGGGCGCCATACACAGACTTTGAGAGCATGGCGGAAAAAAGAAAAGGGACCGCCCTGCCAACAGATCGAAGGCAGCACCGCTCTTGCGTATCGTCGATGCGATGTTGAGGAGTGGGTCAGAGCAA
>NZ_RXIU01000357.1 GCF_004217665.1 Candidatus Magnetaquicoccus inordinatus | reverse complement strand
ACAAGCAACTCTCTTGCACAAGCAACTCTCTTGCACAAGCAACTCTCTTGCACAAGCAACTCTCTTGCACAAGCAACCCGAACAAGCAACTCTCTTGCGCAAGGCAGGCCCAGCGCAAAACACCTCATTTCATTTCCACTTCAACAGAGCGTTTCTGATTGGATATTTGCCGAAGAACATCGCAGCATAAGAGGCAGAAATTAATTCACTTTTGATTTGGAAATGGAATCAGAAGTACTCCGAGAAATCGTGTGGAACTCGGTGTGTGGTCGGGCGTCCGCCCTCCAGCGGTCTGCCCCTTCGGGGCAGGATTTGTGTGCGCTGCGCGGATTTGCTTTGCAAATCCGCTTCGGTGAAAGCGCACAGTGCATACCAGAGGGCTCTGCCCTCTGGACTCCCGCAAGGGGAGATAATCTCCCCTTGACCCCATGTGAGTTTTGGGGTTTTGGGGTTTCGGGGTTTTGGGGTTTCGGGGTCTTGGGGTTTCGGGGTTTTGGGGTCTTGGAGTCTTGGGGTTGATTCAGTCGGCAGACTCGTTGAACGCCTGCAGTCGCTCCTGCAAGCGGGCATCCTTGGCCTGCACCTCCATCGCCATCCTGCGATGAAACTCCGCCAGTTTCTCAGTCAAAACCGGATCACCCACCGCCAACATCCGCACCGCAAACAACCCCGCATTGCGTGCCCCCGCCTCACCAATCGCCATGGTGGCCACCGGAATTCCCCCCGGCATCTGCACCGTCGCCAACAAAGCATCCAACCCCTGCAACCCCGTGGCCGATAACGGTACCCCAATCACCGGCAACGGCGTGATGGCCGCTACCACCCCCGCCAAATGGGCCGCCGCACCAGCACCGGCAATCAATACCTTCACCCCCCGCTGCGCCGCCGTCGTCGCATAATGATGGACGATTACTCTGGGGGCTCTCCTGATTTGAGACTCATATGGGGTCCAGGGGAGATTATCTCCCCTGGCGGGAGTCCAGAGGGCGGAGCCTTCTGGCATGGACTGTGCGCTTTCACCGAAGCGGATTTGCAAAGCAAATCCGCGCAGCGCACACGAATCCTGCCCCGCAGGGGCAGACTGCTGGAGGGCGTAGCCCGACGCGCTACCCACTCGCCAATACCACAGACTGCTGGAGGGCGGACACCCGGCGCACGCGCCTAATGCCATTTCCACTTCAACCAGGCGTTTCTGATTGGATGTTTGCTGAAGAGAATCGCAGTATCTGCGGCACAAATTAATGCACTTTTGATTTGGAAATGGAATAATACCAGTAACAAGTAAAGATTGAGCAGATACCTGTTTGTGACGACATCATGATGGATAGATAACATGGGCACCAAACTGATCACGGAAAACCGCAAGGCGCGTTTCAACTATGAAATTTTGGAACAGTTGGAAGTGGGCATTGTGCTGTTCGGCACTGAGGTGAAGTCGTTGCGGGCTGGCAAGTTGAACATCAACGATTCCTATGCGTTGGTGCAGACCAATGAACTGGTGTTGCTCAATGCCAACATTGCGGCTTACACGCATGGCAATTTGAACAATCACGATCCGTTACGAACCCGCAAGCTATTGGCGCATCGGGCGGAGATCAACCGTTTGATCGGGTTGAGTCGGGAGAAGGGGTTGACCCTGATCCCGCTCAGGGCCTATTGGAAGGATGGCAAGGTCAAACTGGAGGTTGGGGTGGGGCGTGGCAAGCAGTTGCACGACAAGCGGCAGGCGATTCAGGAGCGGGATTGGAACCGGGACCGGGCGCGGATTCTGGCGGAATCCCGAGAGTAGGTAAAGCAAAAAAAGGTGCATGGGGTCCAGGGGAGATTATCTCCCCTGGCGGGTCCAGGGACGGAGTCCCTGGCGGTGTCCAGAGGCGGAGCCTCTGGTGTAGGTGCGCTTTCACCGAAGCCGATTTGCGAAGCAAATCGGCGCAGCGCACACAAATCCTGCCCCGAAGGGGCAGACTGCTGGAGGGCGGCAGCCCGACATGCACCGCTCCACGGCATAACGCATCGAAAATAAACAGGGTAGTGCTCAGCCCAGCGCAACTCCCTTGCACAAGCAACTCTGCACAAGCAACTCTCTTGCACAAGCAACTCTCTTGCACAAGCAACTCTCTTGCACAAGCAACTCTCTTGCACAAGC
>NZ_RXIU01000356.1 GCF_004217665.1 Candidatus Magnetaquicoccus inordinatus | reverse complement strand
AGGTCCAGGAGGAGATTATCTCCTCCTGGTGGGTGCAGGGCAAAGCCCTGCTGGTAATGTGCGGCGTTTTACAAAAGCGAATGCGTAGCATTCGCGCACGCCGCACAGATTTGTGCCCCACAGGGGCACTCTTTGGGATAGCGGACGCCCGACATGCACAGTTTCGCTTGTGGCAACAGTGAGGAAATTGGCAAATGCGATTGCCCTGGGTTCGCGCTGGCTTGCCAGCTCTACCCCCATGGGGATATGGTACGAATTGGCGCAAAAATGCGCGCCCATCCGCACAGCTTGCTTCCATTGAGCGCGCCGCACCGACGCAAAAAGCGCGTCGGCTGAGTGTGAAAAGCGTGCCAAAGGCAAAAAATTAAGTAACTATTCAGGTTTGTGCTGGCTCGCCAAATCTACCCGGTTTGCGATGACTCGCCAACTCTACCCCCATGGGGATTCTGTGCGGATTGGCGCAAAAAAGCGCGCCAATCCGCACAGCTTGCTTCCATTAGGCGCTTAAGCCGACGCAAAAAGCGCGTCGGCTTAGTTTGAAAAGCGCGCCAAAGGCAAAAGATTAAAAGATTAAAAGCAAAATCCCAGGGATTCCATCCCTGGACCCGGCCAGGGAGGTGCCCTCCCTGGACCCGCAGTTGCTTTTGGTGGTGAATAGTTACAAAATTAAAAGCAAAATCCAAAGGATTCCATCCCTGGATCCGCAGTTGTTTTGGGTGCTGAATAGTTATGTTCAGAGATCCTGCAGAGCCAGCCGGGCAAAGGCAAAAGAGCTGGTAAAGGCGGGTGAGATGCTGTTGAGAATATGCAGGGAACGGTTGCTGCGGAGAATCTTAAAATCCATTTCCAGCCGATTTTCCCGCTTGTTATAGAGCTGCGGACGGATTCCCACCTTGCCACAGGGTACAAGATGGTGGCTGCGCACTCCCGGTACCAGGGCGGCGGCCGCCTCGGCAAAACCACTCCGCCGCAAAGTGTGCAGCTCGCGCCAGGCATGTTGGGCAAGACCTTGCACATTGCCAGCCAGCAGCCTGCTCAGGTGCAGGGCGATGTTTCCCGCATCTCTGGCCTCGATACCGCGGCTTCCCTGGTAGTGTTCGCGTCCCAGAGCGGGCATTGCCGAGGGGCCAACCCAGATTTTACCTTCCAGAGAGCGGGTAAAATGGATACCCAAAAAGGGCATGCGACTATCTGGAACCGGATAGATCAAGCCGCGAATGGGCAAATCGGCCTGTTCCGAGAGTTGAAAATAGCGTCCCCGGAACGGCAGCATGGTATATTCCAATCCCACCTGACACTGGTGGGCAATACGGTCCACATGGGCGCCAGCAGCATTGAACAGCATGCCAAAAGCATAATTTTTTTGCGCGGTTTGCAGCAGGCCCTGTTGCAGATCAATCTGTTGTACTCTGCTGTTAAAGCAGAGGGTGACTCGTGGATCGTTTTGCAGTTCGCCCAGCAGTGCTTGCAAGACCGTTTTGCTTTGGATCACCGCCGTATCGGGCAGGTAGAGCCCCGCACAGGCACGAGCGGCAGGTTCAATTTTGCCCACTTCGGCGGGCAACAACCTTTCAGCCGTGATCCCCAGACGGGCTGCGCGCTGTTGAAAAACTGTAAATTGCGACTCCTGTTCGGCGGTGGGTGCGAGAATCAATTTACCCATACGGGCTACAGGCAAAGCATGTTCCTGACAATAGGCAAACAGCTCTTTGGCGCCGCTGGCACAGATTTGAAATTTGACCGACTCTTCGGGATAATAGATGCCCGAGTGCAGCACACCGCTGTTGCGACCGCTGGCATGGATACCCACCTGGTTCTCTTTTTCCAAGAGTAACAGCGATTGTTGTGGAAACTGTCGGCGCAGTTCCCGCGCCAAAGATAAGCCGACAATTCCCGCTCCGATGAGCAGAAAATCGACCTTGTCGGTGGTGGAGAAGGAGGGCATGATGGGCGCTGCTCTTTTGGCTGAAAAGGGGATAACGAAGCTGGTCTGGAGCATCCCTTTTCAGCGCAGTCTCTGTCAAGAGTTGATCGTTTGTGCCACAGGGCGAGCCCATTTTTGTTTTTTTAGTAACTATTCACCACCCAAAACAACTGCGGGTCCAGGGAGGGCACCTCCCTGGCCGGGTCCAGGGATGGAATCCCTG
>NZ_RXIU01000355.1 GCF_004217665.1 Candidatus Magnetaquicoccus inordinatus | reverse complement strand
CATGGGTAGTCGGATTCCTTGCAAAGTTATTTGACAGAGCCATGAATAAACTGACTGATCAACTCTTCAAAATTGATAGCCGGTTCAGTACGCACGATGGTCGCATCCGCCGCCAGAAGATTTTTCGAGCCGCCAGGACTGATAACGATGTAACGATCACCAATCAAACCTTTGGTGAGGCTCCGCCAGGGAGGTGCCCTCCCTGGACCCGCAGTTATTTTTGGTGGTGAATAGTTAAATTTTATCAATCAGTGTCGTGGTATTTATAAAGTCATCGACTATGCCAAATGCGCAGCAGTTGCCTCTCCAAATCAGCGGTATAGCTTGGAGCGGCGCACAGTGGCGAGTGCTGCATGCGTTCGCGCAAACCAGCGCGAATGGTGGCAAGAAGCGCATAATCGGTGGCCAATTGGCAGGCGATTTGTACATACTCTTCACAGGTGGAGGCGACCCATTGGGGTGAACCGATTGTGTGCAAAACGCTGCTGCCCATGCGGCTCATGAAACCTTCGCCCAGCAGAGTGACCAAAGGTACGCCCATCCAGAGGGTATCACAACTGGTGGTTCCACCATTGAAAGGGGTGGGATCAAGGGCAATATCCACATCAGCATATTCCGCCAAATAGCGCTCCATCGGTGATGCAGGACGCATAAGAATCCGTTCGTCGGCAATACCCTGGACCCGAAAACGTTGTTGCACAAGCTGCATGGTACCGGCATCGCCCAGACTGGAAGCCTTGAGCAACAAGCGCGCATCGGGAAGAGCGTGCAGCAGCTTTGCCCACAGAGCAACTGTTTTGTCAGAAAGCTTGGGCAGATTATTAAAGCTGCCGAAGGTAATATAGCCATTTTTCAAAGCGGGCAACGGGGCTACAGGGGGTGCACCTGCTCTGTGATAACATAAAAAACTCTCTTGCAAATAGAGCACCTTTTCAGTGTACAGATGCCTCTCTTCGGCAGGAATGACATGGCGATCGGCCACAATATAATCGATCTCCGGCAAACCTGTGGAAAAGGGATAGCCCAAAAAAACAGCCTGGAGGGGTGCCGCCCGACAGGCCATCAGATCCATGCGTCCACCGGCGGTATAGCCGGCCAGATCAATCAGAATATCGATTTCATCATCGCGAATCTGCTGAGCCATCTTTTCCCGTTTCCATCCCTCCAGATTGCGCCAGCTTTGGGCATAGCGCATCAGCCGTTCTGTGGTCTCATCGGCTGCGTGCGGCAAGGCATAGCAGGTGACATGGAAACGATCACGGTTGTGATGGCGCAAGATGGGTTCGATAAATAGGCCGACAGGATGGCTGCGCAGATCGGGTGAAAGATAGCCGATGCGACAGCTCTGTCGATGCAACAAAGCAGGTGGAGAGGGAGGCAAAGGGGTAACCTGTTGACGCACATGAACGGCCAGTTCCTGATGCAATTGACTTTGCATCTGGCCATCCAAACTGTCGCTATACAGGGAAGAAAAGAGCGTATTGCCAATCGCCACCAGGCTGTCTGGTTTGCGCTCCCTGGCTTTGGCCAAAAGCTGTTGTCCCTCTTCAATACGTGCTTGCTGCACCAGGGCAAAAGCCTGCATACCGAGCAGATCCAGATGTTCCGGATAGCGAACCAATAGAGGTGCCATCAACTGCATGGCTTCACTGATCAGACCCAGATCAATCAAGGTACAGGCCAGGCTGGCCATGGTATCCGGATCATCCGGTTGCAGTTGCGCTGCCTTGCGCAAACAACGCAACCCCTCTTCATGGCGCTTTTTGAGTCGATACAATGTGCCCAGATTGGCCAAGGCGACAACATGCTGGGGATCGATGCAGAGACAACGCAACCAGGCTGCCTCTGCCTCTTCATTATTGCCGAGCGCACGCCACGCCACGCCCATGGCGTTGGCAGTATTGGCCAAACCAGGTTGCAAGGATTCGATACGACGATAGATGGAGAGTGCAGCTTCTGCCTCTTCCTGCTCGTAGAGATGGTCTCCCTGCAGCCGCAACAAATCCACATGATCGGGCCATAACGACAACGCCTCCTGCAGCAAAGCTGTGGTCTCTGCCGTGCGTTTTTGCGCCTGACAGAGACGAATCAGATTCAGCCAGGCTACAGGATGATCCCGCCGTTGTTGCAGAGCACTGCGATAACAGCGCTCTGCTGCCACTGCATCTTGCGCACGCTGCTGCAG
>NZ_RXIU01000354.1 GCF_004217665.1 Candidatus Magnetaquicoccus inordinatus | reverse complement strand
CCGGAACCAACGTTGTCTAAAGAAGATTTTGCTAAGGGTCAACAAATCTATTTTGATCGTTGCTCTGGCTGCCATGGTGCACTGCGCAAGGGTGCAACCGGTCCAGATATCACTCCTGCCAAAACACGCCTCAAAACCTTGGAGGCTTTAGATAAAATCCTCTTCTACGGCACTGATGGTGGTATGCCCGGTTGGGGTAAAAGTGGTTTCATGACCAAAGATGAGACCGCCTTGATGGCCAAATATGTGCAAATTGAAGCTCCCATGCCACCTGAATGGGGCATGAAAGAGATGAAGAATACCTGGAAAGTGCATGTCCCGGTAGACAAACGTCCCACCAAACCGCCGGCTGGCAAAAACTGGCAGAACTATTTTGGTGTGGTCGAGCGTGACAAAGGACAGATTGCCATTATCGATGGCGACACCAAAAAGGTGTTGGTCACCATTCCTTCCGGTTTTGCAACCCATATCTTGCGCACCTCCGCCAGCGGTCGTTACATGTTTGGCATCGGTCGCGACGGTAAAGCAACCATGATGGATCTCTGGGCTGATCCGCCGAATCTGGTTGCCGAAGTGCGTACCGGTCTGGATGCTCGTTCCATCGACACCTCCAAATTCAAAGGTTTTGAAGACACCTATGCTGTGGTCGGCGACTATTGGCCTCCCCACTATGTGGTGTTGAAAGGCGATACCCTGGAGCCGTTGAAAATTGTCGGAACCCGTGGTTATACCTATGATACCAACGAATATCATCCCGAGCCGCGCGTCGCCTCCATCGTTGCATCGCATCATGCTCCTGAGTGGGTGTTGAACCTGAAAGAGACCGGTGTGGTGCTGTTGGTCGATTATAGCAAGGTTGCATCTGGTACCATCACCGAAACCAAAATCAATGCCGAGCGCTTCCTGCATGATGGTGGGTGGGATGCCTCCAAGCGCTATTTCATGGTTGCCGCCAATGCCCGCGACACCATCTCTGTGATCGATACCGTGGATCGCAAACTGGTCAAAAATATCAAAACCGGTGTCAAACCCCATCCGGGCCGTGGTGCCAACTGGGTTGATCCCGAATTTGGACCAGTGTGGGCTACTGTGCATCTCGGCGAAGGTTTGGTCTCCATGATCAGCACCGATCCCAAGAGCCCGAAAGCCTGGACTGTGGTGCGTGAATGGAAATTGGGTGGTAACTCGCTCTTTATCAAAACCCATCCCAAGAGCAAAAATGTCTATTGCGACAACACCATCAATCCCAACAAATCCAATGTGTTGACGATCTTCAACGTCGACAAGCCCAACGATCCACCCAAAGAGATCACCTTCGCCAAGAAGGTGGTGCACATGGAATATAACAAAGAGGGTGATGAAATGTGGCTCTCCTTGTGGGATAAAGAGGGTGAAATCGTCATTTTGGATGACAAAACACACCAAGAGAAAGCCCGGATCACCGGTCTGAATACCCCGACTGGTAAGTTTAACGTCTACAACACCATGATGGACGTTTACTAATCCCGAAATATTGCACCCCACCGACTCTGCTCTGGATCGGTGGGGTGTAATAATACTGGTATTGATACTCCCCACCGACTCTTCTTTTGGTCGGTGGGGTCTCTTATGAAAGGGGATTGCAACAATGAAATTACGTACTGCTCTGCTGTTGTTGGGCTCCATGATGTTGTGTGCTTCGCAAGCCACAGCATCCGGTGCACACAAAACTCCTACCGCCCCCGCAGATTTTTTGAGCAAAGTCAGCCCCATCAAGGCGGATGAAGCAGATGCCGCAGTTCTCAAAGAGGGCGGCAAAATTTATACCAAAAAATGCGCTAAATGCCATGGTGAAACCGGTGATGGTAAGGGTTCGGCGGCTGGTGAGTTGACCATCAAACCTATGGACATGTCGGCTCCTGGTTATATGGCCGGTCGCAAAGATGGCCAGTTGTTCTGGATTATGATGAACGGCAGCCCCAATACCGATATGAAAGCTTTTGGTCCTGGGTCCGAACAGAACTATTCCGAAGAGGAAATTTGGAAGGTGATTGCCTATATGCGGGCCAATTTTACCAAGTAAAATTGACGCTTAGGGTGCGCAAGTCCAAGCGGCTGCAGATTTCTGCAGCCGCTTTTCTGCTTTCTGCCAGGGTAATCTACAGGTCGCAAGTGACATATCATGAACAGACGAATCTATTTTGCTCTTTCTACACTGCTCCCTGCTTTTGCAA
>NZ_RXIU01000353.1 GCF_004217665.1 Candidatus Magnetaquicoccus inordinatus | reverse complement strand
CACCCACCAGGAGGAGATAATCTCCTCCTGGACCTCCATAATAATTTTCTGATTTTCAAATGCGATTGCCCTGGGATCCCTGTTCATTTTTTTTGTTGCGCTCTCTTGGCAAACTGTTGATCAAGCAAAGCGAAATGCCGACAAAGTGGTCTCCATGACCCGATCGCTGAACACCTGTTTTCCCGGATCATCGCCGGCGGCTCCGGCAATCAGCATCAGGGGTATCAGGTGCTCTTCGGCCCCTGGGGGATGGCACAGATGGGCTTCGGGAGCCTGTTGCCAGTCACAGAGCCGTGCTGCCCGCAACTCTGCGTGGGCTTCGACGGTTGTGCACAACCATTGATCAAAGCGGTCGGAGATGGGAGCAAACGGGGGTTTGCCATAGCCGCGCATATTGTGAAAGCTCATTCCGCTGCCGATAATGGCCACCCCCTGTTCGCGCAGAGGAGCCAAGGCGCGACCTGCCTGCAGATGCAGCCGGGGATCCATGCTGGCCTGCAGGGAGAGTTGCACCACCGGAATCTGGGCTGCGGGAAAGATCACCTTCAGGGGAATAAACATGCCGTGATCAAAGCCACGGCTGGGATTTTGTTGGGCAGGGATGGCGGCCTGTTGCAGCAGTTCGGCGGCACGTTGGGCGAGCCAGGGGGCTCCGGCTGCCGGATAGGAGAGCTGATAGGTATGCGGCGGAAAGCCATAATAGTCATAGAGCAGGCTTGGTTGTGCGCCGCTGCCGAGGGTAAAGCTGTTTTCGATCCAGTGGGCAGAGATGCAGAGGATAGCCTGTGGTGGTTGAGGCAAGGTGTGGGGGATCTGCTGCATAAAGGTACGCATGGCCAGCCAGGCATCGGCGGGCTGCCACTCCATAAAAAAGCAGGGGCCCGCCCCGTGCGGAAGAAACCAAACCGGTTGACGGCTGGAGCTGTTATTGGGCTGAGAGCTGTTGGGTGTGTGCATGGGGAGCTGAAGCTGCAAAAGAGGGAAACAAGAAGAAAAGCACAGGGATGATCCTTATTATACACAAAGAGGGCATCAACCTGCCGCGGGTTGCCAGGAGAGAGCTTCGCCGGTCAACTCGGCAGTGAGGGCAGCAAAGGCTTCGTGCACCTGGTCTCCCCGGCCACACACCGAGAGCAGGATATGGGCATCGCTGCCCAATTTTGGCAGACTGGCGCAACGCACTTGCGGAAAGCGGGCAGCGATACGTTGCATAGGCAGGACTACCCGACTCTCTCCTGCCCCTTCGATGCGCAGACAGAGCAGGGTTTCAGGCGGACGGAGCAGAGGAAAATAGTGCTCCAGCAACCAATCGAGCATTGGCCAAGCCAGTTCAGGAAAGCCGGGCAGGGCATAGTGGGCACGGAAGCAGAAGCCTGGGATACGATTGACGGGATTAGGCAGCAGAGAGCTGCCTTGCGGCCAATCGGCCATGAGCAGACGGACTGAGGAGGGATCGACGCCGAAGCGGGCTTCGATCTCGCGCACGGCATCGGGATGGCGCAGCAGGGGCACGCCAGCGGCTTGCGCCAAACACTCTCTGGTACGATCATCTGGGGTGCTACCGATTCCCCCGAAGCAGAAGACAGGCCGCTCTTCGGCGAGGGTTTGTTGAAAGGTGTGGACCAATTGGCTGGCCTCATCGCCGACGAAGCGGGCCCAGGCCAGCGCCATGCCACGTTCATGCAGACGTTTGCTCACATAGGGCAGGTGGGCATCGACCCGCCGCCCGGAGAGGATCTCATCCCCGATCACCAGCAACCCTGGCGAATAGCTCTTTTCTTCTGACACCTCTGCACACTGCTGCATTGGGTTTCCTTTCCCATGGCATGACTGATCAGGACAAGCAACACTGCAGGCAAGATAGCCAAAAAGCTGGCAAAAGAGAAGGGAGAGACAAGCGGAGGCAGGCACTCCAGAAACAGTGAGGAGCAACAGGGCAAGCGCATTAGAAAACCAGAAAATTATTATGGAGGTCCAGGAGGAGGTTATCTCCTCCTGGTGGGTGCAGGGCAAAGCCCCATAAGTGTTAACCTATTTACTGTAAGCTAGATTCTGTGCTATGCTTCGGTCACTATGACTAAGCCAATCGCACTGACGGATGAAAACTGGGACTTCGTTCTCTCTATGTTTCCCACTGGTTGGGAATCGCTCGCCTGGGCAACGAAGGCGGTTCAGCATTTCAGGGGGGGTGTGAAGTCTCTGCCGAACCTGATGAGGATTTTTCTTC
>NZ_RXIU01000352.1 GCF_004217665.1 Candidatus Magnetaquicoccus inordinatus | reverse complement strand
CTCTCTTTTATCCAACACCGCAATCTCGCTTTTTATCTGCACTTTTTCCCTCTACAGATTTACGGACTCTCTCCCCCTTCTTCCGGTATCTGCACAGTATATCCTTTCTGGCGCCATTCGGTGATCCCCCCCAGCAGCTCACAAGCGACCAATTCATGCTGCAAAAAAGCCTCCAGGGCAATGGCAGTGCGGGGACCAGTGCGACAGATCAAGATATAATACTGCTCTGGATCAAAATTTTCTGGGTGAAAATTTTCCTGAAAACTGGCAGAAAAGATAGCCGTATTTTCAAGATTTTCCAGATCATGGGCACAGGGAAACAAAACCGACCCAGGAATGATACCCAGTTGCTGTTCGGTAGGTGTGCGCACATCCAGAAGAGTAACCGTGGGCAAGGGGCCATTTTGTAGCAGTTGATACAACTGTTCGACGGAGATCATCTCCGCATCCATCGCTTTTTTCAGGATTTGTTCTGCAGTAACAGCGTGCTTGATCATGCTCTTTTTCTCCTCATAACCGACAAGCGACAGCAGGGTCGACGCGGTCGGTCATTCTCCGCACTTCTGGTCGCTTCGTAAAGGTTACACAGAAAAATTGCATGGGCAATGACAAGGAGAACGGGCAGAAAAACCAGGAAAACAATATTCAAGGCACTGATAAAAATATGATTTATTAATATCTCTGCACCTTGTTTCCGGGCGCATAGAGTGCAATAAATCGCTCCATTGAGCGCTCTTTTTGCGGCAGCTTAAGGACTTGGCTGCCTAGGCATGGCGACAATCAACTGCCTTCCCAGAACAGCCAGGGCATGCTCCAGACGGGCTATTTTGGAGGGATGGGCCGGATCAAGCAGACGTCTGATCTCCTTTTCGTCATGATCGAGCCGTTTGGCGAGGGCGGTTTTACTGATTCCTTGTTGACGCATGGTTTGATAGAGCATGGCTTTGGCGGCCAAAAGCAGCGGCAAAGCCACCCAATGGCGCTCTTTGCCTCGAGGCGGTGCAGGTATCGGCAAAGATTGGTTGGCACGCATGCGCTGGCTGATAAGCTGAATCAACGCCTCTTTGACTGCGGTGAGGGCGGCTTCCAGGGATGTCTGCTGCCGAGTCGTTTCTGGGAGATCAAGCAGATGCGCTTGGAAAAGCTGGTCAGAGAGCTGGCGGATCACAACCGGAAAATAAAAAGGTGTTTCCATACAGAGAGATCCAGAAAGTGTCTGTCGGGGGCCAGAGTGCATCTCAGGCACAACGAGACACTATCTTTATCGGCAGAAAATGGAGGGGCTTGAGAAAAAAATTTTCGGATAAATTTGTCCGAATATAGAGTGGCTCATGATGGCTTTTGCCCCCTGTTTCGGACAATGTTGTCCGTTTATCAGAGTTATTGCCGATGTCAGGACAAATTTGTCCGAAAATAACAGCGCTGCACGGAGTGTTTTTCAGAAGGAAACAGGGAAAAAATCAACGATCATCGGATAAAATCAACCATGCGTGAAAAGAATGCGACAAGACGAATAAATAAATACCGTGCAACAGCAGATAAATTTCTTGACTGGCGAGGCTTTTACCGTCATCAATAACAGCACACCCAGGATGTTGGTGCGGGTGTACCGGTAAAAATCAACTATCCAATGATCCCGTTTTGCAACGGGTAGACGGAATAACTTACGCAACAGGGGAAACGATCATGAGCCTCTCCATCAACAATTCCAGCACAGTATTATTGGCCCGCCAAGCCTTGGAGCAGTCAAACAGCTCCTGGAGCAAAAGTCTGCAGCGTTTGGCCACAGGCAATAAGCTTTTGACAGCCGGCGATGGTCCAGGAGTGATCTCTTTTGCCATGAAGATGGCGGCACAAATCAGTGGCATTACCGCTGCCAAACAAAATACCAATGATGCCTTGTCCCTTTTGCAGGTGGCCGATGCCGCTTTACAGGAAAGCGCTGATGCCTTTCAACAGATTCGCGATTTGGCGGTTGATGCCACCACTGGCACCAAAACCAGTAGCGATCGGGCGGCATTGAATGAAGAGGTAAAGGGCTTGGTCCGGGAAATCAGTCGCTTGGCCACCGGAACCAGCATGTTCAGTCAAACTCCCCTGACCGGTGGAATGAACATCAATGTGCAGTTGGATCCCAATACCGGAAATTTGTTTAATATGACCCTGGGCGGAGCCAGCCTGGCCGCCTTGGGAACCGACAACAGCGGTTCCTATTTGAAGGTGGATACCGCCGCCAATGCCAGCACAACCATTGA
>NZ_RXIU01000351.1 GCF_004217665.1 Candidatus Magnetaquicoccus inordinatus | reverse complement strand
CATTTCTCACTTGCACACCACACTTTCCACGAATCAAACGATCTTGGATTGGATGGTTGCGACTCTAAAGTTCAGTTCAATAAATTCAACAATATATATGACAGCTTATATAGTGTTCACCCCACCAATTCAAGATAAGATGGCATTTTTGCAAATTCACCGCCCGCCCAGGCGGTTTTTTTGTGCCTGAAAACGCCGATGTTTCCAATGGTTGGCGCAGAATGCCTTACAGGTGTCCGGCTGTTTCCCTTATCCCTCTCTCTCGATTTTCACCCCTACTCCTCTCCGCCCGATTCTCTACAAGCTGTTGACTTCGCTCCCGGAAGTACACAATTTGCGAATTTCATAAAATCAAAACAGCCATACAGGAGATTGCAATAAGGTGCGGTACGCTGGTTTGCGGTTGATTTTGGTCGGCGTGGGATGGTTGAACCGTGGACCCAGTTGCAGATGAGGATGATATGAACCAGCCATCCCCGTTGACAGAAACGCGGTACCGTTTGGACAAATGGCCGTGGGCGGCCCGGTTTTTCAAAACCCGCCATCTGGCAACCGAGGCGGTGGTCGGTGGCAAGGTGCATCTGAACGGCGCACGCACCAAGCCCGGCCATGCACAAACTGGTGGGAGTAGGGAAATGGATACACTGTCCCCCGATTTCCTATCCGGAAATGCGTATTATGTCACCAGATTTCCATGTCCAGATTTCCAGATCTGGAAAAGAAATGGATATACTGTCCCCCGATTTCTGGATTTCTGTCCGAATTGATATACTGTCCCCCGATTTATGTGCGAAAGAAATGGATATACTGTCCCCCGATTTCCGAATTGATATACTGTCCCCCGATTTTCCGGCGAATGGATATACTGTCCCCCGATTTCCCGAATGGATATACTGTCCCCCGATTTCCCCACGATTTCCGATTTTTGTCCCCCGATTTCGACAAGTGCACCAATGGATATACTGTCCCCCGATTTCCAATGGATATACTGTCCCCCGATTTCCGCACGACGATTTCCAATGGATATACTGTCCCCCGATTTCCGCACGATTTCACGCGATTTCGACACAATGGATATACTGTCCCCCGATTTCGACAAGTGCACCAATGGATATACTGTCCCCCGATTTCCCCTGATTCGAATGGATATACTGTCCCCCGATTTCCACAATGGAATGGATATACTGTCCCCCGATTTCCACGATTTCGATTTCCGATTTCGCAATGGATATACTGTCCCCCGATTTGTCGATTCCGATGAGATTAACACGGTATTTTTCATGTCATCATTCTCCGGTCGCTTTTCAGGTTATGATACCCCATGTTGGCATGTTTTCAAACATGAAGGCTTTCAGCAGTTTGTTCTCTTCTCAGAGAGATTTAATTGTATATCGCTCTCACTCAGCAGGCTTGCGTGGTTGTTCACGATCTGGAGTGAGCGGAGTTCCTGCCGCAAAACCAAATCCAGAGCCGGATGAGTGCTGACTTGAGATGATGTCGGATAAAACGCCATCCGGTCCGAAATTAAAGATAACGCTGCTGGCGCGTACATCCATTCCGCCAACGAACGAACCAACAATAGGAATAAACGATTCCGGTCTGGATTGAGCATGCGCACCACCGTAAGAGAGCATACGTTGTCCGTTATGAGTTGTTATGCCTGTTGGCTTGCCTAGGGCGGCAATAACATCTGTCTCCGTGGTAACACCTCGCTTAAATTGAGTGAGTTGTTTGTCGTCAATGATAACGCCATGACTGGCGCAACCACTGAAAAATACGAATACGACCAACAGGATTGATAAAATTTTCATAAGAATCTCACTAAATGTGTTGCCGGTTGGTGCGCAGATGTTTCTATGTCAAAGCCGTATTCGTTACCATTTCAATCCTAAACCGGCGCTTACCCCTCTGCGAATATCATAATCAAGATGTAGCGATAATGATGAATTTTCAGGAAAATAGCTGAATCCTGCACCAATCAATGGATTAATTTCGTCGTCAGATTTTTGCTCGTAATACCATCCTGTTACATTGGAACGCGCCAGCTCAACTCGTGTCGATGTTGAAATTCCGCCAATGGCATTGATGAAAAAGCCTGATTGTTCGGCAAGCTCAATGCCATATCGTCCAAACAACACCATTTCATTGCCTTTTTGCCGCGTTCCTATGTTTGTATAGTTGTTGTGCGGTACGGGGTATTCCAATGTGTTGCTCGGCACGTCATCCGCATTAAAGATGCCCCCAACTCCAACGCTAACCAGGAAGTTACGTTTTTCCTTGAGAGA
>NZ_RXIU01000350.1 GCF_004217665.1 Candidatus Magnetaquicoccus inordinatus | reverse complement strand
GCGCATCACCTCCCTGCAACCCCATATTGCCAACGGCTTGATCCGTTTCCACCAGTCCCAATCGACACTGATTGAGCAATTGCGTCGCTACGGCGAAGCGGACAGTCACGACGATGGCCCGGACGCGCTGCATATGCTCTTCACCATCGCTGCCAAGCAAGGCGGCGGGCTCGATCAAGTCAAATCCTGGGGCAAACGCGCCTCATCTCGCTTCAAATGGCATAACGGGTGATCGATATGGATGGCAAACTCAAAAAGGAAATCGCTCCAATTGGTGGTAATATCCACTGGCCAGCCGTAGCGGGCATTCTGCGCCCGCACGACGAAACACTCCTACAGGAAGGCGGCAGTCTGGGGCTTTGGATCTACGACAAGCTGGAGCAAGACGACGCGGTCGCCTCTGACCTGCAAAAACGTAAGCTGGCCGTTATTGGCCGCCCATGGGCAGTTGAACCCGCCTCAGAGGCAGCACCCGACCAGAAAGCGGCGGAACTGGTCGAAAGACTGCTGCAAAAACTGCCTTTCAACAAAATCTGCCTTGGGCTGCTGGATGCCATTCTCAAGGGCTTCTCGGTCGGAGAGATCATCTGGGAAACAGATGGCAAATTTATCGTTCCCCGCAAAATATTGATGCGTGATCAACGGCGCTTCTATTTCAACGAACGGTCGGAGCTGCTGCTAGTCAGCTGGAACAACTTCTATCCCGGCGACACTGTTCCGGCGAAAAAATTTATTGTGCATCGCTACGGCGCCAAAGATGACAACCCCTATGGCGTGGGCTTGGGCTCCATTCTGTTCTGGCCCGTCTATTTCAAACAGAATGGCGCACGATTTTGGTCTACCTTTTTGGATCGTTTCGGCAATCCAGCGCTGATCGGCAGACTGCCCAACGGCACAGAGGAAGAAAGGGCAAGATTTTTGGCTATTTTGCGCGATTTCAGCCAGGAAACCAATATCGTCTTGCCGGAGGGGTACGAAATCGAGCTGTTGGAGGCCGCCAAGGCGGGAGGTGGCACTCTCTCCCATGAAGCATTTTGCAAGTACAACGACAACCGCATCACCCGCACTATTCTGGGGGATGGCGAAGCTAACAGTGGCCGAGGTGGCGGCGCTCTGGCGGCAGCAGCCATCATCCGCAACGAGGTTCGCCTAGAGCTGGTACAGGCCGACGCCGATCTGCTGGCCGACACCCTCAACGAATCGCTGTTGACCTGGATCACCGATTTTAATTTTCCCAACGCTATCCCGCCACACATCAAGTGGGATGTTGCGCTGCCAGAGGATCTCAAAGCCAGAGCCGAGCGCGACAAGATCATCCACGACATGGGGTTCAAACCGGATCTGGAGTACATCAATCGCACCTACGATGACGCCTGGAGCGAACGGCCAACTACAACACTGTCTGCCCAGGAGTCAGCCACAGGCGGCACCGTCGCACCCACAGCAACAGGTGACCAGCCCGGCGCGTTTGCCGAAACAGCTCCCTCCTCTAAACTGCAGGATCCCCAGACGGTTGTTGATGCTGCCATCCCGCCGGACGACCTGTTGCAAAAGGCGCTCGCAGCGATCGTACAACCCATTCTCGACCGCCTGCAGGATGGTGCCACGCCGCAAGAGATCATGGGCTGGCTGGCAGCCACCTATCCGCAGATGGACACCAGCCAGATGACCGAGCTGCTTGCCCGCGCCTTTTTCGCTGCCGAAACATGGGGGAGGCTCAATGGCCAAGGATCCGATTGATCTCGCCTTCGTCTGTCGCCTGCCGCCGGAAAAGGCCATCGAATATTTTCGCTCCAAGGGGTATCAGATCACCTGGGATTGGACAGAGGTGTGGCGCGAACTGCACGCCAAGGCGTTCACGGTCGCCAAGGCCGGATCGCTGGATATTTTGCAGACAATCCGGCAGCACCTTGACCAGGCGCTGGCCGAAGGCAAGAGCGAAAAATGGTTTATCGATACCCTGACCCCAATTCTGCAGGAAAAAGGCTGGTGGGGCAGACAGACGCTCATCAACCCCGCTGGTGAGGAGCAGTCGGTACAGCTCGGCAGCGCCTGGCGCCTGCACACCATCTATCAGACCAACATCCAGGCCGCCTACATGGCCGGACGTTACCGGGAACAGCTTGAAAACTCTGACCACCGCCCTTATTGGATGTACGTCGCCGTGATCGACGGACGCACCAGGCCAGCCCATGCCGCGCTTGACGGCTCGGTATTTCGTTTTGACGATCCTATCTGGGCAACAATCTATCCGCCAAACGGCTGGAACTGCCGTTGCTCGGTCAGAGC
>NZ_RXIU01000035.1 GCF_004217665.1 Candidatus Magnetaquicoccus inordinatus | reverse complement strand
TGAAAAGATCGGCAAACAAAGGAGTTAGTAGATATTTTACGACAGTGGAAGGTTTAACGCAGCAAAATCAACTCGGCAATGGCCTCTGCCGCACACCAGAGAAAGGCATTTTGCTGCCAGTGGCGGGCGACGCTCTCTGCCGTGCTTTGACTGATGCCCAGCAGCAACAGACTCTCTTCGGCAGGCCAGACACCCTGGGGATCGACGCCGCTGGCCGGCAAATGACACCAACCCTGCTCCTTGACCCAGGCTCTCCATTGGGCATGACGGCAGCGATTTTCCTCTGCGGGCAACAGTTGGCTGTAGGGATTGCAGACGCTCAAAAAAGCGGCGCTGCGCAACTGATAGTGCTGATAGAGGGCAGCCAGGGCGGCACTATATTGATCCACATGCAGAACAAATGGAGGAACAGTGTGCACCCAATAGTCGGTTTGCCGATAGGCCAGCACGGTGGCGGCATCGATCAGTGAAGAGGAATGTGCGCGCATGGTTGCAAAGATCCTTGTTGTTGCCGACGCTGCCCCAAAAGCGCAAATTGCGCCCTATTGGCGAGAAAGAAGAAAGCAGCAAAGCAGGCAACATGTTTTACAATTGTCATAATAAAATATCACCTTGTCATAACGATTTGCAGCACATTCTTTTCTTTTTGGCAAGCAAAATTTTTTTGCGATATGTTTGTTTTGTCTCTGCAAAGGTTTGGCGCATTTCCGCCTTTTTGCCCTTTCAAGAGCCATTGACAGCAGGGCGATTCGGGAGCATGCTTCGCCGCTTTGAAGGGGATCATTGCGTTGTTGGGGAGTGGAATAAATGCTGTGGCAACAGCCGTACATGCTTTTCCGCAGAGGGGAGAACTGTATGGAAAGAAATAAATTTTTACGTTCGAGCCAGGCGGTACTCGATTCGGTAGATGATCAACTGCGCAAGAGCAATCCGCCGGAGGTCCAGGAGACCTATCAGCGCCTTTGTGCCCAGGGCTATAGCGATCAGGATGCCCGACAATTGATTGGCGCTGCGGTAGCCAATGAGTCGTTCATGATCCTGGTGCATCATGATGTTTTTGATCTGGCGCGCTATGTCGCCACCCTGCGCAATCTGCCACGCTTGCCACTGAGTCATGCGTGAGTGGGTGATTATTATCATTTGTACGACTTTATTATTATTTAAGATATTTTTCATCCTCCCACGACAGCGCTCCTGCCCAGGGCGGCGTTGTGCTGCGTTGTGGCGCGGAATTTTCTGTCTGTTTTTGCCGACGCAAACCCGCTTGCCTGCCTATTTTCGCCGACTCAAACCAGCTTGCCTCCCGGCAGCGCCTCTTCTGCTCTGCGCAGCCCGGCGCTCCGCCTGCCGTGCCGACGCCGAGCAGAAAAGGCGCTGCCCCTCCCTTGCTTGGCTCACCACTGAACTTGGGCACAACGAAAGCCAATGTAGCTGCGGCTAATTGATGGCCCATAGCTGATTCGGCAGGCTGCCCGCTCGTTACGGGCGTTGTTGAACCAAGAACCCCCACGCAGTACACGAGACACAGCAGACTCATTCACCCAGACACTGCCATCGGCAGGAGCATTCACATAGGAACCATGCCAACTATCCTGGCACCACTCCCAAACATTGCCCAGCATATCATACAAACCCCAGGAGTTGGCCTGTTTCAAAGCAACACGGCGGCTTCCTGCCCGTGTGTCAGAGTACTGTTTTTCTAGCCAATTACTAATATCGAAGCCATTTTCCAAATCAAACTCCCTGCCACTATTGCCCCCATACCAGGCGATAGTGTCCAAGGCAGGGGCGTTATGCTTACCGAGAATTTTTATCTCGCCACTATACAAGGCAGTGCTGCTGCCAGCCCGGCAGGCATACTCCCACTGCGCCTCGCTGGGCAGACTCAAAGTCAGGCCGGGAACCCTCTTGTCAATCCTCTGCAAAAACTGTTGCACATCCTCAAAACTGACCTGTTCCACTGGCCGGTCTGGAGATTGAAAACGACTCGGATTATTGCCCATCACTACCTGCCATAGCGCTTGTGTGCAGGGTGTATCAAAAATCCAAAAACCGGAGGCAAAAATGACCTCATGCTGCGGTCCTTCATTACCCAATCGTCCCGGTTCATTTTCCGGCGAACCCATGGTAAAGCGACCGGGGGGGATCCAGCGCAGTCGTTGCCGCACCTCATCCACCATGATCTCCACAAATATACCATAACCATCCTGCCCCCAACCACTAGCCCAGGAGGGAGGATGACCGGAAACCAGAGGATGCGAGAGAGGTTTGTTCATCTGGCTCACCACTGAGCTCGGACACAACGAAAGCCAATGTAGCTGATGCCATTCGAAGACTTGGAGCTATCGCGGCAAGCAACCCGTAAATAACGGGCGTAACTGACCCATGAGCCCCCACGCAGCACACGAGACGCATCAGCCTTACCCTTCCATGCGCTACCATCGGCAGGAGCCCCCTCATAAGTATTATGCCAACCATCCTGGCACCACTCCCAAACATTGCCCAGCATATCATACAAGCCCCAGGAGTTGGCCAGTTTCAAACCGACGCGGTGGGTTCCCGCCTTCTTGTCGGCAGGATACTGTTTCTCCGGCCATTTGTTTGTGTCCCAACCATTTGTCAGATCAAACTCCCTGCCGCTATTGCCACCATACCAGGCGATGGTATCCAAGGCAGGTGCATTATTCTCTCCCAAAATTTTTATCGCACCACTATACAAGGCTGTGCTGCTGCCAGCCCGGCAGGCATACTCCCACTGCGCCTCGCTAGGCAAAGTCAGAGCAAGAGCTGGAACCCTCTTGTCAAGCTTCTGCAAAAACTGTTGTACATCCTTAAAACTGACCTGCTCCACAGGCCGATCTGCTGATTTGAATTCGCTCGGATTTTTCCCCATCACCTCCTGCCACAATGCTTGTGTGCAGGGGGTATCAAAGATCCAAAAACCGGAAGAGATTGTCACCTCATGTTGTGGAGCTTCATTGTCAAACCTGCCCGGTTCCTGCTCCGACGATCCCATCAAAAAACGACCAGGAGGGATCCAGCGCAGTCGTTGCCGCACCTGGCCAAGCTGCAACTCTGCCCACAAACCAAAATGGTCGCGACCAATAGCACTCGTCCAGGCGGGCTTAAAGCGGCGAAAGAGAGTCAACCTCTCGACATCGCTTTGCATCTGCAACTGCTCTCCGACAGGCAGATGAGCAACACCCTGTGCAGAAGCGTGCTGCAACTCCAACAGTGCCGAGCCGCTACGGCCTGCGCGGCCAAACTGCGGCTCGGCGCTCTCCTGCTTGCCTGCTGGGCTCACCGGCTGAACTCGGGCACAACGAAAGCCAATGTCGCCGAAGCGATCCGACGACTCGTTGCCGTTGCGGCAGGCAGCCCGCACAAAACGGGCGAAGTCGTTCCAGGAGCCTCCACGCAGCACACGAGACGCATCAGCCTGATCCTCCCAACTGCTGCCATCATTAGGAGCCCCCGCATACGATTTATGCCAAGCATCCTGACACCACTCCCAAAGGTTGCCGTGCATCTCATGCAAGCCCCAAGGATTGGCTGGCAGGCTCCCTGCTGGAACAGTTCGCGCACGATATTCTCCCTGTGCATCCTGTGGCAGATAGGGATTGCGACCATCAAAGTTAACTTCTGCCGTGCTGATGGTGGAACCAAAGCTGAATGGAGTCATACTCCCGGCCCGACAGGCATACTCCCACTGCGCCTCATTAGGCAGAGTCAAGGAGATACCGGGCAAAATCTTCTCAATCTGCTGCAAAAATTTTTGTACATCCTGAAAACTGACCTGCTCTACAGGAAGAGAAGCCCCTCGAAAGAGGCTGGGATTCCTCCCCATTACTGCCTGCCACAAAGCCTGCGTGCAGGTGGTAGACCACATCCAAAAACCGTTGGCAAGAGTCACTTTATGTTGTGGACCTTCATTACTATCTCGACCATGCTCCTCCTCATGCGAGCCCATCAAAAAACTTCCTGCTGGAATCCAGCGCATCCGCTGCCGCACCCCTTTGACCACAAACTCTACCCAGGGACCATATTCATCTTCCCCCCACTTGTCCGCCCAGGAGGGGGCTTGACCAGAGCGCCAAAAAGCTGGCAAATTATCGGGCAGCCTATCCTGGAGCCGCTCGCCATATTGCAGGCGATTTTGACGGCTGCGCAAGATGCCTAGACTGCTGCCAATTGGTTTTTCTGCGGAGGCAATCAGCTCCCCGCCACTTTGACCCAAATAGAGATTGATGGGCTGCTCATGGTCGATTGGCAACAAACGCAAATCCATACCCTGTACAAACTCTTGCTCAAGATTATCGGCACAAGCCTCCCGATAAAGAGTCTGCAAAGCCACTTGCAGCTCTTCATCCCCCGAGTGGAGAAACTCTGGCAAGCTGCGCGAAACTACCCGGCGAAACCAGCTTAACATCGTGACCCGCGATTCCTGCTTAAGCTTAGAGGGAAGAGTCTTGAAAAAATTTTGCGCTGCCAGGAGATCGCGCTGGCGGATAGTCTCCGGCAGTTGCTGTTCGGAAAGATGCAGCAGCTCTTCATACCACACCTCAGGACTCAGCCCCGCCCGCCAATCCCGAATGGTCTGCACCACCTTTTGTTGCAAAGATAGCGGCTCCAGTTGGGCAAAGTCGGCACGCAGACGCGGCAACTCCTGGGGATCCAGCACCCCGGCTACTCGTGAACGTCCCGCCATCAGCGGATGGTTCCAGGCATCGATCTCGGTACCCGCATCGGCTGCCGCCCCCATCAGCAAGCGCACCGCCCGCAACAAACCCGGTTCGATGCGAATGGCTGGAGAAAGCAAACGTAGCAGCCGTTCTGCCTGAGCAGTCAACTGTCTGGCCTCAGCGCGGCGACGCCGCTGCTCCCCAGCCAGAGGCAACATTTTCCAGGCGGGCAGCCGTTCGGGTTGACAACGGGAAAATGGCACCGGAGTCAAGGCCATGGCCCGGCAGCCACGACGGCGCAGAGCCTCCCCCAACTGTTGCCAATAGCGCTGCAGCTCGGCAGAGTGTGGGGCCAATTGCCCCAAATCTCCCAACACCACCACCAGCGTTCCCGGCTCTGGCAGACGATATTTTTGACAGGTACCGCTGAGAGTAGACAACTGCGGACCCTGTCGCGGATCAAGAAGCAGGGCATATTCCACTGCCTGCGGACCAAAGAGCCCGGCCAGACGCATTGCCACCTGATCCAGATCCTCCTGCAGCGGGATCAAATGCTCGGAACGATCCAGTATCAGTTGCACCCCCCTGCCCCAGCGCCGATGCTGGCGCAGCGGCAACGGATCGAGTGCACGGCTCTGCAAAAAACGTTGCACTATTTTGTCAATATCAGCTTCACGGCTGGCCGCCAGTTCGCTAAAACGCTGGCGCATTTTTGGCAACAAGCGACTCCAGGGGGTAAGCAGGCGGGTGGCTGGTCGATTTGCGGGTAGAGTGTCTGCAACCTCTTTTTTTTCTTTGACGGCAAGCTGCAGACTTTCACGAGCCTGAAAATAATCTGGCACCCAGAAGGCAATATCTTGGATATTTTTGGGATAATCAGTGCTCTCTTGCTGAACAGGAGTGACCGCGCTGACAGCCACCGCTTTGCTGGAGGCTGCACTGCGCCCTGTGGTTTCTTGCACCTGCTTTTCAGGAAGCTTGACAAAGCCCAACAACCAGGCCATCGCATCCAAAGTCTCTGACTGGCCATAGTGCAGGGCGCACAACAGATCGGCATAGCCACTTCCTGCCATCGGCACTATCGGTTCAGAGTTACTCATGCTGACTCATCGTCGCTGGCACTGCCATCCCAGGCGACATTCTTTTGCAGGGTATAGCGACCAATCTCTTCCAGGAGTGCCATCCGTTTGTCATGTTCCCTCTCCAGTCCGAGCAGCGCACGCAACAGATCGAGATATTCAGCCTGTCCGGGAAGCGGGGTGACCTGTTTTTCCTGGGCTGCGCTGCGGTGGTGACTGAGCAGCCTGGCACACTCCTGATAGAGCTCCAGCCTGCCTTGTTCTCCAAAATGGGCCTGACCGCGACGGATGAGAAACTGTTGCAACCCTATGCCATCCTTGGGCAGTGTCAGTTGCAGCACCAGACAGCGCCGCAAGAAGGCATCCGGCAGGCTGCGCTCTTCGTTGGTGGTAATGATCACCAGAGGCAGGGAGGTAGTGGAACGAATGGGCTGGTGCCAGCCAAAAGGGGTAAATTCGCGATTGCCCAACGCCTCCAGCAGACCGTTGGGCAGCTCGGATTCGGCCTTATCGATCTCATCGAGCAGCACCACGCAACCCTTTTGCCAATCGCCGCCATCGGGTTGCGCTGGGGAGGCAAGATGGGCGATTGCCGCTTGCTTACTGGCGCTCGACCAATCAAAAGCCCACCACAAGGGACCGGGTTGCACAAAACGTGTGACATCCAGCTCTTGCCGGGCTCTGGTCTCTTTTTCCTCCCACGTACCACCCAAAGCGCCCAGCAGTTGCGCTTCGGCCAAACGACGCACGGCATCAAATTGCCAGAGCAGATCTCTGGATTCGCTGCGGGCATCGATGACATGTTTGATAAAAGCCCGTCCGAGCAGCTTTGCCGCCGCTCTGGCCAATTGACTCTTACCGGTTCCCGGCTCGCCACGCACCAGAAGCGGTCGTCCGGCAATCATGGCGGCATTGACAGCCAAAATCTGCTCCCGATCCAGCAAATGCACTGGATCATTGATTCCCGCAGAGCTTGCAAACTTGATTAGCAGCGGCAGTTTATCCTCGTCCGGCAAGGTTATACAGGGATGGGCACTCATATCGCCTCCTAAACCAACAACTCACTAATTTCATTGAAACGTATTTGATCACGTGGCCATAAATTGTCATCAAGCTCTACCACTGCCAGAATAGGAAAATGTTTACAAATGGCCTGTATACGGGCATTATGGAGTTCCAACTCCTCTTTTTTAGTCGGGGCAGAATCGCAAATCAAAAAATATCTTTTTCCTTGTTCAGCAAAATCATGCGCCATCTGAATATTGATCGATTTAATTTGATCATCCTTACTCTTTATCCGGGAGGGAATGCCAATTCTTATGTACAGATCCTTACGCATTACGTCAACCACATCGGCGTTCATTCCCTCTTCCGGCAGCAAATGCAAAGAAATCTGATTTTTATCCATGGGAAAATTATTTTTTTCTCTCCACTCCACCTCCCTGCGATCGATCCCAGCCATGATTAACGCCGCCATTGAATCGATACCTGCGGGAATGCTCAAAACATCCAACAAAATCCCTTGATCTCCCTTGTCTAGCAGGTGTTTAGCTCCACTTAACACATACAACCATGGCAAGGTCAAACGAGCTATTTCCTTTATTTTTTGGACATCATCAGGACTGCTACGCTTCAATTGCTCATGACCACCCTTAAGAATATCTTTGACTTCAATATAATCTTTATTAAGCAATTTATCAGTAATAAGTTGTGACAAATGACGTTCAGGATGAGGATGTCTCTCTAACTCATCATTGAGCAACTGTTTTGTCAAAAACATGATCACATTGTAAGAACTCTCTATGGTTTCCACAATCTTGTTTTTCAACTTTTGATAAAGTTTATCGCTTTCACGAGTAAATTGTTCTATCGCCGACGCTTCAGAAACTGCAGATGGTTGGATCGTATCTGCTTGGGTAGGAGAGATAGTAGAGGCTGGCTTTTGCTTGGGTATAGTTTTTTGTGCAGAAGCGGTCGTATTTGATGCACGCTTCGCTCTGGCATTAGCTGATTTGCTGAATCCAACATCATGCCCCTGAATGGCAACCCTTTCCAGCTTCTCCTCGCGCAACATCGCTGCAAGTTGATTTTTGAATATATCGTTTTCCACACCTTCGACTACAAAAACCATATTTTGTTGTAATTCATTGGCAAAAATTGCCTGAAAGGTGGTACGCGCATCTCTGATCGTTTTTTGCATATACGACCAATCCATCTTCACCCATCGGATCCGTGAACCCATGGCACGAAGTGCAGGAATGTGCATAAATCCTTTTGAAAAGGCATCATCAACCGCATAATGAAGCTGCGATTGACTCATAAACTCCAGAATACGCAGCACCGTTGTCTGATCCACCTGTAAATGTTTGAGCATACTCTCATCATATTCCGGCAGTTCAATAATGACACGCGACAAATGATCCTGTGCACGCAATTTGACCTGCAAATCGCCCAAAAAATTGCTCAACCAGTTGCTCTGCTCCACCAAAATTGCCAGCGAGAGATTGATGGAATAGATCGCCTGCTGATCCTCCTTGAGTAATTTCTGGATTATAGCCTGACTCAAACTGTACAAGAATATTTTATCAAGTTTCCGTAACAGATCTATCTGCTCTAAAAGAAAATAATTTTCCTTGTTTGAAGCCTGTTCCA
Organism: Candidatus Magnetaquicoccus inordinatus; assembly: GCF_004217665.1. Classification (GTDB taxonomy): domain Bacteria; phylum Pseudomonadota; class Magnetococcia; order Magnetococcales; family Magnetaquicoccaceae; genus Magnetaquicoccus; species Magnetaquicoccus inordinatus. The sequence continues at coordinate 13,731 of NZ_RXIU01000035.1, read as the reverse complement.
GATCCACACCTTTCAGTAACGCTCCAGCCCGTTGACCCCTTGGTCCTTTGAACATCAACTCATAGGCCCAAGTCTCCTCCCTGCCATCTGGATACAACCAGTTGACCGGCTCCTTGATGAAACAGTCGGCATAATCCACCCCTTGCCAACATTGACCCGCTTTTTTGTTTTCTCGCCTCAGCTCAGGATCACTGTTTTTGGCAATCAGTGATTCATAACGCTCTATAAATGCTTTAAGTTCTTGCTCGGCGGACAAGAGGGGCTCTTGATCGGGCATGACAGGGATCTCCCATGATGACGACTAAAATATGCAAAATCATACAGAGAGGTTACCCACCAGGCAACATCCCGCACAACATTCAGATAGCAAGCAACCAACTTTCCGACAGCAAACTCTACATCCTCTTCCATCTGATTACAACACGTATTCAATGCAAACTTGAGAACAATGACAGAGCCGCTAACGGCGAGAAGTGCATCGTCTGTTGCTCGCCAAACCATTGCTCTACTTTAGTCACCTCCGCCTCTCTGCCTTATCGCCATGCCGTCGTTCTCCCTTGTCACCTCCCCCTCTTCACCCGTTCACCTTCGCTTGCCATTTGCTATCCGACAACATCGCTGTATTAAATGCGTTAAAGGAGGGTTGCCAGAAATGGGCAGTCGTGCTAGTGTCTTCACCCTATATTGTTGATAAACTGTCGCTACAGTAAATCAGCAATTAAGAAAATAAGAAAATTATCAAATAGTGAAATTGAATGGAGGCAAACATAACATTTTCAATGCGTTATGCCATGCCGGTATTCTTTTTCCCACAATAGGCGGATGAGGAAACATCTATTCTCCGCATATTGAACGCCCTCAACATCTTGTATTTAATCCATTTGACTGAATCGATGAGGAGTTTGCTATCATGACCGAGATTGTCATTGCCAGTGCAGCACGTACAGCCGTTGGTGCCTTTTCCGGTGGTCTGAGCAGCCTGTCCGCTGCCAAATTGGGAGAAATCGCCATCGTCGAAGCGCTGAAACGGGCCGGCGTCGCCCCAGGCGATGTGGATGAAGTGGTGATGGGTCAAATCTTGACCGCCGGCGTCGGCCAAAATGCCGCGCGCCAAGCCGCCGTCAACGCCGGTATCCCCGCCGAAAAAACCGCCTATGCCATCAACCAACTCTGCGGCTCCGGTCTGCGCGCCGTGGTCAATGGCTTCCAATCCATCGCTATGGGCGATGCCGAAATCATCGTCGCCGGCGGCCAGGAAAGCATGAGCCAAGCGCCCCATCTGCTGCACCTGCGTAACGGTACCAAAATGGGCAACGCCGAAATGGTCGATAGCATGATCAAAGATGCCCTGACCGATGCCTTCCACAACTACCATATGGGCAATACCGCAGAAAATATTGCGAAAAAATGGGGCCTCACCCGCGCCGAACAAGATGCCTTCGCCGCCCACTCGCAACAAAAAGCCGAAGCCGCACAAAAAGCCGGTGTCTTCCGCGAAGAGATCGTGCCGGTGGTCATCCCCAGCAAAAAAGGCGATTTGATCGTCGATACCGATGAACATCCCAAACATGGTACCACCGCCGAATCCTTGGCAAAATTACGCCCCGCCTTCGATAAAGAGGGTACCGTTACCGCCGGTAATGCCTCCGGTATCAATGATGGCGGCGCCGCCCTGGTCTTGATGAGCGCCGCCAACGCCGCCAAACGCGGAATCACCCCCTTGGCCCGCATCGTCTCCTGGGCCTCCTGCGGCGTCGATCCTGCCATCATGGGTACCGGTCCTATCCCCTCCAGCCGTAAAGCTCTCGCCAAAGCTGGTTGGACTATCGATGACTTGGAGCTCATCGAAGCCAACGAAGCCTTTGCCGCACAAGCCATGGCAGTCAATAAAGATATGGGGTGGGATTTGTCGAAAGTGAATGTCAACGGTGGCGCTATTGCCCTCGGCCATCCGGTCGGCGCTTCCGGTGCCCGCGTCCTGGTCACCCTCCTCTACGAAATGAAACGTCGGCAAGCCCGTAAAGGTCTGGCAACCCTCTGCATCGGTGGCGGTATGGGTATCGCCCTCTGCGTCAGCCGCGACTAAACCAAGATCCGACCTCTCGGCAACTCATCCGCCAGGCCGCTGCGCTTGGCGGATGACTCCCCGATCTAGACACCAACGCGCTCTGCAGCAACTTGCTCCCAGCGCATGCCAGTATGGTTCGGAGAAGATGGCTCAAAAAGCTCCAGGAGATAGTTGTGCTCCCTCCTGGAGCTGCTGCTATCCCCCTCCTGCTGTACTTTTCTGCTGGTGCAAATTAAGTGACTATTCACCACCCAAAACTATTGCGGGTCCAGGGAGGGCACCTCCCTGGCCGGGTCCAGGGAGGGAATCCCTGGGATTTTGTTTTTAATCTTTTGCCTTTGGCGCGCCTTTCACAACAAGCCGACGCGCTTTTTGCGTCGGCGCGGCGCGCCTAATGGAAGCAAGCTGTGCGCATTGGCGCGCCTTTTTGCGCCAATGCGCACAGCATCCCCATGGGGGGAGAGCTGGCGAGCCAGCACGAATCTGAATAGTTACCAAATTAAATAATAGAAGAGTTGCTCCCTCCCGGAGCTGCTGCTATCCCCATACTGCTGTACTCTTCTTCTGCTGCAAATTAAATAATATAAGAAATACAGCACGATAGAACCTGTTTTGCCTTTTATTCTTCGGCCAAACAGGTTACACTGGCCTCTCTTGCACATCATCACTGGCAAGTCATGGAGCGTGCTTTGGCGTTTGTTTTTTCATCTTTTCCAGCGTCACCTCTGCAATTATCCAGGCAATGGCTGCGGATACCTGCGCTCGATCGCTATTCGGCACAATGGACCCTGCTGATTCTGGCCCTGCTGACCCTCTGCGCTGCTGTCTGGCTGATCTTTGAACAGCAGTTTCAAGAGCTGCATTTTCGGGAAAAAAATCGCTTGGCCACGCAAGCCAAAGTGGTCGATCATAACCTGGTTCGACAAATGGAATCACTCTATTCGGTCTTGCAAAAGCTGCGCAGCGAACTGCCGCAACATCTGCAAATGGCTGAATGGCAAAATAATTTGAATCATCATCTGACGCTGTTATGCCAAGCCATGCCCGGAGTGCGCACTCTCAGCATCTATAACAAGGAGGGGATGATTATCGCCTCCAACCGCAGCGAACTGCTGGGTATCACCTTTGCCACACGCGCCTATTTTCAAAAAAACAGGCTGGCCAATAACCCATTGCAGTTGTCATTATCACCCCCTTTTATTACCCGTTCCGGCACCTGGGCAATGAACTTAAGCATCTCTGTACAAACCAGTAACGGAGAGTTTGACGGCATAATCAGTGGTACCCTCGACCCCAGCTATTTTCGGACTCTCCTGCTCTCGGTTCTCTATGCCCCCGATATGTTGAGTACCATTATCCATGAAAAGGGCACCCTCTACCTCAGCGAACCCGGTAAATTGGAACTTTCCGGGAAAGAACTGCAGCATCCCGGCAGCTTTTTTAGCCAACATCTGGCCAGCGGTAATGATGAAACTCTCTTTTCTGGCTATTCGACTTCGTTGCAGGAAAATCGTCTGGCCGTTTTTCGCACCATCCGTTCCGAAGCTCTGCCCCTGGACCATCCCTTGATTGTGGTCACCAGCCGTCTCTTGCCCGAACTCAACGCCCCGTTAAAAAAACAGTTTGCTTTACAAATGGGGATCCTGGCTTTGATGTCTCTTCTGCTTGGTCTGGCTCTCTGGTTCTATCAAAAACGGCATCGCGCCATTACCAAAGAGCGCCAGGAAAGCAGGGATGCTCTACTGCAAGAACGCGATTTTGTTCGGCAAATGATCAACTCTTTGCCCGGTGCCTTTTATCTGATCGATAGCCAAGGCCGTTTTCGCATGTGGAACAAAGCTCTCGAAGAGGTAACTGGCTTAACACATGCAGAGATGGCCTCCACCTCCCCTCTGGATCTTTTTCAAGGAGAAGAGCAAAAGCTGATTCAATCACGCATCCAAGCGGTTTTTCAACAGGGTTTTGCCAGCGCCGAAGCGGCTATCTGCCATCGCAACGGCTCCTCTCTGCCCTACTATTTTGTCGGCCATCGCCTGCTTTTGGATGGGGAAGCGCTGTTGATCGGCATGGGCCTGGATATTTCCGAACGCAAACAGATGGAAGCCGATCTGTATCAGGCTAAACTCTCCGCCGAAGCGGCCAGTCAGGCAAAAAGTGAGTTTCTCGCCGCCATGAGTCATGAAATTCGTACCCCAATGAATGTGGTTATCGGCATGGGTGATCTGCTCATGGAAACCGCACTGGATGGCCAACAGCAAGAGTATGTGCGCAAACAACAAAATGCTGGTCAAACGCTCTTGGAGTTGATCAACAATATTCTCGATCTGGCCAAAATTGAAGCCGGACGCATGCAGATTGTCAGCGAAGCGGTAGCCCTTGCGGAGCTGTTGCAGGAGTTGAGCGATTTGCTGCAAGGAGTGGCAGCGGGCAAAGGGTTATCCTTGCACTGTACGGTCGAGGCCACTTTGCCCCGTTGGATTGTCAGTGATCGTTTGCGGCTGCGGCAGATTTTATTCAATCTTTTAAGCAATGCCATCAAATTTACCGAACAGGGCACGATCACCTTGTCGGCACACCAAGAGGATGCAGAGCATCTGCTGTTGACCGTGCAAGATAGCGGTATCGGTATCGCGCAAGAGCTGTGGGAACATATTTTTGACAGCTTTGCCCAGGCCGACTCCGGCATTACCCGCCGCTATGGGGGAACCGGCCTGGGGTTGAGCATCACCCAAAAATTGGTTGCCTTGTTGGGCGGATCCATCCGCGTGCAGAGCACTCTGGGGGTGGGCACCACCTTTTACATCCTGCTGCCTCTGCAAACAGCCCAGCCTCTCGCACCACCCCCTCACACTGCAGAGCATCCGCCAACACAGAGCAAACAACGAACACTCACCATCCTTTTGGCCGAAGATTCAGAAGATAATCAACTGCTGGTGCAGGCATTTCTCCAACAAAGCCCCCATCGTTTGCTGCTTGCCAACAATGGAGCAGAGGCGGTAGAGGTGGCCCAACAACAAGCCATCGATCTGCTGATCATGGATGTGCAAATGCCTGTCATGGATGGCTATACAGCCACTGCCTTGCTGCGCCGTTGGGAGGCCGAACAACAACGCTCTCCCATTCCCATCATCGCCTTTACCGCCCACGCCTTGGAAGGAGAGGCAGAACGCAGCAAACAGGCTGGTTGCAATGCCTATTTGACCAAACCGATCCGCAAAAAACAACTGCTCGATTGTATTGCTTTTTATGCGCAGATCCCTGAAGAGAATAAGAAAGGTTAGCATTATTCAGGTTTCTGCAGGCTCGCCAGCTCTACCCCCATGGGGATGCTGTGCGCATTGGCGCAAAAAGGCGCGCCAACCCGCACAGCTTGCTTCCATTAGGCGCGCCGCGCCGACGCAAAAAGCGCGTCGGCTTGTTGTGAAAGGCGCGCCAAAGGCAAAAGATTAAAAATAAAATCCCAGGGATTCCATCCCTGGACCCGGCCAGGGAGGTGCCCTCCCTGGACCCGCAATAGTTTTGGGTGGTGAATAGTTACAAGATTAAAAACAAAATCCCAGGGATTCCATCCCTGGACCCGGCCAGGGAGGTGCCTCCCTGTACCCGCAGTTGTTTTTGGTGGTGAATAATTATAGTGGTTAATCTACTCCTCCTCAGGAGCAAGCAGGATTTTGAGAGCTCCTTTTCGCTGCGCATGGGCAAAGGCGGTCAAAGCATCACTGAGCGGATAAATGGCGCTGATCATCTTTTCGACCGGTAGCGTGGCTGTCTCCAACAAGCTTAAAGCCGGAGCAAAAGGACCGCAGCGCGAGCCGATAATCTGCAGCTCACGTACTACCCAATCAGCAGGTTCTACAGGCACTCCTCCGGGAAAGGTGCTTTTCAGAACAATCCGCCCCTGCGGCTGCACCTTGGCCAAGGCCCAGCGCCAACCACTCGCCGCACCACTGCATTCGATGATCGTTGCAAACGAAAAATCCTCTGGCAGTTGCTCAGGATGCCAGTGTCCCTTGAGCGAAGCGGGCCACAAGGAGAAATGCTCGGGATGATGACCCACCATATAAAGGTCAGCACAACCCTGATGGGCCAAAACATGAGCCACCAATATCCCCAACCGTCCATCGCCCACTATGGCCACCGGCTCGCCTGCAGCCAGGGTAATCTGTTCGGTAATGCGTAATGCTGCCGCCAAAGGCTCAGTAAAAACCGCCTGCTGGTCGCTCAGCGAGTCCGGGAGACGATGTAAATTGGCAACCGGCAAACAGGCATATTGCGCAAACATGCCATCACGACCCTGAATCCCCACCACTCTCCTGCTCAGACAGTGGTTGCCGTTGCCCCGTGCACAAAAGCTGCAGCTCCCACAACCACAGTTGATCTCCCCGACCACCCGCGCCTGCAACCAGGAGGGATCGGCACAGGCAACCACCTCTGCGACAAATTCATGACCCAATACCCCCGTAAATCCCTTATAGCCGCGCAAAATTGCCAAATCAGTGGCACATATCCCTGCCAATCGTATCCGTAACAGCGCTTCCTGAGCTGTCGGCTGTGGCAGCGGATGGGCAGTGCCAAGCTGCAACTGCTGACCGTTAAAGAGTAGTGCACGCATCAATTTTCTGCTATGAGATACTGGTGAAAGAGCCTCAGACAAAGAGTCAAAACCGTTTCTGTAACAGTTGCAGGCATGCTGTTTTAGCGTATGGGCAAAGGGGTCTCAGACAAGCTGCCCCCTAAACGAACCGGCTGAATTCGCCGACAGAGACCATCCTTCAAGGAGAGGGTCAACACTGTCGCGCACAAGCTCCCCTCATCTGTTGCCTGTTCAAAATGGGTAGGCATCTGGCGCAAAAAGCGCGGCATAACGCTCTCTCCCTTCATGCCGATCACCGAACGATAACAACCGGTCATCCCCACATCGGTCTGAAAGGCGCTGCCATGCGGGAGAATCTGCTGATCGGCAGTCGGAATATGGGTGTGAGTGCCCAAAATGGCGGAAACTCTGCCATCCAGATAATAGCCCATCGCCCCTTTTTCAGAACTGGCCTCAGCGTGCATATCCACCACAATCGCATCCACATCCCGCCCCAAACGCACCTTGTCCAAAAACCGATCCGCCGCCTGAAAGGGGCAATCCAGAGGATCCATAAATACCCGTCCGGCCAGATTGAGCACCGCCACCCGTCGTCGATTGCTGGTCGTATAGATCACAAAGCCTTTGCCTGGGGCGCCCGGCGGATAATTAAGCGGACGCAGCAGACGATTGGTGCTCTCCATATAGGCAAAAATCTCTTTATATTTCCAGATATGATTTCCAGAGGTGATCACATCAATACCCGCTTGAAACAGCTCATTGGCAATAGCCGGGGTGATCCCTATGCCACCGGCACTGTTTTCACCATTCACTATCACCATCTCCAGCGGATAGGCTTGGCGCAAGCGTGGCAAATGCTGCTCCAACGCCTTGCGCCCTGCTTTGCCAAATAAATCGCCAACAAAGAGGATGCTCAAGCTCTCCTCCTGAGACTCCTTCAATTGAGAATGATTTTCTGCTAGAGTCACACACTTCTCCTTGGGTTGTTTTGCCACAGATTGGGCTGAAAAGCAGACAGGATACAAACAAATTGGCACGGATACTCTATTTTGCCTGGGTGCGGGAAAAGATTGGTACCCCAGAAGAGCGCATCACCCTCCCCGGCACGGTTCAGACCGTGGCGCAACTGATAGCATATTTGCGTGATAAAGGGGAACCCTATCATTCATTGCTGGCCGACAGCCAACTAAGGGTCGCCGTCAACCAGCGCTATGCGACAGCCAACGATCCCCTCTCCGACCAGGATGAGGTGGCCATTTTTCCTCCGGTGAGCGGTGGCAGCCCGACTCTGACTGCAACCAGCAACCCCTTTCCCATCCCGGTCATCGGCTTTTCAGCGGCCAGCGGTACCGGAAAGACCACCTTGATGGCAGCGGTCATCAGCGAACTGGCACAAGCTGGCTTGCGTATTGCCGCCATCAAACATGGCCATCATCCCGCCGATCCCGATATGCCCGGCAAGGATACCTATCGCTTTCGCCAGGCCGGAGCGGCAACCGTCCTCTTTGCCGCCCGCGAACGTTGGTTTATGATTCAGGAGCTGCGTGATCAACCGGAACTTTCGTTGGATGAGCAGGTGCACTTTCTCCTGAACCATGATCTGATTCTGGTGGAAGGCTACAAAAATGAGCAGCAACCCAAAATTGTCGTGCACCGCCTGGCCAGTGGCTCTCCCAGCCTGCACCAAGAGCTGCACAATGTGGTAGCCCTGGTAACCGATGATCCAGAGATCAAAACCGATCTGCCCTGCTTTGCCCTGGAGGATGCTGCGGGAGTGGCACAATTCATTCAGCGTTTTTTTGCGCTCAAACAAAAAGTGCAACAGCAGCAGTCACATGGCTATCAACTGCAAGAGGCAGAATAGGCGCGCCTCGTGGCCTATTTGAATTTATAAAAGGTGTTATTCAAATAGGCCACGACATTTGCTTCATCTTCGGGCCACCACAAGGTATTGAGCACCTGTTGGTTACAAAATGCCACCTGTGCCTGCACTTTTTCCAGTGTATCCTTGCGCCCTTTGCGGGTATAGATATCATTCGGATGACCTTGGACGCGACTGGCATGACAACCACTCAAGCAGCTTTGCTCATGCAGCATATGGCCTCTTTCGGCATCGGCGGCCATAACCGGTACCGCCACAGCCATGGCCATAACCAAGGTCCACAATTTGACTGCTCTTTTCATCACTTTTACTCCGCAACAGGTTAAAGAGTATGCACACATCAGAGAGACCCAGCGCAGCCGACAGCACTTTGCAACCTCCGCATATTCTGGTTGTGGGCAGCGGAGCTGTCGGTGGTTATTATGGCGCCCAACTGGCCAAAGCGGGTGCAATTGTTTCGACTGTGCAGCGCTCAGACTATGCTCTTGTTCAAGAACAAGGTATCCATATCGATGGCCTGGAGGGGCAGAGCCATTTTCGTCCGGCGGCGGTTTTGCGCCAGGTCGAACCGCTAGAGCCTGCCCCTGATTATATAGTGGTTGCACTCAAAGTGCTTGCAGAAATCGACACCGCCGCCATCATCGCCCCGGCAGTTGCGCAAAAAAGTGTGATCCTTTTGTTGCAGAATGGGATTGAATGCGAACAGAGCATCGCGGAAGCGTTTGCGCAGAATGAAATATTGAGTGGCCTGGCATTTGTCTGTCTCTCGCGCACCGCCCCGGGTCGCATCAGCCATACCTGTTATGGACACCTGGCGATTGGACGCTATCCCCATGGCGCCTCGGCGGCTGCACAACAGTTGGCACAACTTTTTACCTCTGTTGGCACTGCCTGCACGGTAAGCGAGCAGATCGGTAAAGAGCGCTGGAAAAAACTGGTCTGGAACGCCGCTTTCAACCCCCTCTCCGTCCTGGGTCGCGCCACCACTCAGGAGATTTTGGAGAATCCAGCCACCGCCGATTTGGCAGCACGAGTCATGCACGAAGTCTGTCAAATTGCCGATGCTGCCGGGTATCCGTTGCCGGATGATGTGGTGGAACGCAATCTGGCTGCCACACGCAAAATGAAACCCTATAAAACCAGTATGCTACTGGATTATCTGGCCGGACGCCCCATGGAGGTGGAGGCTATCCTGGGCAATGCCCTGCGTGCTGCCCAGCGCTGTTCTGTCGAGGTACCCCATCTGCGCGCACTCTACGGAGCTTTGTCCCTGCTGGCTCGGGCTCCGAGCTGAGTGCCTGCAGCTTCAGCATCATCCTGTTATTAATAGGTTTTGAGCCAGGTTATTAAAATATATGCCTGGACCAAAGAGATAATGATTAATCCATAAGTGCCGCCTACACAGACAAAAGACAAAAACCGAAGCAAGGCATCTTGCGGTTGCCAACGATATTTGACACTTGCCAGGTATTTGGACATCTTAAGTTATCCCCCAATATTCTGCCGTAAAGTGCTGAAAAGAAAAACAACAGCCCTATTGTTCATCCGGGATTTGCTGCCCGTGATGATCAATTTGCTCTGGTGCAGAAATGAGCAAAAGATGAGCCAATTCTGGAAAAAAACAGGCAGGGCAAGAAGAGAGGAGTGATGGCGGAGGAAATGGCTGCCTGTATTCAGGCAAAACACTTATAAATCAAACAATTGCTTGCGTGTTATCGCAATTTTTGTCTGCAAGGCATGCAGGGCAGATTGTTCTCGTTCCTGGTAATAGGCCACAAGCCTGCGGGTATCGTTGACGCTCAAGGGACGAAAGAGGATGCGGATTCGATGACGCCCGTCACGTTCATCGATATGCAGAATATTGCCATCGCACTGCAGGGGATAATCGCTTTCGGCGCTATCGTCAGCGGGATCCAGAGTGCTGGCGGGCAGTGCAAACTGCATTTGAATGGGGGTATAGGGTGAGATCTCTTTGAGTTGGGGATCGCTGCGCAGCACGATGGCGATACCGGTTATGGAGAGATTGGCCAACCAGCCGCGAAAAGTTTGCTGTTCGATTTGAAACGCCACCATCACTGAGCTGTTGCTGGCCACGCGCTGGGCGACTCTGCGACCGATGGGACCATCGGTAGGTATAATATTGTGCAACAGAGCGGTTCCCTGCTGCCACTGAAGCTGTTTGACCTCTGCTTTGAGCCCCAGGGGCAGGTGTGGCAGGGCCAGATAGGTTACTCCTTCTTCTTGCATGGCACAGAGCGATTGCGGATGAATTTGCACCATCACCTCTTGCTGGCTGTAGCGCAGGACCAATCCAGGATGCACCAGGGGTATACCTTCAAACTGATTAAAAAAGCGGATTTCCTGGATCCGATCATGGACCATTTGAAATTCGCGGCCTATTTCCACCTGTTGTTGCAGAGTGGGATCCAGCAACAGAATGGAAAGGCGGCAAAGGGGTGCGCCATCCCACATGCAGAGTCGTTCCTGGATGCGAATGGTTTCATGAAAATGTTGCGCACAGCCCAAGACGATGCCTTTGAAGAGTCCACACCATTTACGTTCCGAGGGATAGACGGCAGAGACTTCGCCATATTTCAAGCGATAGGCGCGAATTTGTGGTGTTTTGCCGACTCCTTCTGGAAAGTGAAAGTGGGCAAAAATCTCTTTATTCAAATGTTCGAGAATATCCAGGGTCCGCCACTCTGGACGCAGCAGGCCCATAGTGCGCCCCAGGGAGAGCAGGCCGACACTTAGGTGGCGGCCAAAGGCCTCCAGGAAGGCATTAAAGGGAATTTTTTGTTGGCGTGCTGCTGCATGCAGGAGATCTTGGGCCAATTGGTCGGGGTAGAGGCGATCGGCAGCCAATGGTTGTTGCTGCCGGTTGGCCAATTGCCACACCTCCCGCCAGGAGTCTGCGCCACCATGGAGCAGTTGATAATCTTCCAGGGCAAGCAAAATAATGCCGTGCATCGCTCAGGCTATCCTTATATCCTGTGATAAACAGGGGCACTGCAGCAATTTTTGGTACGCCCCATCTTTCACTGAATCTCAATTATGGAGAACAAACCGTGGCCACGGAAACGCATAATTCTCTTATTATCTTAGGTTCCGGACCGGCGGGTTACACGGCAGCCATTTATACCGGCCGAGCCAATCTCAACCCGATCCTTATCCAAGGCATGCAGCCGGGCGGGCAATTGACTGTTACCACAGAAGTGGATAATTTTCCAGGCTTTGAAGAGGGTATTCAAGGTCCAGAACTGATGCAAAAAATGGAGGCGCAGGCGCGTCGTTTTGGCACACAAATCATCTCTGATCTGGTTGTGCAAGCTGATTTGACTGCCGAGCGACGCCAGGGTGGTCCGATCCGTTTAACCTGTGATTCTGGGGATGTGTATACTTGTGACGCATTAATCATTGCAACGGGCGCCTCGGCACGTTGGCTTGGTTTGGAGTCAGAGAAAAAATTGGGTGGTTATGGGGTATCGGCCTGTGCGACCTGTGACGGCTTTTTTTATCGTGGGCAGGAGATAGCGGTAGTAGGTGGTGGTGATACGGCTGTGGAGGAGGCGTTATTTTTGACCAACTTTGCCAGCAAAGTGACTTTGATTCATCGTCGTGACAGTTTGCGGGCGGAGAAGGTGATGCAGGAGCGGTTATTTGCCAATCCGAAGGTGCATACTGCTTGGAATTCGGTTGTGGAGGAGATTCTTGGAGATCCGAAAGCGGGAGGGGTTTCTGGTGTGCGGTTGAAGAACATCAAAACTGGGGAGACTGAGATTCTCAAGGTTACTGGGGTATTTATTGCCATTGGGCACAATCCCAATACTGCCATTTTTGGTGACCAACTGGACAAGGACGAGCAGGGTTATTTGATTACCAAAGCGAACTCCACTGCCACCAATCTGCCTGGTGTGTATGCGGCGGGGGATGTGCAAGACAAGACTTTTCGTCAGGCGATTACTGCTGCTGGTACTGGTTGCATGGCGGCATTGGAGGCTGAGCGTTATTTGCATGAGAAGTCGGGTGAGGCGGCGCGGATTTGATTTAGGCACAAAAAAGCTATTATGGAGGTCCAGGAGGAGATTATCTCCTCCTGGTGGGTTGCAAGGGCAAAGCCATTGCATCTAGCGGCGTTTCACCAGAAGCGAATGCTTAAGCATTCGCGCACGCCGCGACAATCGGTGCCCCGCAGGGGCACTCTTTGGGAGGGCGGAGCCCGACCTGCCCAGTCAGGTAATGGGGCAACGGAGCGGAAAGGAGCAAAAGCGTGCGTCCCGATACTTCTCTGAAGAGAAGCTTGACAATGCTGTGCTATAGTCTCTAAAGTTATTGCCAGGATCACCTTATTCCACAAGCCAGAGCGCATATATCCTTGCGCTGCCCTTGTCGGCACCAATCTTTATGCAGGATAACACCGAAGAGGAGAAGCCCGCGTGCCTCCTGAAGATTCCCAAATCACCCTGCTGCGTGCACAACTGCGTGATCTCCATGGTGATGCCTTCCAGGCGCGTTTTTCTGCCTTGATGGAGCATCGCCACGGCTCTGATTTTCTGCGGGCTCGTGCGATGGGCGCTGAAGGTGATCAAGGGTGTGACGGCTATCTCTCTTCAAAGCAAGAGATCTTTGCCTGTTATGGCGCTCTGGGAGGACGAACAACTGTCGATTATCTGTGTAGAAAAATACGGGAAGACTTTGCAAAAGCCAAAGAGTCTACCCTTCTTATGCAACGCTGGAGCTTTGTGCATAATCTGGTGGATGGACTGCCTACCAAGGCCATCGCGGAACTCAAACGCTTAAAAAAAGAAAATCCGAAGATTGCCATTCGCAGCTTTGGAGAGACTGAATTTCAAAAGATCTGGCCGCACGCAGCACTGCATGCGCCCCGCCTGCAACGGCCAAAACCAGTAGACAGCAAGCCTCCTACGACTGACCGGGAGTGGATGGATCCCCGCTACACGCATATTCCCTTGCTTGGTCGCGAAGAGATTTTGAACACACTGCGCAACTGGCTGCAGGGAGCGGGAATCAGTGTGCAGGTTATCACCGCACCCGGAGGCAGCGGCAAAACTCGTTTGGCTTGGGAACTCTGCCGTGCTGCCGAAAAAATAGGCTGGGATGCGGGTTTTTTGCAGCAGGAAGCTCTGAAGCAATTGCTCTCTCATGCCGATCCCGCCGCATGGAACT
>NZ_RXIU01000349.1 GCF_004217665.1 Candidatus Magnetaquicoccus inordinatus | reverse complement strand
CATTTCTGACAATGTATTCTTTATCTTGCCATAACAGTTCTTGTTTATTTTCCCCAGTTTCTTCACAATTCGCTGTTTATCAATCGTTCTTATTTGATCCAGCGCAATCCAACTGTCGACAGATTTAAAAACCGTACCAATCCTTGTCGGAATGTTGAGATGTTCCTTCGTTGTCATGGGAGCAACAATAATCGTGTACGAATATACATTCATTTCTTTGGGAGTGAGCACAACACATGGCCTTGTTTTTTGGATTTCTTTTCCTACCGTTGGGTCAAGGCAAACAAGGACGACGTCATATTGCGCGATCATTCTGCTAACTCATTCCAATCGAGATCGATGGATTCAGGTATCAGCATTTCTGGCTTGCCTTTTGAATAGGCATCCTTAAACATCTTTTCCCATCCCTCTCTTGGTTTCCTTGAGCTTGCTCTGATAATTATCTCGTTATTCTTAACATCGAGCTCAACATCGTCGATTATTCCGCACTGCTCAAGAAGTGTTCTTGAAAAGCGAAGACCCTTGGAATTACCAATTGTAATTAAGTGTGTTTGCATGCCTTACCCCTCTCTCTCGTAATTACAATATAATTATACCACGATTCAAAGAGAGCTAAACATGATTTATTGATGGTGGTGATGAGAATGCTTTGGTTCCGCTATAGGGCTTTGCGGTTATGCCAATAAGTAGGGTTTCTGTGTTGATGAGAAATTGCCAAAACCATGATTTTATCAACTTCTATAGAATACAATATCTTGTGAGGGAATTCACTTACCCAATCCCCGTTGTTCTAACTCATAGAACAATACCGCATCATTGAGTTCACTCTCTGCCTCCTTGATAAACTCGATGTTCATTATGATTTCCCAAAGATATCTTCAAAAGAAACAACGTCCGCCGTCCCCTCTCGGTAACTTTGCAGACGTCGACTTGCTTCTTCCATCCAAATTGAGTTGATAGCTGGACTGGGGGCATCTGCCGAGTCGCTTCACTTCTTTATGAAGGAATTTGCAGTAGACTTTGGTCGACGTGATCATCTCGATAAGCTCTTGGCCTTTGTCCCGAGTCCTGCTCTCCTGAACATGATTGATCACGATTTTGATCAGTACTGGATGCTCAAGCAGTCGAGTGCTTCTCCCGGCTTACTTCGCGATATTTACCGCGTTGAGACATCCCAGCATCAGGCAATCAACCAGGCTCGCATTGCACTGGGGCTGCCTGCAGACCACCCTCTCTCAAGCCGGGTGTTGGCCGCGGTTGCCGCCAAGGAAAGTTGCGGTGGCAAGAACATGAACGATAGCCACAGCGGAGCCATGGGGTACATGCAATTTATCCCTGCAACAGCGAAGGAACAAGCGGCAAAAATCCTCCGTCGTCCGATCACAACGGAACTCCGTCCCTACCAGGAATCGCTTCAAAAACTCATCCAAGCGGATGCACCCGACAGCGAGGTTCGCCGCATTCTTTGTGATCCGGACATCGCCATGCTCTTGGCCACGCATTACCTGAAAGAACTCTATGAACAGGCTCAGCAAGTCACCGATGATCCTGATCGGGCCCTATCCCTTTCCTTGGCCGCCTATAATGCCGGTCCAGGCCGGGTCTTCTCCCGAGACGATCAGGGGATCCTTATCTCCGGACGCATCCCCTCTATTCCGGAGACCACGGATTATGTGTCAACCATTATGGATTCTCTAACAAATCCCGTGTGGCAAGAAATCGCGAAAACTCCCGATCAAGCCGATGCCATCATCGGGCGACGCATCAAAACCGGTACCGGACGAGCCGGAATGTCCATTACGGAAATCGATCTCAGTCAGTATTCTGGAAAAAGCCTTGAGGCCTTGCACTATGGGTTGAAGCACGAACGGGAGGGGCTCGATTACGTTTACCGCGACCATGACTGTTATGACTTTGTCACCCGAAACACCGATACCGTGGCGAATGTTGCCCTGAAATCGGATCAGCATCTTACTCGAGACAAGCTCGACAAGCAGCTACAAAGTGGACAACTCCGCGAAGGGATGGTTCTCTGCACGCCCCAGGCCTCCATGTTTGGCAGCGGACGCGACCATTGGGGTACCCTGGTCAAAGATCAGTCCGGTAACTGGGCTGTTCTTCATTTCAGCAAGGCTGGAGTTTGTCTGGCGCCACTCAGCGAGTTTCTTCGAAATGTCCCTGCTTCAGGCGATCTGCGACTCGGAACGGTATAGTTATTCGATAAACATTTCTGACAATGTATTCTTTATCTTGCCATAACAGTTCTTGTTTATTTTCCCCAGTTTCTTCACAATTCGCTGTT
>NZ_RXIU01000348.1 GCF_004217665.1 Candidatus Magnetaquicoccus inordinatus | reverse complement strand
TATTTTTGTTTGAGCGCCATCGGTACCGGATCTGCCTTTTCCATGTCATAGACAGCATTCTCCGCATGGTGCAGTGCCCGAGTCGATAAATCTGTGCCCAATATGGCCGCCTTGTATCCCGGTGAACGCGCCGCAAACTCCTTGATCACCATGGCCATGGTATAAGGCTCTTCGCCCGTCGAACAGGGAGCACTCCAAATACGCAATGGCCGACTGGAACCAGCACCTGCCTCCCGCAACAAAGTCGGCAATGCAGTCTCTGTCATAAAAGTGAAATGATTCGGCTCACGGAAAAAATCGGTCTTATTGGTGGTCACAATGTCCAAAAAGTGAATCAACTCCTGACTCGGATCATGTGGATCCAATACCAAATCCACATAATCAGTAAAAGAGTTCATTCCCAATAAACGCAATCGCTTCTGAATTCGGGCTGTCAACATCGACTTTTTTGACATCGGCATCTGAATGCCACTGGTCGACTCAATAAAGGTGCTTAGCCGTTGGAAATCCTTATCAGATAAAGCAATGCGATCGCCTTGATGCGCAAATGAGTTGTCCATTTTGCTCATACTGTTCACAAGCAAGCCAATCCTAAGAGTATCCCACATTCCCCCCTCGATACCCTCTACCAATCCGGGAAGATGCCCTTATTTACCCCAAAAGTCAAACGGAAAATCGGCTTATCCACTACCAGAGCCTGACTACAGAAGCAAAAAATATTCTCTTCATGACATCCAGACTAGAGAAATGGATCCAATCAAGGTAAACTGCCACAGATTCTTAATATCCATACTGGTGTATACCTGAAGGGAGAGCATTCCTGTGGCCGAATTGAGTGATGACGATCTGCTCAACGAATTAAAAGCGCGTTTCAATCATACCAAACAGACTCTGTATGATTTGAAAATTGTCAGCCGCCGTCTGGAAGAGGTCAATCGCAAACTGCAGATCTCCGAACAGGTAAAGAGCAATTTTGTCTCACATATGAAAAATGAGATCAATAACCCTCTCTCCTGCATCCTCGGCTTGGCACAACAACTCCGCTCCCACGACGCAGACCGGGAAACCGTGGTAGGTATCGCGCAATCCATTTTCGCCGAAGCCTTCAGCCTCGATTTTCAATTGCGCAATATCTTTGCCGCTGCTGAACTGGAAGATGGTGCCACCATGTTGCAATCCGGCACCGTCGATGGTCACTCCTTGATGATCCATGCCGTCAACGACTTTTCCCACCTGATTCTTGCCAAAGAGCTCAATGTCTATTTTCTCGGTAAAAAGTTGAACATCGGCAGCCAACCGGTCAACAACGAAGGCGAAAAACTCTACTTCAAATCCGACTCGGAAAAATTGGAGCTGGTTGTGCAAAATCTGCTCTCCAATGCCATCGAGTTTAACAATCCCGGTGGTCGTATCGATCTGGATATCGGTGTGGTGGATGATCGCCTGATTCTCTCTGTTACCGATACCGGGGTTGGCCTCAATCCCGAGCAGATCGAACGCATCTTTGACCGCTTCACCCAATTGGAAGCAGGTGTGCGCAAATCGCACAAAGGACATGGATTAGGTCTGAGCATCACCAAGGCCGTTATCGATATGATGGAGGGCAGTGTGCATGTCAGCGCCCAACCAGGTGAAGGGTGTACCGTTACCCTCTCCATACCCTTTATGGAGACCGATGCAGAAGCGGATACCTTCTCTGTCGATGGCAATGAATTTTTCTTTAGTGATGATCAATCCGAGTTATTCTGACCATGGCGGAAGATAACAAACCTTTCCTGCTCCCTGGCGCACTGTTTGCCAAGGATGGGGATTATATTATCACAACCGTTCTGGGATCCTGTATCGCAGTATGCCTGTGGGATCCTCGACTGCGCCGTGGTGGTATGAACCATTATAAACTGCCCCTCTGGAATGGCGATGGCCTGCCCTCGCCAAAATTTGGCAATATCGCTATTGTCAAGTTGATCGAGCATATGCTGGATATGGGCTGCAACCAACGGGAGTTGAAAGCCAAGGTGTTCGGAGGGGGAGCCGTCCTGCAAAGCTCTTCTGGATTTCTCAATGTCGGGCAACGTAACATTGAGGTGGCTCATGAATTTTTGGCCCAGGCCAACATACCCATCATCGCCTCGGATATTGGCGGTGAGGTCAGTCGTAAAATTATTTTTAATACTCAGGATGGCGCTATCCTGCTAAAACGCTCCCAAGCTGGTCAATAATAATCTCTTCTTTGGTGATTAAAAGCAAAATCCCAGGGATTCCATCCCTGGACCCAGCCAGGGAGGTGCCCTTTCTGAACCCATAGTTGTATC
>NZ_RXIU01000347.1 GCF_004217665.1 Candidatus Magnetaquicoccus inordinatus | reverse complement strand
AGGGGAGATTATCTCCCCTGGCGGGAGTCCAGAGGGCGGAGCCCTCTGGCGGGTTGCAAGGGCGGAGCCCTTGCATGGAGCGCGCTTTTCCAGAAGCAAATTTCCGCAGGAAATTTGCGCAGCGCGCACAAAACCTGCCCCGCAGGGGCAGACTCCGGGAGGGCGGCAGCCCGACATTCAACCGGGCAGCCTGGGAAAGTTTTTTGGGAATTGGATTGCTGGCCGGTACCAATGCATCTTGAACGCACCCTGTGCAGCAAGGGTATGAGTCGGGCTGCCGCCCTCCCAAAGTCGCCCCTTCGGGGCGGTTTTGTGCGCGCTGCGCAGATTTCCTGCGGAAATCTGCTTTTTGAAAAGCGCGCTCCCTGCAAGGGCTCCGCCCTTGCAACCCGCCAGGGACTCCGTCCCTGGACCCTGCCAGGGGAGATAATCTCCCCTGGACCCCATGGAAATTTTTATGTCTCACGACCACGCTCCGGCGGTCTCGCCGGCACCGGCTGTTCACGACCACGCTCCGGCGGCCTCGCCGGCACCGGCTGTGCATGACCATGCTCCTGGCACCGCTGCTTCGGGTGCTGTTCCGGTTGGGGGAGATGGTCATGGTCATGTGCATGCGGCCCCGACCCTGGGGCAGGGGCATGCCGGGCTGGGGCATGGGGGAGGCAGTGGGGGCCACACCATGCAGCATCCGGGTCTGCCCCAACGGTGGATCATTCCGGCGGCCCTTCTCATGGCCGGGATATTTTTCTGGGCGGTGCGGACCAATCCACCGGTGGCTCGTGTCAGACCCACCTATAACCTCTCCACGGTTCCTCTGTTCGGTTGGCTGATCCGTCTGTTGAACGCTGGGCCCTGGCCGTTGACGGTGTTGCGGATTGTGTTGGTGGTGGTCTTTACGTTGGTGCTCTTCGCCGGTCTGTTCGGCACCTCCCTGCCGGAGCGTAATCTGGCGACGGTCTTCACCTGGAACCTCTGGTGGCCGCTGGTGGTGATCTCGGTCTTTTTTTTCGGATCGGCTTGGTGTGCCATCTGTCCCTGGGACACTCTGGCCAATTGGATGATCCGGCGGCGGTTGTGGCGGCGGGCCTTGCCCCATCCCGGACTCAATCTCAAGGTGCCTCAGTGGTTGCGCAATGTTTTTCCGGCCCTGCTGCTGTTCATGGGGATGACCTGGCTGGAGTTGGGGGTCGGCGTGACCACCATTCCCGTGGCCACTGCGCTGATGGCGTTGGTGATGGTCTCCCTCTCTGCAGGGGGTCTGTTGCTCTTCGAGCGCAAGGCCTTTTGCCGGTATGGCTGTCCGGTGGGACGCACCATCGGCTTTTATTCCCGTCTGGCTCCCATCGAGGTTCGTTCCCAGGATCAGGAGATCTGCAGCCGCTGCAAAACCATGGAGTGCTACAACGGCTCCCCGGAGATTGAACCCTGCCCCACCCATCTCACGGTGGGACGCTTTTCCCAAAACACCTATTGTCTCTCTTGTGGCAACTGTGTCCTCAGTTGTCCCCACGACAATGTCTCCTGGCGATTGCGCACCATGGGCAGTGAGGCCATGGAGCAGGCCAGACCCCAATGGGACAGTGCCTGGTTTATGCTGGTGTTGCTGGGGATAACCTCCTTTCACGGCGTGACCATGATGCCCTTTTGGGTGGGGTGGGTCACCCAACTGGCCGGCTGGATCGGCGAGACTGGACAGTTGATCGGGAGTTTCAGTATCGGCATGATGATCGGTTTTTTTGGACCGGTTCTTTTGTACGCTCTGGCCATTCTGGCGACTTGGTGGATGGCCACGCCGGGGACCCGCTATCATCGGCTGTTTGTGGCCTTGCCCTTTTCCACTCTGCCCATGGCTTTTACCTATCATCTGGCCCACAACCTCTCCCATCTGTTGCGGGAGGGGGGGAATTTGACGGAGCTGTTTTTGAATCCGTTGGGGCTGGGCATGCAACCCATGACCGGGGCGGAACGGCATCAGCAGATGCTCTCCACCTGGATGCCGGAGGAGTGGATGTTTGCTGCCCAGAGCGGATTGATGGTATTGGGGATCTGGTTGGCGGTGGCCATTTTGCGCCATCGGGGGCTGGGACTGCTGGGAGGCAACGAAAATCTGAAAGGGCGACAATTGATCCCCATGCTCGTTTTCATGGGGGTCATCACCGCGTTTGATATTTGGTTGCTGTCCGAGGATATGGTGATGCGGTTTTAAACCGGCGGGATACGCAGTGGTCCAGCGAGGCGCGGGGTTTAAGCCCCGCGTTGACACAAAAAGTCCCATGGGGTCCAGGGGAGATTATCTCCCCTGGCGGGAGTCCAGAGGGCGGAGCCCTCTGGCGGGTTGCAAGGGCGGAGC
>NZ_RXIU01000346.1 GCF_004217665.1 Candidatus Magnetaquicoccus inordinatus | reverse complement strand
GTGACCGTAACTTATTGAAAAAATTGGTGTCCCCGGCGCGATTTGAACGCACGGCCTACGGATTAGGAATCCGTTGCTCTATCCGGCTGAGCTACGAGGACTTTTTTGAGTATCAACCAGTTACAGACCATCATGCATTAACTGCCCGTACCGTGTGAGACCCTATTTTCTGGATGGCTCCCAGAGGAACTTTGCTGTGGTCCATCAGGGATGGCCCCAGGGTGACAAATCGGGTGCAAGCAAAAATACTCCACGACAGCCCTTTCGCAAAGGGTTTTCATGATCCGCTTCGGGCAATGGCCCTGCGGAGGCGGTCGGTGAGGAGAATTTGTCGGTAATCTTTGCGTTCTGGAGTGTTGCCATCCGGGGCCAAATCCGGTCAGTGCAATGGGCATCGCCAATTTCTCCCAACCAACCCAGGACTTCCCGTTCCAACCGCTCTTTGGTCATGCTGCCTCTTCAGTTTCGCGGTGTACCCGGATGGATGAAACGGACCGCGTTTCTTGAGAGGCAATCCCAGTGACCTTTAGTCAGAGAAAGTGTGTGTTCACCGTTACTTAGCGGATATTGATGCGGAAATGAAACAGGTGGAGAATAGAAATTATTATGGACATCCTGGGGGATGTGACGGCGTGATAAACACATTTTTTATTGATTTTTGTTCCGCAGCACTCATAATCGGGGGTAACAACACCCTCCACGCCTCTCGTCAGAACGGCGCAACATGGAGGGTTATTTTTTTCTGGCGTGCTGGTTCGTGAAATGTTCGTGAAATGTTCGGAACCCGCAGCACCCCTCGACGAATAGCTCGATAAGCGCATCTTTCGCGGCATGGCTATCCATGACCGTAGCGCCGCCCTTCACCATCTCAGACGCATCAACGACTATTGACTACTGGTACGATTGCGAGTCGGACCATGACAGACCCACGCCTTCGTTGCTGGGGCTACATTTGATGAAGTCATAAAGCGATACATGTTCGACAAGAAGTTGCGTCTATTGTTATTGAACACCATCCAAAGATGCATAGACGGGTCATGCTGCCTTTGGTAGACTTTTCGGCATTGATGAGCGATCTGGAACAATTCTGGCACAACGAGTCCATCACCGTTCCCCATCTGGTACGCATTGCCATCAGTCACTATCAGTTTGAGACCATCCATCCGTTTCTGGATGGCAACGGACGTATCGGCCGCTTGCTGATTCCACTCTATCTGGTCAGTAACAAGTTGTTGGCCAAACCCTCTCTCTACCTCTCCGACTTTTTTGAACGCAACCGGACCAGCTACTACGACGCACTGATGCAGGTGCGCGTTACCAATCACATGATCCATTGGGTACGGTTTTTTCTCAGCGGCGTGGCCGAAACCGCCACCAAGGGGCGAGACGTCTTCCGACAGATCTTGACGTTGCGTACCGATGTCGAGCAGGCGGTGCTGGGGTTGGGAAAACGCACCCCCAATGCGCGCCAAGTTTTAAATTTGTTGTACCGCACACCCCTGATTTCCGCATCAGATATCGAAAAAGCGTTACATGTCAGCGCGCCGACAGCCAATGCGCTGATTCGTGATCTGACAAGATTGGGAATATTAGTGGAAACGACCGGTCAGCAACGATGGCGAACCTACGCCTTCGACCGTTATCTGGCACTGTTTTTAAGTTAAGGGAAACAATATTCCCTTAACTTAGACTGTTGCCAAGTTAAAGATGCACGGCATGCTGATGCCGCTGCATGGTGGACGTTGGTAACAGGGAAAGCGGAATCTGCCCTTGCATGAAGGGGAAGCAGACAAACTCCGACCTATGACCGCCACTGGCACCGGTGAGGTCCAGGAGAAGGAAAAGGTGCTGCTGGCGGAAATCATCCAGAAGGTCAACACGCTGTTTGAGGGTGAGCTTTCCGACGATGACAAGCTGATTTATATTAATCATGTACTGAAGGGAAAGTTGTTGGAATCCGAAATTTTGGTCCAGCAGGCGGCCAACAACACCAAGGAGCAGTTTTCCAACTCCCCTGACTTGGCCAATGAACTGATGAACGCCATCATGGATGCTTTTGCCGCCCACAGCAGCATGAGCAAACAGGCATTGGATTCGGAGAAAGTGCGGCATGGATTGCGTGATATCCTGTTGGGGCCGGCCAACCTTTATGAAGCGTTGCGGTCACGGGGTGAATCTCAGGTGACCGTTTGACCATTCGGAAGCAGCAAAGGGGATGGTGCTGAAATGTCCATAGAAGGAACCCATAGGGGAACCCAAAATCCCGAAAAACAAAAACGGCCACCGTGCGAGTGACCGTAACTTATTGAAAAAATTGGTGTCCCCGGCGCGATTTGAACGCACGGCCTACGGATTAGGAATCCGTTGC
>NZ_RXIU01000345.1 GCF_004217665.1 Candidatus Magnetaquicoccus inordinatus | reverse complement strand
CGCTGTCTTTTCAATAAGAAGTGTGGCGCCTGCGTTGAAAAGGCGAACACGGCCCTTACTGAACACCATATCCATCTTGTTGTGAGCACAATAGGTTAGCGTATGGAGATAAAAGGCGTGTCCCGTCTCAGGGCGAATCTTGGGAAGCGTCAAGCATGGGATGCTTTGTAGTTTCTCCGATAAATAGGCGATATTGTCCCAGCGTTCACGAAGGAGTCGGGGGAGTTTTTTCAATTGTTCACGGGCAATGGCGGCCTCAATTTCGGTCATGCGATAGTTAAAGCCAAGCATGTTAACAAGGGAGGCCGTTCCCCTGGCCTCCACGACCGCCTCCGCATGATTTCGGATGAGTCGCAATTTCTCAGCCAGATCATCATTTTGGGTGACAATGATGCCGCCTTCTCCGGTGTGAATGTGTTTGTGATAGTTGAGCGAAAACACACCCATGTCCCCCAATGTTCCCGCAAACTGTCCGCGATAGGTGGCTCCCGGTGCTTGGGCACAGTCCTCGATCACGAGCAGCTGATGTTTTTTTGCCAGGGCACGAATGGCGTCGACATCAAAGACTTGACCAAACAGATCGACGACAATGATGGCCTTGGTTCGAGGGGTGATGCGCTGCTCAATCGATTGGGGCGAGAGGCAGTAATAGTCCTCCTCGATGTCAGAAAAGACAGGAATTGCGTTGTAAATAAGGGGGGCGATGGCAGAGGCGGACATGGTATAGGGACTGACGATGACCTCGTCTCCTGGGCCGATACCCGCAGCCCCAACAGCACAATAGAGCCCGGATGTTGCAGAATTGACCGCAATGGCATGCTTGACCCCAAAGTGATCCGCCCATTCCTCTTCCAGCGCGCGAACCTCGGGGCCGCCCAAAAAGTCTTCGTGCCAGGTGCCGAGAAATCGAGAAAGTACGCCGGAATCCAGAACACGCTTGACGGCGGCTTCTTCCTCCGTTCCGATGGTTCGATAGGGAGGGAAATAATCGTTTCGGACTTTGGGTCCACCATGAATTGCTAATTGGCTCAAAGGTACCCCACCATTTCGTTGATCACCCGTTCGACGGGATTATGGATAAAAGTATACGAGATATTCGGTGGTTTTTTAAGGGTATGCGTCAATTTTTCAAAGAGATCATGTTCCAACGTAACTGATTTGGTTACGCCCATTCGGCTCAATACAAAGGGATCTGGCCGATGAAGGCCGATTTGGACGCTGAGTATGCGTTGTCCAACCAAGGAAGCCTCCAAGAGAAACATCGAGGACATCCCAATGACCAGATCGGACGAACAGATGAGATCAAGCGAGGGTGAGGTCGAATCCACGAGGACGCGGAATGAGGGCGAGATGTCGTTCAGGAGTGAATCGAAATGAGCTCGGCCCTCTTTGGGATGCGGACGGATGACGAGACAAAGTGTATCAAGGTCGGGGAGCTGCGAAAGTGCCGTCAGGACCGAGCGCAAGATAGAAAGCTCAGTATATCCCCAAAAATGAGGCCCGGATTCGGTTTCATGATAGGTGGTGGTGATGGGTTCGGACGCAAAGACGAGGAGAAGGGTGTTGCCAGAGACGGCATGGATCCGACGAAAGGACGGGATGAGGGACTGAGCGCGCTTGAGAACGGTTTCAAAATAGGGTTGACCGGTCACAATGATGCGATCGGCTTCGAGGCCTTCCTGAATGGCCTCCTGCTTGGCGAAGTCATCCATGACACAAATCTTATCGGGTAGAAATTCCAGAATAGGATGAGCATGGAATGCGGCGAGCTCCGAGACGCCATGGCGTGAAAATCGGAGGCCATAATTGATCCACTGATCGAGAATCGCAAAAGAAGGGATACCAAGCTCTCGAGCGGCCTGCCATAAATATTTTTCAGCCATGTCATCGGCACTGGTTCCCGTAAAAAGAAAATCAGGCTGGTTGTCGTGAAGAAGCCCCATCACGCTTTCAGGGGTGATGGGTGATATCACCCGAAGGATATCTTGTGCGACCAGACCGGCCTCGTCGAACGTCTTCAGCGCCACGTCTTTTCCGAAAAGAGAAACAGAGAAGCCACGGTTCCGCAAGGGCACGACCAGTGGAGCAATGGCGTTGGCTCCTCCGGGGTCGCGAGCAAAGAGGAGAATGGTTTTTTTAGACGCCATCACGAATACGTAAGGCAAGTTCCAGGGCATGAATGCCATCATCGAGTGAGCATAGGGGGGAACCCGATGTCGTCAGTACCGCATAGAGATTGTCGAGCATTCGAGGGAGACAATCCGAAAGGTTGAGGGTGTGTTGTTCAGCTGGCACAAGGTTGAGATGTCCACGGAAAAGTTCACTCTCCGCTGTCTTTTCAATAAGAAGTGTGGCGCCTGCGTTGAAAAGGCGAACACGGCCCTTACTGAACACCATATCCATCT
>NZ_RXIU01000344.1 GCF_004217665.1 Candidatus Magnetaquicoccus inordinatus | reverse complement strand
ACGATTTTTCAGCACGACGGAACGGCGTAGCCTTGTTTAGTCCACCGGCATAGCCGGTGGCTTACCTGTTGGAGTTAAAATTTTCTCCCTTTTTGCCGGATGCAGATCGGAATGTTCTGACCAGCGAAGTGTTGTCACGTCGTTCCATGCAGGTTCGCTATCTGAGCTGTTATTTGACTGATTTGGGGGTAAATTGCGTTCTTGAGGAGTCCGACTATTATGATTGGGACTATCTGGCGCAGTATCAGGACTTTTACAGCAAAGGGGCAAATGATTATGTAAATCGCTGTAAAAGGTTGCATTTCTTTTCTCTTGCTGCTGAAGATTCATCAAAACAGATAGAAGAAAAGCTGAAAGAATTGTTTCTTCACGCTATGGGCAGTGGCATAGCCGGGCCGAAACGTGAGGAGTCAGGCAAGGAGGTTGTTTCGAGTGATGACGCATTAAAGAGGTTGCAGAAAAATTACTGTGGCTTTGTCGTAATCAGACCATTGCGCCGCCTATATCTGGGACGCACAGTATTGACTTGCCGTAGCCATAATTGTGCGGATGAATTTACTGCTGTGCGCATACAGTCGCCAGAGAGAGAACATGTTCGATCTTGCGTGTGTAATACGGCGCAAAGCTATAAGGTTCATATTGCTGGGGTGACACTGACTGTGCATGGATTGGCTTGGCAGCAGCAGGATATGGCTACTGGAGCCTGTGGTACAGTCAGCTTGTGGAGTGCTTTGCAGTCTCCCGTTTATGGACCACGGAGGATCTCCTCTCCAGAATTGACCCGTATGGCCAATGAAATGGATGCCCAAGAGAAGCATTCACCCTCTTTGGTCTATCTACGCCGCAGCCAACTCTCTGCGGCTATTCGGCAGCAGCCCGGGTTATCATCAGTGACGATATTGGGTGATCTGCATGGCAGAGGCTCTCACAGCTATAGCTTTAGTCTCTCCTCTTTTATTCACCATAGCCTGTTATATTTGCGTTGCGGTATTCCTTTGTTGGCTATGGGCTCAAACGATCGCCACCAGATACAACATGTCAATTGTTTGATCGGGTTCCGGCAACCGGAGAGCAGTGCGCCTTTGTTGCCGACAAAAGAGTCTCTCCTTGCTTTTGAGGAGGCCACTTATCAAAATTATTATCTGCACGATGACGAGATTGGTCCCAATATGCCGATTCGTATCGTTATCGTGCGCATTTATGAATTTTTTATCGAAGCGCGCAATGTCTTGTTTGATTTTTTGCGCGTTGTGTCCAAGGTCGAACAATTGGCACTGGTTGTTGAGCTGCTCATTAAGAGAAAACAGAATCACATGAAGGAGAAGTGGCCACCTGGAACCATGCAGCAGGGGGAGCTGATGGCACAGTTGCAAACTGCATTGGCGGAGATGAAGATTCCCTTGCGCTGGGCAACCAAGATGCCATGCGCACAATTTGTTTATCGTGAATTATATAAAAAAACTAAAGCAGTTTTTAAGCTGTATATGAATTACTTAAATTTTTATGAGTATGAGAAAATCATGATCCTGCTTGCGCGCAATGATCCGCTGCCATTAAATGTTCCAGAATATTATGGACAGTTGCAAAATTATATTGAAGAGGAAAAGCATGGAATCTTTGTTGGGATTCCTAAGGGAGTCGCCCTGCAGAAACAATTTGCTTGTCTTCTTTCTGGAATGATTTTTTTGAACCATATTAATAGGATGGAAGAAGAGCTGTTGCATGATCCCCTGTTGCGTACCTATGCGTTTGATGAGCAACAGAGGCATATCATTTTTGTTTTGGACCCCGATCGAAAAGCGGAGGGGCACCAGGGGTTGTCTGACGATCCAGAGAAGTGGCCTGTATTGGAGCCATTTATACCATCCAGTTTGCATGTTGCTGTTCCAGAAGAGATTGTGACTTCGCCCAGGCAGATTCTGGGGGCTGCCGAAGAGAAGTTGTTGGCTGTCCGAACCGCCTACCAAATGATACGGAACATCGCAAAACGTGGGCGCAATGGAGACGAAGCAAAAGATGAGTGGCCCCGATGGCGCTGGAGTGTGAGCAGTTTTTTTGCCGATCACGTCGATTTTCTGGAGCATATTTTGCCGGATACCATCCGCAAGATGAGTGGTTGTAAGGAGAAGCAATCCGAGGCAGCGACTCAGGTGGCAGAGAGTGATTGGCAAATCCAGGAACGGAGGTTGCGTGCAGTGCGCCAGCAGATTTATGACAATGCACGCCTGATGAGTCGGTTTATTGGTGTATTGCGTTTCCAAGTGCGTGCGCAAGATGCGTCATCTGCGCAACCTGTGTTTGATGTTTTGTTTGGCACCAACGACAGTGAGTTGTAAGCGGTGAATTCTCCGCGTATCTCAGCTCATTGACAAAATGGCTTTATCAATGTTCCATGGGAGGAGTTTTTCG
>NZ_RXIU01000343.1 GCF_004217665.1 Candidatus Magnetaquicoccus inordinatus | reverse complement strand
GCAAATGCGATTGCCCCAAGTGCACAGTTTCGCTTGTGGCAACAGTGAGAAAATTGGCAAATGCGATTGCCCCAAGTTTACCTATTGCGCTTCGGGCAAGCCAGAGCCTCTCGCGGACCGATTGTGGGTGAAATCACCCAACATGCTGCGCCTTTTCACCTAAAGCACAGCAACTCCATTTTCTATAATATTGATATTATACAAGAAAAAATTGGTTCATCGCTTGCTATTGCCAGAGCTTACTCTGGAAGCTTCTGCAACTGAAAAAGGAAAACCGGCATGCAAAAAAAGAGATGGTCCCTGCTCACCCTATCGTTGACGCTCCTGGCACCAAATGGAGTACTGTTGGCGGCGGAGGCTTCTGCGCCCCATACAGCATTGCAGGAGGTGGTGGTGACCGCTCCGGCGGAACAGGAGCATGCCCATCAACACATGAACGAACGACAGATTGCTCCACAACGCCAAAGCACCGATGATACAACCAAAATGCTCACCAATCTGCCGGGCATGAGCAGTTATGGAGGCGGTGGTCTCTCCAGTCAACCGGTTCTGGATGGCATGGGGGATGATCGTCTGCGCACCCAGGTCGATGGCATGGATCTGGTCTCCTCCTGTGCCAATCATATGAATCCCCCCCTCTCTTATATACCCCCCGGCAATGTCGGTTCCATTACCATATTCAATAATGTCTCGCCGGTCAGTGTCGGCGGGGACAGTCTGGGAGGCACCATCAAGGTTGACTCGCTGGCACCAGAATTTGCCAAGACAGGACAAGAAACCCTGTTCAAGGGGGAGGCAGGTACACATTTTAACAGCAACGGCAACGGCTTTGGCGGTACTCTGACCACCACCCTGGCCAACGAAAAAGCCAGCATGCGCTATACCGGTGCCACTGCTCAATCCGACAACTATAAAGCGGCACGCGCTTTCAAAGCCTATGCCGCACCCAGCAATGGCTCTTCTGCCACGCAGACAGATGAAGTCGGCACCACCATGTATAAAAGCTATAATCATGCCCTCAACGTGGCCCTGCGCAGCGACGAACGCTTGTTGGAGATGAAAGTGGGACTGCAAGAGATCCCCTATCAAGGATTTCCCAATCAACGCATGGACATGACTGACAATAGCAGCAATCAGATCAATCTGCACCATCAAGAAAATTTTTCCTGGGGCCTGCTGGATGGCCGCATATATCGCGAACATACCCGGCATAGCATGAACTTTCTGGACAATAAACGGTTCGTATATGTCACCGCTCCCGGCATGCCGATGGAAACCGAAGGGGAGACCTTGGGAGCCATTGTCAAGGCAGATGTCAACCTGCCGGAGCACGGCACCTTGCGCCTGGGTGCGGAATATCAACGTTATCGCCTGGATGATTGGTGGCCACCCTCTGGAACAGGGGGTATGTTTCCCAACACCTTTTACAACATCAACAATGGTCAACGAGATCGCTATGATCTCTTTAGCGAATGGGAAAAGCAGTGGACTCCCCAATGGAGCACTCTCTTTGGCATTCGCAGTGCCAATGTGTTGATGAATACTGATGATATACAAGGCTATAACACTGGCGCCACCTATGCCACTGATGCGCAAAACTTTAACAGTCAAGATCATAAACGCACCGATCACAATCTGGACATCACAGCCTCTACCCGCTTTACCCCAGACAAAGGCAAAACCTTTGACTTTGGCGTTGCGCAAAAAACCCGCTCACCCAATCTCTACGAACGCTATGCCTGGTCGCACGGCACCATGGCATCAGCGATGGTCAATCTGGCTGGCGATGGCAATGGCTATGTCGGCAACCTGGATCTCCAACCAGAAATCGCGCGCACCATCAGCATCACTGCTGACTGGCATGATCCCAACAACAAATGGGGCATCAAAATCACACCCTATTACAGCAAGGTGGAGGATTTTATCGATGCCAAAGTCACCACTACCAGCCCGGCGGGTTCGGCTACGGGAAGCTATGCGGTTCTGCAGTTTGTCAACCAGGATGCCACGCTGTATGGGGTAGACATCTCTGGCTTTCTGCCTCTCTTCTCTTCCCCGGCATATGGTGAATTTTCAGCCAATGCCACCATCAATTATGTACGAGGCAAAAATGATGTAACGGACGATAACCTGTATAACATCATGCCATTGAACGGCAAAATCGCTCTTGATCATCAGCGGGAGAGTTGGGGCAGCGCCTTGGAATGGCAACTGGTAGATGGCAAAGCCGACACCTCGACGACACGCAAGGAGGTACAAACTGCCGGCTATGGCCTGCTCAATTTGAAGAGTCACTATGAGTGGCAACAATGGCGCTTTGGCGTGGGTATCGACAACATTCTCGACCAATATTATGAGCACCCCCTGGCCGGACGCTATCTCGGTCAAGGATCCACCATGAGTCTGAGTACCGGCCCCCAATATGGT
>NZ_RXIU01000342.1 GCF_004217665.1 Candidatus Magnetaquicoccus inordinatus | reverse complement strand
ACAGAGCGATGGATCTACTGCTAAAAGCGTCCATGTAAGATCTTTGGTTTTGCAACCTGACGGCCTGGGTCGTCAGGTTGCTTTCTGTCCAACCTGCTTCGCCCCATGGAGTCTTCAATGAAAAGATTTTCGCTCATGATGGTTGTTTGTGGTTTGATATCCGGGTGCGCGATGACTTACCAGAATCCTGTTGCAATTGCGCCGAAAATATCAAGACAATTGCCCTCCAACAAAACGGATATTCTGCGTGTCGCTAAACAGGTACTTGTGGCCGAAGGTTTCCAGATTACCAATTCCGACGACACTGCCGGTGTCATTTCAACTTCGCCACGCAACTTTCGCATCACACCACAACAGGCAGACTGCGGTACAACGATGGGGTTGGATTATCTGGCGGACAACAGAACATCATCGAAGCTCGGTTACGGGATCCTAGTGTCAGGCAACACAATCACCATAAAAGCCAACATTGAGTCGGAATACAAACCAGGCGGCACAAACGCCGTTCAGAATATAACTTTAACGTGTGTTTCCCGTGGCGTTCTGGAAGAAGCAATCACCGAAAAAATCATGAACAATTTCCGGTAGCATGCTGTCCCTTTTGGATGCGCGCATCACAAGATTTACCGCAACATTCAAAGTGCAGAAGGTCGGAAAGCCATTCAAACGACAGTTGCTGCGCTGGCGCAATCGGAAGCGGTAAAGAAGAGCGGCATAAAGGCGGGGTGAGGGGAGTTTTAACTTGAGATCGCGTAATTTTTATGTATTTCCGTAGAATTCAATCGGTTGAGAGGTTAAAATGGACAACGACGACGAGCAATCTTTACCTTCCTTGGAGGCGAACGACGTGGCACGAGGCATTGTACCATTCGACGATCAGACGCATGGATTTGAGGCGTTTGCACACAGCAATGGAATTACTTGGTGGTCTGCTGCGGAGTTGGCGCGCATGCTGGGATACGCCAGCCTGAAGCCGTTCATGAAAGCCGTGGAAAAGGCCATGGCGGTCTGCATGACGCTGGAGATCCCTCTCACGGACAATATCCAGGAGGTGGTTATCCAGTCTGGAAAAACCACGGAAAAAGATTATCGTTTGACGCGATTTGCCTGCTATCTTGCCGTGATGAATGCGGATATTTCCAAGCCCCTGGTGGCGAGAGCGCAGGGTTATTTTTCACAGTTGGCTGCGGCATTTCATGAATGTTTCCGCGATGCCGACGATGTACAGCGAGTTCACGAGCGCACCGAAATTTCAAGGCATGAAAAATCATTAAATCATACTGCCCATCTCGCAGGAGTGGAGAGCTATCCACTCTTCCAGAATGCCGGTTACCTGGGCATGTACAACATGCACATGAGCCAACTAAAGGAATACAAAGGATTTTCCCTGGAGAACCGCTCCTTGTTGGATTTTATGGGTGGGGTGGAGTTGGCTGCCAACCGTTTCCGAATCACACAGACGGAGGAAAAGATCCGCATCGAAGGAATTCAAGGACAAGCCGCGCTCGAAAATGCAGCCAAAACGGCTGGGAGGGTGGTTCGTGAAGCGATGCAGAAGATCGGTGGACAAAATCCAGAAGATCTTCCTTTGTCCGACGATATTCGCCAGGTCAAGACCGGCATCAAACGAGCCCATAAGGAATTCAAGAAGATGGACCAACCTTTTGCCATAGGATCAAAACGGCGCAAGCCGTCTGACAAGAGCTGAATAAGGGAGAGCAGCAAAAAGGCGGGGCGAGGGTTTGTTGTTGAAGTTTTGCAGGGTTGCTGGTAGTCTAAAACCAGTCAGTTCATCTTGTGCAGAAGGCCGCCGCCATGATCGCTATTACTTTTGACACGCTGAAGTTTGTGGAAACCCTCAAAGCCTCTGGTTTTGACGAACCACAAGCCAAGGGAATGGCTACTGCCATACTGGAGGTTCAAAAATCCAATCTGGATGAGGTTGCTACCAAAGCCGATATCCAGGATGTCAAAAGAGACATCAAAGAGCTTGAACTGCGCATCACCGCCGACATGGCCAAGATGCACGGCGAATTGGCTACCATGCGATGGGGAATGGCAATCATCGTCGGTGGAATTATCGCCCTGGTTTTGAAATCCTTTTTCCCGCATTGATCTGCCCTGCAGCATCCATATAAAACAGACCATTTTCGTGACGCCACGAAAATGGTCTTTTCATTTCTGACCTCCCCCACAGACTCTTACACCTCCCCCTGCTAACATCCGTTATCTTCACCTTCCCGAATCACCCTCCTTATCCTGTCGGTAGGATCAACCCCTACCGACAGGAACGCCATGCCCACCACCACCTGCCTAGACGCCAGCATTACCATTATCACCATCACCATTATTGTGGCCATTGCCCTGCTTTGGGGACTGTTTGAGTACCTGAAAAGCCAGGAGCGTATTATTGCGGCTCAAGTACGCAGTCGGG
>NZ_RXIU01000341.1 GCF_004217665.1 Candidatus Magnetaquicoccus inordinatus | reverse complement strand
TTGCTCAATCTGCAACCCCGGCAGGCGGTGGTATTACGCAATGGCCAGGAGTGCACCATTCCAGTACGGGAGGTGCAGGTGGGTGAAACCGTCCTGGTCAAACCAGGAGAGCGCATCCCGGTGGATGGTCGCATTCTCTCTGGACAAACCAGCGTCGATGAATCGATGTTGACCGGTGAATCCCTGCCAGTCAGCCGTACTGTCGGCGACTCTCTGGTCTGTGGCAGTCAAAATTTGGATGGCGCCGTCACCCTGAGTGTCACCCACATCGGTGAAGAGACCGCTCTGGCACGCATTCTGCGCTTGGTGGAACAGGCTCAAGCAGCCCGCCCGCCTATTCAAAGTCTGGCAGATCGTGTGGCAGCACGTTTTGTCGCTATTGTCCTTTTTTTGGCTGTGTTGACTCTGCTGCTGTGGTGGGATGAAAATACCGGTCTGGCTCTGGAAAATATGGTGGCGGTCTTGATCATCACCTGTCCCTGTGCGTTGGGGCTGGCTGCTCCCGCGGCAATGATCACCGCCATGGGCAGCGCTGCGCGCATGGGTATCCTGATTAAAAATGGTGAAACCATCGAACGCTTGGCACGAATCAATCAGGTGGTACTGGATAAGACCGGTGTCATCACTCTGGGCACGCCACAGGTCACCCGCCTACTGCCTGCCCCAGGCTTTAACGAAGAGTCCTTGCTCACCCTGGCAGCAACGGTGGAACGCTATTCCGAACATCCATTGGGACGGGCTATTGTCCGTGCCTGTCGGGAGCGCAACTGGCAACTGCTCGAAGGTGTGGAACAGGTTTGCAATCGTCCCGGCCTGGGCATGCAAGCGCAACTGGCTGGCAAAGAGATTCGTGTGGGACGCCCCTCTTTTGCCTTGGCAAACTCTCCCGAAGAGAACCGCACTCCCCCTGCAGAAAATGGACAAGCAGTGACCTGGAGCGCCTGCAGCCATGGTGGCACTCTGCTGGGCTGGATCGGTCTGGCCGATCCTGCAAAAAGCAATGCTGCTGAGGTAATCAGCGCTCTGCGACAACTGAAACTGCCCTCCCTGCTCCTCTCTGGTGACCGAGAGGCGGTGGTCGCAGAGATCGCGCGTCATACCGGTATCAGCCAAAGCATCAGTGAAGTCTTGCCTGCCGAAAAAGAGGAGCAGATTGCCCGCATGCAAAGTGCCGGCAGCAGCGTCGCCATGGTCGGCGATGGCGTCAACGATGCTCCTGCCCTGGCCAGAGCCGATGTGGCTATCACCGTCGCCAATGCTGCCGATCTGGCGGTCGCCTCTGCCGATGTTATTTTGCTCAACAAAGATCTCTACGCCGTGGTCCATACCTTTCGTCTGGCCCGTTTGACCATGCGTATCATCCATCAAAATTATCTCTTTTCCCTGTGTTATAATCTGCTGGCGATTCCTTTGGCCATGGCCGGTTTGGTCGCACCTATCTTTGCTGCCCTGGCCATGCCGCTCTCCAGTTTGGTGGTGGTGGGCAATGCCCTGCGCTTGCGTAATCCCCGCAACCTCTCGACCCCAATAGATCTGCACAGCAAAACAGCGAGGTGAAATGGAGATTCTTTATATATTATTGCCACTGGCACTTCTGCTGGGATTAAGCGGTCTCGCCGGCTTGATCTGGTCTATTCGGCACGGCCAGTTTGATGACTTGGAAGGTCCAGCATACCGCATCCTTTTTGACGATGATCAGGCATTGCTGCCGGTACCCCTGCCTACCAACAGCCCCGAAGCTCCCTCGACAACCGATCCCCCCTCGCTACCTCCAGCCTGAAATAGAGATTTCTCCCTTGGCAACCATTGTCTGCCGCTGGAATTTATACTAATCTGGCCGGAAGCGATTGTCGGTCAGCACTATCCGCTGCACGGAAAAAGCTTGCTCCCGTTTGGAGCAAATGCGCACAACGACAATGCAAATGTAATCCATTGGCACCCCCGACACACCTTGTTACAATGCACGGTTCTTTTGGCATGTCACAAGAAAACCGGTTGGCCGGATGGGCGTTGTTGAGACAACGCCAGACAATTGGGGGTAATTCCGGCGCTCCGGACCGCTTATATCCATTCATCAATGAAGGAGAGAAACAACATGGCAGACCTCTTTTCCGCAGACTGGATGAACCGCTTCCAGGAAGAGTGGAACAAAGAGCCCGAGCTGGTCGATACGCTGGGTAAGATTAATTTCAACTCTACAATCGCTTATGGCTTCGATGGCGAAAGCGCGCCCCGTGGTGTGCTGGTCGTTGAACAGGGCCGGGTGGTCAAAAGTGGCGCCTATAACGGCGAAACCATGAACTGGGATCTGCGTGCCACTCAGGAAAACTGGGAAAAATGGATCGCCAAGGGCGTGGGCATGATGGGATCAACTTTGCCACCCATCGGGCTCGTGTGCGTTGGCAACCGCAACAAACCAAACTTTCCGAGATCATCGCCGCC
>NZ_RXIU01000340.1 GCF_004217665.1 Candidatus Magnetaquicoccus inordinatus | reverse complement strand
TGCAGGGAGACAACCGCTTCGCGCAAGCTGGTCGCCATTTCCAGGGCATACATATCCTGGCCGACTCCCAGAGAGTCCATCTCTTCCACGGCGATGCGAATGGACCAGATCGGCTCATGGATGGAGGAGATGCAGCGGAAGACATCTTCCCGATCCATGGGGGTAGAGAAGGCGTTATTGAGAATGATCAACAGACGCTCTTTCATATCCTCGGATTGCTGTTCGATAGTGATGATCTCTTCAGCACGGCTGTGCTCACCCTTTTCGAGGTAGAGGACCAGCGCGCTCAAGGATTTGACGAGCAGTTCAGACTGTTGGTGCAGATAGCTGAAAAACGGTGGTACGCGAGGAAAGATATTATCCAACAAACCACCGACGACGGGATTGGATCCACCCATGGTATTCTCCTATTAAAGCCGAGATTAAAGTGTATGTATATGTGTATTCATGAGAGCGTAAAAAGCGCCTTGCCTTATCTTGCGCCAACATTAAAGAACAGGTGGGCGATCAGATAGGTCAGGCCACCAACCAGTCCAGAGCCTGGGATGGTGAGCAACCAGGTTGCAAAGATCTCTTTTCCCTTACGCCATTTGACCGCTTTTGGCCGATCTGCCGAGCCGGCACCCATGATCGAAGAGCTGGCCACATGTGTGGTCGAGACGGGCGCTCCCATCATGGCGGCACCAAAGATCACCGCTGAAGAGGTCAATTGCGAGTTGAAGGAGTGAATCGGGCGCACACGGTAGATACCAAAACCGACGGTGCGGGCAATACGCCAACCGCCCATCATATTGCCGGCGGTGATGATGCCAGCACAGACGACAATCACCCAGTAGGGGACAAAAAATTTATCGATCGCGCCACCCAAAAAGAGGGCCAGGGCAATGATTCCCATGCTTTTTTGGGCATCATTGGTACCGTGCGAGAAGGAGAGGGCGGCGGCGCTGATATATTGGCTGCCCTTGAAAAAACGATCGATGGAGGGTTTGGCCGCATTGGTGAGCAGGCGGACAATTTTTTGCAGGGTATAGCCAAACATAAATCCGAGCACCGGTGAGATAAACAAGGAGAGCAACACCTTGGTCACACCAGTCATTTTGCCTTTCTCCACAAGGGCTTGAATACCCCAGTTGACATGGTCGGCACCGGCGGCAAAGAGCACGGCTCCGGCCACACCACCCACCAAAGCGTGGGAGGAGGAGGAGGGCAGACCAAACCACCAGGTCAACAGATTCCAAAAGATGGAGCCGCAGATGCCGCAGAGAACTATAGAAAGCGACATCAGTTTGGGCAGATCATCGATTTTCACAAAGCCGCCGATGGTATTGGCCACGGCAACGCCGCCCAACATCGGACCAATAAAATGGAACACACCGGTCAAGATCGAGGCTTGGATCGGGGTCATGGCCCGCGAAGCGATAATGGTACCGGTAATGTTGGAGGCGTCATGAAAACCGTTGGTAAAGTCGAAGATCAGCACGATAATAATCGCGCTCCACATCAGCATATAAATCGCATTGCTATCCATGGTGGATTGCCTGAGCCTCCTCTCGTAAATGGGTCTGTAGAAATACCGTTACGGCAACATTCGAGCGATACCACCTACATCGGTATCGTTCCTGTACCGCAAATTGCGTTGGTGAAATGGGCATTGTTTCGTTTCCTTGATCATGCGGTTCTGGTTAAGGTTCTATTTCTATTATTGCACTCTTTCATTGGTGAAAGATTATTCAGTTAGCTATTCAGCAAGCAATCACCCTCAACTGGTTCCGCAAGGAGGGAATCAGCCGGCTGCATGGAATGATAAAGCCAATTGCCTATTGATTTTTCTTGGTTGTTTATATTTTGTTTATATCGTTGTTATAAACGTGTTTGATGGTAAAACAGATTTTGACAAAGTGAAAGTTTTTTATTGTAAAATTACAGCAAAGTCATTATGACATATTTGTAATTAACATGTAATATAATTTACAAACATGTCTGATTGAGAAATGTATTACCTATTCGGGTTACAAATTTTCTCGTTTGTATGAAGAGAGAAGCGGCACAGGGGGGGGATGCTGCAGAGATAGTGCAGAAAACAGGCTCTATAAACCATGGGCATCACTGCCAATAAGTCTGCTGTCTGGCGTTTGTATTGTGTAAATATTCAGGTCGGTGCTGGCTCGCCAGCTCTACCCCTATGGGGATGCTGTGCGGATTGGCGCAAAAAGGCGCGCCAATCCGCACAGCTTGCTTCCATGAGGCGCGCCGCGCCGACGCAAAGAGCGCGTCGGCTTGTTGTGAAAGGCGCGCCAAAGGCAAAAGATTATGTAACTATTCAGGTTGGTGTTGGCTCGCCAGCTCTACCCCTATGGGGATGCTGTGCGAATTGGCGCAAAAAGGCGCGCCAATCCGCACAGCTTGCTTCCATGAGGCGCGCCGCGCCGACGCAAAGAGCGCGTCGG
>NZ_RXIU01000034.1 GCF_004217665.1 Candidatus Magnetaquicoccus inordinatus | reverse complement strand
CTTTGGGAGGGCGGACGCCCGACATGCACCGTTTCGCTTGTGGCAACAGTGAGGAAATTGGCAAATGCAATTGCCCTGTTGCAAGAGGAATTTCAATTGACTTTTTCAGCAGAAAGGTGGTATAGGAAACAATCAGGGGCAGTTTTGAGCTGTAGGTGCACACAGACAATCCAACAGATCGTGCGCAGCAGATGATTTCGTTAATGCTCGATTTGTTGCGACTGCCGCACCAGCGGAGAGCAAAATTTTCTGGTTGTGCCAATGTAAACGGCAGCAAAAAGCCCAACCCCGGTTAACGGTATCACACTTGGCAAAAGCATGAGGTATAGATATGAAAGTCAGGAATATGGTCGGTCGCCAAGAGAGTGGCTTCACCCTGGTGGAATTGATCATGGTGATCGTGATCATCGGTATCCTGGCAGCAATGGTTCTACCAAAATTCTCCGGCTTGGCGGGTCAAGCATTGAAAACCACCGGAGATCTGAAAACCTCCTCTGACCAGACCAATTCACATTGTATCGAACAGTTCAAGGCAGGCGGAAGAAGCGATGCCGAAGCTGCAGCCATGTGTGGCAGTGGCACCACCATCGGAGGCACCCAAACCAAATAAACCGATGGCTCCGCCTTGCCCTCTGCGCCGGGCGGTATGATACCAGATTACCAGCGGTCAAAAACAAGGCGACAACACAGTGCAGGGAGCTTGTGAATAAAGAGCCAGCGGAACCGGTGGAGATGCACATTCATGATCAATCTTGCCTGTTCCTCTCACTCTGCTGCTCTGCTATCTCGCAAACGCCGCTCTGCCGGTTTTACCTTGGTTGAGCTGATCATGGTACTGGTTATTATTGGCATCCTGGCTGTCATGACTCTGCCCAGTTTTGGCAATAAGATTCCGGTCGAAGCGGCCAATACCAATGCCAAAGTGGTCATGGGCACCATTGGCGCCGCCGCCGCCAATTATAAAACCCGTTGCGCAGTCGGCTTGGGTTCCTGTGACCCCTTGGTGTGTCAATCCAGCGATCCCGGTACGGCTGTCCTGACCCTGCTCAGTGGCATTCAAAGCAGCGATTATACCTTGGGTGGTGACCCTGCCACCGGTTGTACCATCCGCCACCAAGCCGGTACCGTTACCTATACCACGGCGCCTGTTTGGCCCTGACTGCTCTGTGTATCCCTGTCACTGCGATTATCTCAATGGAACTGCTGAAAAATTTTAAGTTACCTCCCGCCTTGGTAAAATTGCAGGCCTGGTTTGATGGCATGGAGTCGTCGCGCCGGATGATGAGTCTGTTCATCGCCCTGTTGCTGCTGCTGTTTTGCTGGTTAAACCTGATCTGGCAACCCTATCAACAACAGCAACTGCGGCTGCAGGCCACCAGCAAAGAGCTGAGTAAAACCATCCCTGAGTTGAAAACCCGTCTGGAACAACTGCCCAAAAAACAGAAGGTGGATGTCAACGCCGAACGCTTGGCGCGTATTCAGGCCATGGAGCAGGAGCTGCGCGAACTCTCCACCACCCTGGGTAAAGAGTCCTCCACGTTGATTCAACCGACAGAAATGGTCAAAGCTCTGCGCCAGCTTTTGGCAGAACGGCCTGCGCTCAAGGTACGACGCATGGAGGCATCCAGTCTGCAACCGATTCAACTGAGCAGCTCTACCTCCCTGAAACAGCCAGAGGCTGCGCAGCAAACCCAGGCGGGCAAAAAAAGCGATACCCCGGCAACAACAAAAAAAAACGAGGAGGCAGCGACTCCGGTCATCTATCGCCATGATATTGAATTGGAGATCGATGCCTCCTATCTGGATATTCTCTCGTTCTGCAAAGAGGTGGAAAGCTATCCCTGGGTCTTTTTTTGGGATGAGGTACACTATCGGGCTGTAGACTATCCACAGACCCATGCGCTGATTCGTCTGTTCACCTTGAGTATCGGGGAGGGCTTGCTAGGTGGTTAAAGTGCGCTGCTCGTGGTACTCCTGGCCGTTCATAATCCTTTGTCTGCTCCCGGCAACCAGCAGCGCCGAGACAGAGAGTGCTCTCTCTCTTTT
Source organism: Candidatus Magnetaquicoccus inordinatus (assembly GCF_004217665.1). Lineage (GTDB taxonomy): Bacteria > Pseudomonadota > Magnetococcia > Magnetococcales > Magnetaquicoccaceae > Magnetaquicoccus > Magnetaquicoccus inordinatus. Next base: position 20,272 of record NZ_RXIU01000034.1, on the reverse strand, counting down.
GTTGCGTGACCCCTCCAAACCACCTCAGGTCAGCGCCCAGCCCAACAAAGAAAGCAGCAGCGAACACTCTGCCTCTCCAGCCCTTCCCGCCGAGCGTTGGCAGTTGGGGTTGATCCGTTTTTCTGAGCGTGACGCCCTGGCCATCATCAACGGTAAAGTGGTGCGCGTCGGTCAAACGGTTGATGGCCTGTTGGTAGAATCGATCCATCGCCAGGGAGTCTCTGGAGTGGCCGGAACCCGACCGGTCGAGTTGGTAATGGAGATCAATCGTGCTGCGGCCAACATGGTTGTACGCTCCTCTTCTCAGCCCACAAAGATGCGTATCCCATGAACAGCCTGCCCGCTCTCCCCAAACCCTTTGTTTTACGCTCGCTTCTCGCCTGCACACTGATCTGGAGTGGTTGCAGCACTCATAGAACTGTGGCGCCTGCTCCGCCAATAGAGCGACCCGCCGTAAGCAGTTCGACTCTTTCCCCCCCTTCTGGTCCTGCAAACCGCTTGCCCTCGCAGGTGGATGCCGCTTTGCTGCCTCCTCTGAAAAGCCCCTCTTCGCAACGGCAAGGAAACACCCACAGCGAAGGCCCGCTGATTGATGTGGTGGTAGACTCTCTACCTGCCAAAGTTTTTTTTATGGGTCTGGCGGAAAAGAGTCGGACCAATATCATGGTACACCCGGAGGTGACGGCCAACATCACCCTGAATCTGGCGCAGGCCACCATTCCGCAAGCGGTGGAGACGGTGTGCAAGATGTATCATTTTTCTTGCGAGCGCACAGCCCAAGGCTATCTGATTCAGCCGCCGCGGCTTGTGGTCCGGCAATATCATATTGATTATCTGCGTCTGCAGCGTTCTGGGATCACCCGCACCCGGGTCAGTGCGGGTCAGGATGTGGTCTCCACCTCCTCTTCCACCGACAAGGATAAAGGCAATACCACCAGCACCCAGCAGGTAGAGATGACTGGCAGCCAGGTAGTCACGCAACAGCAATCCCATTTCTGGCAGGAGCTGGTACTCTCTTTGTGTGGTATTTTGGGATTGGGTTTTACCCCCAACGAAGGCAAAAATGAGGGTACGGCGACTGGCACGCAACAAAGTGGTAAAAACTCCCAAGCAGGAATGCTCTCCTGGAGTTGGGGTCCGCAATCGCCGCATACTGAGATGTTGGGATGTGCTGATCACAACGCCGAGAATGGGCGGCGCGTGGTGATCACGCCGCAATCGGGAGATTTGTTGGTGCGCGCCTATCCCAGTGAGTTGCAGGATGTGGAGCAGTTTTTGTCGGGGCAAAAGCAGATTTTGGAACGGCAGGTGATTCTGGAAGCCAAAATTTTGGAGATCACCTTGAATGATGGTTCGCAAACCGGAATCAATTGGAATTTGGCGTTTGGCAAAGGGGCTCAAAGCTATATCGGTTTAGGTGGTGGTGGTTCCCTGTTGGGCAATGCCAACATCAATCCGCTGTTTGTGGACACCACCTCTGGAAATTTTTCTCCCTCTAATAATAGCTTTAGATCAACGGACTCCAGCTCATTTGGTGGTGCCTTTGCCATGGGTCTGCATTCGGGCAGCTTTGACAGTTTTATCGAATTGTTAAAGACCCAAGGTACTGTGCAAGTTTTGTCCAGCCCACGGGTTGCCACGCTCAACAATCAGAAAGCGGTGATTCGGGTAGGGCAGGATGAATATTTTGTGACCGAAATACGGTCGGAAAACAGCAGTTCGACCAGCAGCACCAACTCTGCCAACTCCGGGATAGTGCTTATTCCACGATTCACCCCATTCTTTTCAGGCATTGCCATGGATGTCACCCCACAGATTTCTGATGATGGGCATGTCATGCTGCACATTCATCCGATGGTCAGCGAGGTAGTGACCGATCAAAAGCAGCTCACTTTGGGCAGTTCTGTGCAGAGTTATCCGGTGCCGTTGAATCGGGTACGAGAGACCGATACCATTGTCAAAGCAAGCGATGGGGAGGTGGTAGTGATTGGTGGTTTGATGAAGGATGTAGAGATCAATCGCAAGGCTGGGATTCCTGGGGCAAGTGATGTACCTCTTTTGGGACGTTTGTTTCAACATGAGCAGGAGAGCACCAAAAAATCGGAGTTGGTGATTTTGTTACGTCCTCGGGTGGTGAGCAGTGCGGCCTCCTGGCAACAGGAGTTGCGACGCACGGCTGTGTCTGGCAGTGATCCTTTTGCCCAGGGCAGTACAATGCGCTGGTCGGAGCGTTCTGCTGCACCCTCTCCTGCACCGGCAGGGGCCCATGCGCCGCTCATGGCGCCCAATCCCGGTTTGGATGCGTTGCGCGACAGTCAGTGACTGTTGCACCAGAACAAACGCAATTGCCATTCAAAACAAAAAATTATTAAGGAGGTCCAGGAGGAGATTATCTCCTCCTGGCGGGTTGTAAGGGCGGAGCCCTTACATCTAGCGGCGTTTCAAGAAAGCGAATGCGTAGCATTCGCGCACGCCGCGACAATCTGTGCCCCGCAGGGGCACGCTTTGGGAGGGCGGACGCCCGACATGCACCGTTTCGCTTGTGGCAACGGTGCGGAAATGATCCCATAAATGATCCTATAAATGATCCCAGGTACGGAAAAGATCCCATAAATGATCCCAGGTGCTGTTACTACTGCTGAACAACTTCACCTGCCTTTTTTGGCCGAAAAAGAGTATACTGAGCAAAGATGATGTTCGGCCATGGGGGAGGGAATGGGCATTTTACAGAGAGAGTTGGCACACCAAGCGGGCAGAGTGTGGGACAGCGCATCCTGCCAGCGAGGGTTGACCCACGCCTGCAGCTTCCGCCACACAGCTCCCTTGCCTGACTGCAACCGCCATTTGGACAGTTCGACACTTCGACACTATTTTCAGGTTTTTCCCGCCAGAAATTTCTAGCGCCGATAACCTCAAAAATGGCTCCAAAGTGTCCAAGTGTCCAAACGGTGGGATACCCCCGGAATGAATGGTTGATCTCTGTCGGCAGTGTGACATAAAGAAAAAATACAGAAAAATCTTCTACGATCAAAAAAGCAGCACTCTACCTACAAGACAATCCTATTTGCAAATTATCGCACCGTTACCACAAGCGAAACGGTGCATGTCGGGCGTCCGCCCTCCCAAAGCGTGCCCCTGCGGGGCACAGATTGTCGCGGCGTGCGCGAATGCTACGCATTCGCTTTCTTGAAACGCCGCTAGATGTAAGGGCTCCGCCCTTACAACCCGCCAGGAGGAGATAATCTCCTCCTGGACCTCCTTAATAATTTTTTGTTTTTACAGGTACTTGCCCTGGAAACTCACCTATAAATCCCGAAACCAACGCTTCTCCCGATAATATTTCATCGCCCCACGATGAAAAGGCACATCCAACACCTTGACCATCTTGCGCGGCGATAAATAATGTAATACTGGATTGCCATGCCGTAATCCATCAATCCCCTCAAATGCCTTCTTGACCAATGGATAAATAACCTCCTCCGGCACCGTCGTACTGGCAATTACCCAATATTTGACCCCAACCGTCGCCACATCCTGCTCCACATCCCGATACATCTTCGCCGGAATCACACCCGCCTCAAAGATATTCTGACTCTTCAATAAAGAGGTAATACAATCCCCCTCCAACGGAATCACCTCTAACCGATTATGCAAAGCTGCCTGCGCTAAAACAGCATTAGGATGAATCATCGGCTCCAAAAAGCCATCCGTGCTCTGGTTGGCCAAAGCCTGCCCCATCTCCATCGCCTCCAAATGGCTGGCAATCATGCCACTGGCCGCCCCTTTGCAACTCTTGAACAGCTCATTGATTAAACGCTCATTGTCCGAACCCTCTGGACCAATGTTCACACGCTTGCCACTGATTTTGTTGAAGCTATCAATCGGAGATTGCCCAGGAACCACCAATGTCAACAGCTCATCGTGCAGGGAAAACAAAACCCGTAACTTTTTCATCCCCGCCGCCTTGAACGGCGCCTTGCCATTCCAAGCCCGCAACAATAAATCCGCACGCACTATACCCAACTGCAAGGCACCACTCTGTAACCCCTCCAAATTTTGTAACACATTATCAGTCGGCGAAACCTGACACGAAGCCACATCCCCCCAAGTGTCACATAAGGATTTGACCACCGGAAACATACTTCCCGCCTGACCACTCACCCCGATGGCAACCGTATGCCGCTTGCGCTCCTCTCCAGAAGAACAGGCGGTCAATACCATCAGAGCAAGTATCACAATGCTGAGCGGCCATTTGTTCATGCGCGATCTTCCTTCTCGTTACCGGCACCAATCCCAGTATTTGGGAGATTATGCAAAAATGACTGGGAGATCCTGCCTCGCATCTCTCCATCCCTCACGCGGGCAAAAAAGTTCTCTATCAACTTGGCACCCCTCTTACCACCTTACGAAGGAAACAAAATTTTGCGCAAGCTGCACAAACTGTTCTGCCTGGCCCCCCAGGAACCTAACAACCCTACCAATCCAAACGCCGATGGTGTTCCTCCCGCCAAACATCACGATGCCCATAATAACGTCCACGTGGCGGCGCTGTCACCGTCACCACGGGATAGGCAACTACCGGCATCGGCTCAATCACCACCGTCTGCGCCGGATAAAGCGTCATGGTGCGCGGCGCCTGCTCGACAATCACTGTCTGTGGTTGCTGCTGCGTCACCACCCGCTGCACAATACGCGGCGTATCCTGATATTGCCAGGTACTGCTGCCAGGAGCACGACAGGCCAAACCGGTCAAGGTCTCCTGCCGCCCATCAATATAGCCCTGTGTCTGCATCTGCCGACACTCGGCAGGCGCTACCGGCTCGCCATAAATGGTCGTCACACTGGCATGAGCCGGTTGATAAACCGTCGTCGCGTATCGCTCCTGGGCACCAGACCGACTCATCTCAGTCAACGCTCCCCCGGCCACTGCACCAATCAAGGCATTCTGTACCCGATTTTTCGGCTGGCCAACCAGAGAGCCAACCAAAGCACCCCCCAAAACACCAATACTCAACCCGGCATCAGCCCATACCGGCACAGAGCAACCCATCCCCAACATCCACACTCCCAACAGGAGACATGACCGGCAGCTTTTCCGGGCATGAAGCATCGGCAACTTCATCGCAACTCCCCCATCCACATCTTTTTCACTACGACCAAAAAATATGCAGCTTGCGCATCCTGAGCATCCCAGCGCACAGCCGCATGGATTGCATAGACAATGGTTGGCAGTATAAAGAACCATGATCAATTTATCACGACATTTTTTCCCTGCCTGCAGCTCTCACCGCCCTGAAATATTTATTTCTCTACTCTTTGCACTCTTGCAGAAAGTCGGTTATACAAAGGCACGTCCCGCACACAAACTCCCTCAGCAACAGCGAACAAGATAGCAAATTGAGCATGAGCGACTATATCGAATTTGCCGATAGCCCCTTCGTCGAACATTTTGCCCACACCCATGGTCAAACCGCGAAAAAATTTCTGGAATCCTTTCTGCAATGCCGGGTCACCCTGGTCTTCTCCCCCGCTGAAGAGTTTGAAAACAACTTTGCCGCCGATATTTTTTCCAGTCCAGAAAAAGCGGTCTATGAGGTCAATTCCACAACCCTGCTGATCGCCGTTCATCCCCCGATGTATCAGGATAAGCGGGTCTCTCTGGGCATGCTCCTGCATGAACCTTTGATCTCTCTCCCCTCCCTGGTGATTGCCGAAATTGTCGCCAACCAGATGCTCAAACGGCTGAAACATGCCATGACCTACCAATTTGATGTTGATCTGCAATTTTTTGGCAAGCAGATGATCCTCGATGCCATCGTCGATTATATCTCCCGTGGCGGCTTTAATCGCAATACCATCAAATTTGTCATCGATCTGTTTACCAGCTTGCGCACCATGACCTTTGAAAATCGTATCTTCAATACCGGGCTGATCATCACCAAATCACACCGTGCCTACCGTACTGAATCCCGCAAATGTCGCCTGATTCCGCTCACCGAACCCATCGTCCTGATGCCCACCCTGCGCTACGAAAATCGCTTCTGGTATCTGGCCGATGGCTCCTCCTGCTTCTATGTCTGTGATCGCAATCTGAAAATCAATAGCATGTTTTTCTTCGATGAACCTCCCTCCTCCTCTACCTCCATCTCAACCAATTTTCTCAATAAATCCCTCCACGAACAGGATATCGCCTTCCGTACCATCAATGGTCGGGAAATGGTGATCGTCGAAGCTACCGGCGAGGAGTTTACCTATTCGGTCGGACAATGGCAGTTTCGCGATTATAACCTGATTAAAAAAGCGGTCCGCTCCTCACTCCCCCAGTTTACCCAGCAAGCCATCAATGCCCTGCTGGAACTGGTCTGGTCGCTGATGGCGCAACGCCATGGCTCCTTGATCTGGATCCCCGCCCGCGAAGAGGATATCGAACAGATGACCCTGCGTACCACCCGCCTCTGGGATCTGGATATCTCCATCGATGATGAACGCTACCACGGCCTGATTCTGCGCCTCGCCTCCAGCGACGGCGCCCTGATTCTTTCACAAAACTCCCGCATCAAACGGTTTGGAGCCATCGCCAACCTCTCCGCCGTCGCCCAAATCAGCCCCTCCCTGGGCGGTTCCGGTGAGTTGGCCGCACAGTTTCTCTCCCAATCCGGAATGGTTATCAAAATCTCCCAGGATGGCAGCGGCAGCGTCTATTCCGCCAACAAATTGCGCTGGAAATTATAATTCAAGCAAAATTTGCAAACAAATTATCTGACTTGACATCCCATCGCCCAGAGATATGATCCTCCTGTGACCATTTGAGGGACAAAGCATGGGCAAATATGGAACCCGACTCTTGATCGGCTTGGCAGGGAGCTTTTTGCTACTGTTGCCTGTTCTGGCACACAGTCAGGAGACGTTGCGCCTGGCCAACCCCACCACCTTCCTGACCGGTCTGATCACCCTGGCGCAACATCGGCAAACCTTTGCCGCCCATGGTTTGACCATCATCAGTATCCCTGTCCCTACCGGCGATGAGGCATTGACTGCCGTTGAACAAAAACAGGCCGATCTGGCCACCGCCGCAGAAACAGCTTTTACCTTGCACTCTCTGACCAACCCATCCTGGCGCCTGTTGGCCGAGATTGGTGACTGGGATAATGAGGTGCAGATTTTGGCCCGTCGCGATGCCGAGATCCACGCCCCAAAAGATCTGCGTGGCAAACGGATCGGCACCCAAAATCGCCTTTCCACCTTTTTTTTCCTCGACCAATATCTGATGAAACAGGGGCTCTCCCTGGATGAGATCACGATTCACTTTATGCAGGCCAATGAGTTGGCGGAGGCGCTCGCGACAGAAAAAGTGCAGGCCATCAGTGCACGTGATCCCTATCTCAGCCAGGCCAAGAACCTCTTGGGTCCAGACAACATTCGCCATTTTGCCGCGCCAGGGCTGTATCGCAAAACCTTTCTCTTGGCCAGTGATAGCGCAACCATCGCCGCCAAAAAGGAGGCTATCAGCCGCTTTTTGCAGGCACTGATTCAAACAGAGGAGTTTGTGCGCAAACATCCCTTACAGGCCCGGCAACTGCTGCAACAACATCATGCTGGCGAGGCCGATCTGCAGCGCATCTGGCAGGAGATTCGTCTGGCAGTCTGGCTTGATCAGCATCTGCTGCTGACCATGGAACAGGTGGCTGCCTGGGCGATGCGCAACAAAATGGTCCCGACCACCGCCATCCCCAATTTTTTACATAATGTGGATCCACAGCCCTTGCGCCAGATACGGCCAATCGCTGTCAATCTGCTGCAATAAGTGCTCCCCATGAATATCCGGCAAAAAATCAAATGGCTCGTTCTTCTCCCAGCAGTGGCTCTGCTGCTTTTGGCCAGTTTTGTCTTGCTCACGCAACAACATGCCCAAAAAGTGCTGTATAAAACCTTCCTCACCGATAATTTGAACAAACATGCCAACGAGTTGAATATCCTTACTTTGGAAATTTTAGGCAGCAGCAGCATTCGTCCCAGAGAGCTCTGGCATGAAAAATGGCAACAGATAGCGCAAGATATAGGCAATCTGCAAGAGCAACTGGAGAGTGATGATGAGCGCTATATGTTGCAAAGACTGCATATCTCCTTGGCCAATGTTCAGCAACTGCACGAAGAGTGGGAGTTGTTGGAAGGGGATCCCGATAGCGCCCGCAAGGCACCTTATCGCCGTCTTTTGGAACAAAAAATTCGTATCGAAGTTCAATCCCTGGCCCCAGCGGTTGTGCAACTGCATGATTTGCAACAGGCCAGCATGCACGATATTGTCTACCAACAGGGTCAATGGAGTATTTTGTTGATGGTTGCCCTGACCATTGCCTTGTTGTTTTTCTCCTCATTTTTCAGCCGTTCCATCAGCAACTCTCTGACCATCGTGCATGAAGGAATTCAACACTTGGGCGAGGGCAATCTGCAACATACCATCGCCCTCTCTGGCAACGATGAGTTGAGCGAGATTGCGGATCATTTTAATCAGATGGTCGAACGTTTGCGCCAGGTAACTGTGTCGCGGGATGCTTTGCAGCATGAGATTGAGGAGCGACAACGCACTGAAAAGCAGTTGGCAGAAGCACTCAATTTTAATCGCCATATTATTGCAGAATCCCCCATTGGCATCGCTGTCTTTCACCAGGATGGCCGTACCATTTTGGGCAATAAAGCGGCAGCCAGCATTGTGGGTGCCTCACCCGAACAGTTTGTCACCCGCAACTTTCGTAAACTCGACTCCTGGCAGCAATCTGGTCTTCTGGAGATGGCCGACACCTCTCTGGAGCAAGGCATCGGTCAACGCAAAGAGCTTTTTATGCAGACCAGCTTTGGTGTGCATGTCTGGCTGGATTGTCAACTGGTTCCCTTGACCCTCAACAATCAGCCCCATCTTTTGGTCCTTTTTGCCGATGTCAGCCGCTTTCATCAGGCACAAAAGGCTCTGCAAGAGGCCAAAGAGTCTGCTGAGAGTGCCAACCGCTTCAAGGGGGAGTTTTTGGCCAATATGAGCCATGAGATTCGCACCCCCATGAATGCCATTCTCGGCATGACCGATCTGCTTTGGGAAAGCACCTTGCAGAGCGAGCAGCGCAAACAGGTACATATCATCCGCAATGCTGGTGAGACCTTGTTGGGTATCATCAATGATATTCTTGATTTTTCTAAAATTGAAGCCGGGCAATTGGCTCTGGAGGAGATTCCCTTCAACCCGGCAGAAGAGTTGGAAAGCTGTTGCGACATGTTGGCATCGCGTGCCCATAGCAAGGGGATTCATTTGACCAGCCATGTCGCCACCGACATCCCCAATCTTCTTTGTGGTGATCCGGCCCGACTGCGCCAGATCATACTCAATTTGCTGGCCAACGCCGTCAAATTTACCCACCAGGGCAATATATCCCTCTCCATGGAACGTCATCCCTCAGCCGATCCGGACTATTTTTGTTTGGCGGTGACGGTGCAGGATACCGGTATCGGGATCGCAAAAGAGCAACAAGCCTCTATTTTTGACAGCTTTGTGCAGGGCGACTCCTCGGTCACCCGTCGTTTTGGTGGCACTGGCCTGGGGCTGGCCATTGTCAAACGCTTGGTAAACTTGATGCACGGCACCATCTCTCTGCACAGTCAACCCGGAGTGGGCAGTACCTTTCAGTGTATCCTGCGCATGCGTGTACTGTTTACTGATTCCCTGGCCGAGTTTCCGCTTGCTGAGCTCTCTGCTCCCCAGATAGAGATCACCGAGCAACCTCTGCGCATTCTGGTGGTAGATGATTCGGAAGACAATCGTTTGCTGATTCACGCCTATTGTAAAAACACCGCCTTTTATTTGGATTTTGCTGAACAGGGGGCGGAGGCTCTGCAGAAGCTGCATAATCATCCCTATGATCTGGTATTCATGGATATGCAGATGCCGATCATGGATGGTTTTGCTGCCACGCGCAGTTGGCGCAATTGGGAAAAAGAGCGCCAACTGACGCCCATTCCGATTGTTGCCCTTACCGCTTACGCCTTGCCGGAGGATAGTGAACGTACTCGGGAAGCAGGATGTACGATGCACCTGAGCAAACCGATCAAAAAGAAAAAATTGCTTGACAGTATTGCCACCTTGTTTATGAAGCCATAAGACAAGCATCCAATAATTTATAACCAATAAGGTTGTTTGCTCCCGTTATAGAGCTGCATATGTTCCGACCGCAGGGTAAGCGCATTTGCAAATCAGAAAATTATTATGGAGGTCCAGGAGGAGATTATCTCCTCCTGGCAGGTGCAGGACAGAGTCCTGCATGTGGCGGCGTTTTACAAAAGCGAATGCGAAGCATTCGCGCACGCCGCGACAATCTGTGCCCCGCAGGGGCACGCTTTGGGAGGGCGGACGCCCGATCTGCACAGTTGCGATTGTGGCAACGCTACGGAGGCTTGCAAATGCCCTTGTCCATAATATCCCTACCCTTACCCTTGCTCCCACCGATTATCCGCTTGACTCCGAAAAAATCGTCTATATGATCAACTGCTAATACACTATCTATTCGGCTTGCCGATCCATTGCACGCCTGCTCGGCAAATCAGGTAAAAGGGGAAAATTAATATGAAACGATGGAGTGTTATGGGGCTATTATTTGCCCTGTTTGGCAGCATCCTGCCTGCACAAGCTGATGTCATGGTGTTGGCACACGGCTATCTCAGCAGCGCCTCCACCTGGGAAATGACTGGTATCGCAACGCAGTTGGAGCAAAATCAGTGGTATCGAGCTGGCATTTTGATGACCAGTCCCACTGGTGTGCATGTACTGCCCAGCGCCCGTCAAGTTGGCGCCGCCGCCAAAGAGCCTGCCAATAAGGTCTATCTGGCTGAGCTGCCCTCTACCGCTCCCATTGGTATCCAGGCCGACCATTTGCAGGCCATGTTGCGCTATATCACCAGCCGCCATGCCAAGGAAAAGATCATTTTGGTGGGCCATTCGGTTGGCGGAGTGGTCGCCCGCCTGGTTTTGGTACGCAGCCAAGTTCCCAATGTCTCGGCCTTGATTACCATCGCCTCTCCACACCTGGGCACTCCTCTGGCTGAAACTGCCCTCAATGCCACCTCCGACATTTGGCCTGTCGAGGTGATCAAGGATATTTTTGCTGGTGGCGGCTATCAAACCCTGAAATATTCACGTGGTCTCTATATTGATATTGTGCGCCCGTGGCCAGGCTCCCTGCTCTATTGGCTGAACAATCAGGCACATCCACCCCTGAAATATATCTCGGTGGTACGCAGTCAACCCTATGTTCTTTGGGGAGATTTGCTGGTTCCCGGCAACAGCCAGGATATGAATCAAATCCGTGCCTTGGCTGGCAAATCGACTCTCTATACCAGCGCCACCGGCCATGAACTGCATCCGGGAGATGGACAACTGCTGCTGGAGATTTTGAAAAAGTTGTAAAACAAATCGCACTTTCTCTTGGGGGCTTTGCCCCAAAATTCCCAATGGGGGCCGTGACGGCCCCCAGCCCTGGCAATAGTTCAAAACAATTTGGGAAAGTTGGTTGACCTGCCCATGGAAATATGGCAAACAATACGCAATGTGAATCACCAAAAGAATACCAGAAAGATTCTGCACCTGAAGAATGGTTACCTATGTCGATACCAGAAAAAATTGACTTGTTTGCCATGGCTGCAAAAAACAGTATACATCTTGAGAAAGAGTATCAAAAACTGCACAGTCCAGAGACGAATGGTGCTGTGGATCGCTTTTGCACCATGGTTATGCAAACCAGTCACATCTCCATCAACTTTAAACCAACGGCATGTGCACAATTTTTGGCCAGTGGTCGGCATTTGAACATCCATGAATTGGTTGAACTCTCTTCAGAGCATGCCGATCTGACACACGAGGAAAAGATTTTCAAAGCATTACCCGATTCTGCCGAAGAACGCCTCGGATTTGACAATAGCTTTGAAAAAGGGGAACAAATCCGTTATGGTGCTCTCAATATGGGAGGAGGCGGTGCTTTATATTTTGATAATATCTGTGTGGTCTTGAAACAAAGTTTCCCAGAAAATAAAGATGAAGTGGCATACTGCGAGAGGGATTCATTCGGATATGTCAACCGTAGTATGGTTAACCTCACAGGCTTGAGCAAAGCCCTGGCGGCAGAATCACACAAAGGAAAACTGGCGACCATCAAACATTGCAAAGAGCTTGCGTTGCACCCGGAAGAGAGTTGGCCCAATATTCTATGTTCCAGAAACTCTTATGTGGAAGCTCTCTTTTGGCAAGCACCAACAGTAGAGAGCATTGCCTGTGTACGTATCGCCAATCAGAATGATTATGAAGAGTTGGTCGTCAAAGCCGCAACAGTAAAGCTAGACAAAAACGAAGCACAAAATTTAGCCAGGTATCATGAGATAGTGGAACTGTTGGCAAAACATAACATCACCCTTGATAAAGTGTGAGATCATGTTAAAACTTGTTGCTATTGCTGAAGAGGATGGCTGGGGAATTGTGCGCACTGATTCAGGGCTCAAGATCTGTCAACCTCCTTACCAAAAATGGAATCTCCAATCGATTCCAGAGGATTTGTTGGCACAAGCCATCGGCAAACATGGTTTCAAACCGGTAACAACAGACTTTTTGAATTGGAAAGAGTTGCTTGCCTATCTCAAACAGCAACAACTTAGCGCATGCCAAAAACTCGGCCTGCCAGAAATCAGCGAACAGGATCTGGCAAAATTGATTCAAAAATTGCCCGCAGAGCGCCTTACTGCATTATTCGATCATGTCGAAAACATACATTTACCCAATGGACATTGGCAAGCTGCTGAAAACCTATTGCAAACCCTGCTGAGTGCTCAGGCAGTAATAAATTCCCCTGTTCTGCGCACAAGAGGTGACGAATTGTTAAAACAGTGCGCAGCGGGCAAAGAGATGCAAATACAGAAATTAGTCAATACAATTGGCCCTGGCAAGTTGTCTTTTACTCTTACTCCACCACTATATCACAATCTGGGTAACAGACATGCGCAAGCAGCATATGCCTTTGGTTAGGATCAAGCGATAGCCTTTTTAGCAACTCTTCCCCGTTTAGCGGACATTCTCCTGCTTTGTGCAAAGGCATCTTATGAAGACTATTACATTCTATTCATACAAAGGAGGTGTAGGACGCACGTTGACCATGGCCAATGTGGCCAAATATTTGGCCCGTTTTGGGCAAAAAGTGGTGGTGGTGGATTTTGATCTGGAAGCACCCGGCCTGCACTATAAATTTGACCTGCGCAATACTCCTGAACAACCGCTACGCGGGATACTGGATCTGCTGTATACCTTTGTCACCCAAGGCATACCACCCAACACTTTGGACGGATTTGTCTATGATGTGGGCAGCAAAGAGAGCCAAGGCTCGATACACCTGATCCCTGCAGGAGATGTACCCTCTGTTGCCTATTGGAAAAAGTTGGCAGCTATCAATTGGCATGATCTGTTTTATGGCGGTATTAATCCTCCCGGTATCCCTCTGTTTGAGGAGCTGCGGCGGTTAATTGAACAGCAATTGCAACCCGATTTTTTGTTGATCGACGCCCGGACTGGTATCACTGAAATCGGCGGGGTAGCGACTACCGTTTTGTCAGATGTAGTGGTCTGTCTGCTGATCAACAACCTGGAAAATCTGGAAGGAACACGGGCTGTCCTGCAGGCCATACAACGTGCTCCACGCCCCGAAGATCGACCAAACCCAGTGGAAATTTTACCGCTTCTCACGCGCATCCCCAAAGAGATTGACCCAGAAACAAAAAAAAATATTGTCGAGGAGGTGCGTCATATACTGAACGAAGAGGCTGTAGAGTTGGCAGACACCCTGGCTCTATCAGAAATTTATATTCTCCATTCTGATCCAGCCTTGCAAATTCGCGAAGTGATAACTTTGGACACGGAAACCAAACCTGAAAAATCTACTTTATTGCAAGATTATTTATACTTTTTTGGCCGCTTGATCCCAAAAGAGATGTTACGACCTCATGTGCATGGCTTGCTTAAAGAGGCCCAGGAGTTGGTCTGGTTTGATGCTGATAAAGCACAAGAAAACCTGGAAATTTTGGCAAATTTTAGTGGATATCCACCAGTTTACCAAGCACTGTTGCAGCTCTATGAACTGCGTCAAAGCAAAAATGATCTTCTTTTACAAACAACTATTAATTATTATAATATCATAAGAGATCCTTCCGACCCCCTATTACAAACCATCATCAAGAAAAATTATTCTGCAAACAATAAGTGGGGGAAAAGCATTTTTTCTGAAGAAACAGCACGTGAAATATGGCTTGCAGACAAAGAAAAAGATATTAATCTTGCAAGAGAAATAGCGAAAAATTTATTTTTCAATGACAAAGATCGAGATTGTATAGAATTTTCTGAAAAAGTCATTGCATTGTTAGGTCAAGATCTGGAAATCATCCTGATCATGATCAAAACATTGCTAAAAGCTGATAGAACAGATGAAGCTATCGGTTTAATAGAAAAATATAATGACAATTATTATAACAATAAAGAATTTCAAAAATTATGGGCAGAAATAATCATCATATCAAATGATTGGAAACGAGCTTTGGAACTTACCAATAATCCAGCGTTTAACATCCAACAACTTAGAGATGACGCACCTTTGCTGGCTATGAGATTATTTGTATTAAATGATCAAGTGGAAAAATTGACGATTGACCTCTTAGAAGGGGCGTTCAATGCTGCAATGAAAGGCAATCAAAATATTCATCTACTACAGGAAATAGAACGTGCGTTTACTATAGCTGGCAAATCGGATTATTTTGAAAAATTGGTTCGAGAAGCAAAAGACCCTTCAAAAAGACTGAATACAACAATCAATAATATTATAGAATATTATTTTGGAAAACTGTTCGACAATTGCAATAATAAATATTGGCAGAAGTAGTGATAACCATCCATATACTCCAGTACAAACAACCTACTCATCCAGCAATTCGGTCTGCTCCACCCAGGAGATAGGGGTCTCCGTGCTTGCCCATTCAAATTGTGCAATCTCCTCATTGCACAAACAATAGGAGATCGCTTCCAAAGTCAGACGATGCAAACGCTCGGCATCAGGCTGTTCTGGTAACCCTTCCTGTAAAAACAAAGGCGAAATGTAGGAATCATGGGCAAAGGTGGGATATAACAGACGCTCTTCCGTATGAATCCGTTCGGCCAGGCTCTGGGCAAGCTCCTGCAGATCATGAATAAATCCCTCTACATCCCGATCCCGACACTCCGACCACTGCCAACTCTTGAAAAAATAGTGAATCGAACGCGCCAACTCTAATCCGGATTGCCAAAATCCTTGATATACCAACTGCTGATTGTGGGTGCCATGGCGCAATACCCAGGCAAACAACAACTTCTGCTCCTGCTCCAAATGGCTGATCAATAAATCCTTCAAAGCCGTAAAATCACCCGCCGTGCGCAAACCAATCCCCTGCCACGAATCTTCGCGAAAATGAGAGACCAAACGCTCCAATATCTCCTCAATTTCGCGATGTTGTCGTAGCAATAACTCTACAATCAGCTCGCGCTCAATACTCTCCACCCACTAACCCCCGCTCTCCCCTGCCACCGGTTATACCTGGGCATCCCTTTCCAGCAAACCGTAACTATCCCGCTTATAACAAACCACCGTAACTATTCAGGTTCGTGCAGGCTCGCCCGCTCTACCCCCATGGGGATGCTGTGTGAATTGGCGCAAAAAAACGCCCCAATCCGCACAGCTTGCTTCCATTAGGCGCGCCGCGCCGACGCAAAAAGCGCGTCGGCTTAATGTGAAAAGCGCGCCAAAGGCAAAAGATTAAAAACAAAATCCCAGGGATTCCATCCCTGGACCCGGCCAGGGAGGTGCCCTCCCTGGACCCGCAGTTGTTTTAAGTGCTGAATAGTCACACTATTTTCAACCATCCGGCATAAAACGAATCACCGAAGAGGGCAACAACGGTACCGTCGTCGCTGCCGGAATCACCTTGCCTGCCGCCGGCGCCAACGTCGTCACCGGTACCTCCTTGCCCTCCTCCGAAAGCAGCTCCTTGCTCGGTGAGGCTACCGTCAACGGCTCCTCAGGACAATGGCTCTTCTTGACCCGACAACTGGCCGTTTGAATGGTACGCCGCCACTCCGCAAGTGTCACAAAACGATAACGCTCCCGCGTCGCCGCCTGCAATATCTCCGGCAACGCCCGCAAAGTATTGGCATGCGTACTGTGAAACAAAATGACCGCCCCAGGATGAAAACGCCGAATCACATTGCGCGCCATGATCGCCGACGGAATCCCCGCCCAATCCCGTGAATCAATGGTCCACAAAACGGTCTCCATCCCCTGATCCTTTGCCTCCTGCACCACCCGATAATTAAAATCTCCATAGGGCGGACGAAACCATGTCACCTGCAAACCCAATTTTTCCAACACCTCTTTGCCTTGGCGAAAATCAGCCGTCAAACTTTTCGCACTCAACCAGCTCATCTGCTGATGGCGATAGGAGTGATAACCCAGCTCGTGCTTTTTGCCTGCCATCTCCTTGACAATGTGCGGTGATACCTTGATCTTGTTGCCAATATAAAAAAAGGTCGCCGGAATCTCCTGACTATCCAACAACGCCGCAATCGCCAAATCACGCTCGTCCGGCCCATCGTCAAAGGTCAGCGCCATGATCCGCTCCTCCGGCAAGGTCAACCAATCCATGGCAAAAGATTCCTTGCTGCTCGGATATAAATAGCGCGGATTAAACGGCATCGCTCCTGCCTTGGCCACATGCCGACTCTCCGGAGAGGGCCCCTCCACCGCCTGCGCATTGACCGCCAATAGTGTCAGCAGCATCCACAACCAGGAGAGCCCAACACCAACACATACTTTTTTCATGGAATGGATCATTCCTTTAACAAATGATTTTACCTGCCTCACCATACTATGAGGCACACCCAACGGCAAACGCTTTTTTGTCGGTCGTTGCTCTTCTCTGCCTGGTGCCGCCGGGATTTTGTCGGCAGCTTGGCCATCTCCCCCACAAAGCACACCTCATGCCACTCTACTCTCTATCGGCACCCGACCCTCTCCCTGCTTCTCTACTTTCCACCCAGCAAGGATCTCCCCGGTTGCCCCTTCTCAAATTCCGTGCGCTCGGCAGCGCTTAAATCTCCCTTCCAGGCCCGTTGCAACAGATCCAAACGGGTCGCCAGAATAAAGCGCGTCTGCGCCGCTGGGAGAGTCTGCACATCCTGTACAGCACCCATCTGAAAATAGGGAAACTGCATGCCTTTGAACACCCCATCACCAGTCAATTGTTTAATAAAATCAAACAACTCACCAACCTTCAATGTGCGTCCCACAAAAACCACCTGCCGCCCCCCATCCAAGAGCTGAATCTGGGTCAACCACATCTCCGGCCAGTTGCCACGCGCCAATTGCACAAATTGTCCTGAAAAGCCATGCCGATTGCCAATCCGCTGCCCGGACAACAGCTCCAACACCTGCTTTTTGACCTTGATCTCTTTTTCCAATACTGCCAAACGTTCCAGCAGTGCAGGATCCTCCTCACTTTTGGGAAATGCTGCCGTCAATTGTGCCAAACGATTTTTCAACACCGACTCCTGCGTCTGCAGTTGACTCACTTCCCAATAGAGCAGAGCGCTGTCGCCCAGAACAAACAGGCCACCCGTCAGCACCAGTGCCAGCGCCACCAGCAAAATCCAAAAAGCCTTTTCAGCATCCAGCCAGTCGCTTTTGACGGAAAACAGCTCTTCCTGTAATAAATTAATCCGCGGCCTCATGCTGCTTCCACCTCGACAGGCCGCAACGCCTCTCCCAACGCTGGTAACAGATGAAAAAATGCCCTATCCTCTACCTCTTGCTCTGCCGACAGAAATTGCTGCGCCCGCAAGCGCTTCAAGCGCACTCCTAAACGCTGAGCCAACGCCTCACGCAACCCATCCTCGCGCTCAGGATCGTGCAGCAAATAGAGCACCTCCACCGCACTTTGGGTAAAGGTTGCCTCCACAAAATCCAAAGCGCGTTGAATCTCCCCGGCAATCATATCCAACAAGGGCAGGCTCTCTTCTGCCGACTCTGTCAGCGCCCGCACCCGGCGGGTAAAATAGAGATTGCCCTCACGTGCTATCAACAAAATCCCGTTCTCCCGCTCCGGCGGATAATACAACAAAGCAACCCCATGCTTGCTCTCCGGCAAATAGGCCATCAGATTGTTCAGCGCCAGTTCTGGCACCTCGATCGCCTGCAGGCGTAACCGGGAAGGGCGTAATATATTCAACTGCTCTTGAATCACCTTACGCTCTGTTGCCACCACATAGACCCGACGCTGCGGCAATACGCGGATCGGATCGGGAATATAAAAACAATCCACCACCGCCTCATCGACGGGACAGTGCAAACGATCGCGAATAATCCACTTCATCGCCGAAGCCAGCTCTTTTTTGTCCACATCGGCTGCTTCGTTGGGAAAAATTTCATAACTTTCACTATCCAGACAAAAATTGAAGGGAATCTTCAGCAAACCATGTTCAGTGGCCAAACCATACAACAGGGCGGCCTTGCCTTGTGGGCCATCCCATGCTTGCCAAAGCTGCACCTTGATCTCTGGCAGCCCCTGTTTTTCGATCCCTGAGACTGCTACCATGCCCACACCGCGACTGTTCCAGCAAATACCTGCCTGTAATCCATGCGTGACCTTGCGCAATAACAGCTTGTTGATCAAAGCCTTCATCGTTTTGCCCACACCCCACTCATTGCCGACTGGCCCCACGAATCATATCCCATAAGGGGACAAATACGCCCATCGCCAATACCATTACCATCAACCCCATCATGACGGTAATCAACGGCTCGATGGCACTGCTTAAATTTTTGACACTATACTCCACCTCTTGTTCATAAAATTGTGCCACATCGGTCATCGTCTGTTCAATCGACCCCGTCTCCTCACCCACCGCAATCATTTGCACTACCAAGGGCGGAAAGATGCCGGTCGCATAGGTTGCCTGCACCAAGGTCTCCCCCCTTTCGATACTCCACATGATCTCACGAATTTTGCTTGCCACAAACCGGTTATCCACCGCCTGGGAGACCGATTCCAAGACCGCCAATATTGGCACCCCGGAGCGTATACCCATGGCAAAAGCGCGTGCAAAGCGGGCCAGTGTACCGCGTTTGATAATACTTCCTACCACGGGCAGTTGTAACTTCATCCCCCCCCACCACAGCTCTCCTTCTGGGGTCTGCACATAGTTTTTGAATCCCCACACCAGCCCCGAGGCTGCCAAAAACAACAGATACCAGTAATCGACCACAAAGTGGGAGACATTGATCAATATCCGCGTCTGCCATGGTAATTCCATTTTCAAGGAGGCAAAAAATTCAAAAAAATTGGGCAACACATAGTAGGTCATGACAAACATGGCCACCCCCATGCCTGACAGGATAAACAGCGGATATTGCATTGCCGAACGAATCTGTTTGCGGGTGGTATAATCCAACTCCAGATAGCGATACAACTGTCCAAACGCCTCTTCCAAGCGCCCTGTCTGTTCCCCCACCTTGACCATATTGACAAACAGGCGGCTAAACATTTTTGGATGATCTGCCAAACAGGCTGACAGATCCTTGCCCGCCTCCAGGCCATCGGAAATTTGTGTCAAGGCGTTATACAACATTTTGTTGCTGACCCCGCCTTGCACCCCACGTATTGCCCGGTTCATTGGCACCCTCGAGCGTACCAAGGTTTGCATTTGCCGACAGAACAAGACGATATGTTCTGGCTTTGGTGGGGTTCCCCCCAACAGCTCTTCCAGCTTGCCCAAACCAAACAATCGATCCTGGCTTTTGACCGACAAAGGGACGATGCCCCGATGCAGCAGTTGTGAAGCTGCATCTTCGGCAGAAGCGGCGGTCAGTTCACCGCTGACTGTTTTGCCCTGGCGGTTACGACCCTTATATGTATAGATATTCATCTTTTTTTGACGCCATCCAAAACTATTGCGGGTCCAGGGAGGGCACCTCCCTGGCCGGGTCCAGGGATGGAATCCCTGGGATTTGGTTTTAATCTTTTGCCTTTAATCTTTTGCCTTTAATCTTTTGCCTTTAATCTTTTGCCTTTAATCTTTTGCCTTTAATCTTTTGCCTTTAATCTTTTGCCTTTAATCTTTTGCCTTTAATCTTTTGCCTTTAATCTTTTGCCTTTAATCTTTTGCCTTTAATCTTTTGCC